>CP031585.1:4529038-4830000 GCA_003217735.2 Marinibacterium anthonyi | reverse complement strand
AGTGATGGATCTGGGATAGTATGCTTTTTGGTCTGGAAACAGAGGTCAGGGTTGTTACCAGCTTCCCTTATGACCACGATAGACATTCAGTTCTGCCGGTTACTTGAGAGCGTTCATCGCGCTCAGGTAACGAAGTGGCAGGGCATTACGAAGTGTCTGTCTCTTTCTGGATCAAATCAAGCGCGAGAAGGGCGTTTGGTGAATGCCTTGGCAGCAAGAGGCGATGAAGGACGTGATACTCTGCGATAAGCCATGGGGAGCTGAGAATAAGCTTTGATCCATGGATCTCCGAATGGGGCAACCCACCTGAAAGTTCGTTATAATTGCCACCGGCTTCGGTCGGCGGGCAGCTTATAATGGGCTTAACCAGGTACTTCTTACCTGAATACATAGGGTTTGAAGAGCGAACCCGGGGAACTGAAACATCTAAGTACCCGGAGGAAAGGAAATCAATATGATACTCCCCTAGTAGCGGCGAGCGAACGGGGACCAGCCGAGCCTTGAGAGTGAGAAGAACACGTTGGGAAGCGTGGCCATAGCGGGTGATAGCCCCGTATTCGAAGCTCGATGGGACGTATTAAGTAGGGCGGGACACGTGAAATCCTGTCTGAAGATCGGGGGACCACCCTCGAAGGCTAAGTACTCCTTGCTGACCGATAGTGAACCAGTACCGTGAGGGAAAGGTGAAAAGCACCCCGACGAGGGGAGTGAAACAGTTCCTGAAACCGAACGCCTACAATCAGTCGGAGGCCGCAAGGCTGACGGCGTACCTTTTGTATAATGGGTCATCGACTTGGTCTCACGTGCAAGCTTAAGCCGATAGGTGTAGGCGCAGCGAAAGCGAGTCTTAATAGGGCGTCGAGTTCGTGGGATCAGACCCGAAACCGAGTGATCTAGGCATGTCCAGGATGAAGGTTGGGTAACACCAACTGGAGGTCCGAACCCACACCTGTTGAAAAAGGTCGGGATGAGGTGTGCCTAGGGGTGAAAGGCCAATCAAACTCGGAGATAGCTGGTTCTCTGCGAAATCTATTTAGGTAGAGCGTCATCCGAATACCCCGGGGGGTAGAGCACTGGATGGGTAATGGGGCCCCACAGGCTTACTGATCCTAACCAAACTCCGAATACCCGGGAGTACTAGATGGCAGACACACTGCGGGTGCTAACGCCCGTAGTGGAGAGGGAAACAACCCTGACCTCCAGCTAAGGCCCCTAATTCATGGCTAAGTGGGAAAGCAGGTGGGACGACCAAAACAACCAGGAGGTTGGCTTAGAAGCAGCCATCCTTTAAAGATAGCGTAACAGCTCACTGGTCTAAATAAGTTGTCCTGCGGCGAAGATGTAACGGGGCTCAAGCCATGAGCCGAAGCTGAGGATGCCGTAAGGCATGGTAGCAGAGCGTAGTGTGACATAGTCTCATGTCTCCTTAGCGGGTTCGCCCGCATTGGAGACGCGAGGCTTTCGATGAAGCCGGGGCGTGAGCCATCCGGTGGAGAGATCACTAGCGAGAATGATGACATGAGTAGCGACAAAGAGTGTGAGAGACACTCTCGCCGAAAGTCCAAGGGTTCCTGCTTAAAGCTAATCTGAGCAGGGTAAGCCGGCCCCTAAGTCGAGGCAGAAATGCGTAGACGATGGGAACCACGTTAATATTCGTGGGCCAGGAGGATGTGACGGATTGTGGCGGCGTACGTTCCTTATCGGATTGGAGCGTATCCAAGACAGTTCCTGGAAATAGCCCTCCATCAGACCGTACCCTAAACCGACACAGGTGGACTGGTAGAGCATACCAAGGCGCTTGAGAGAACGATGTTGAAGGAACTCGGCAAAATACCTCCGTAAGTTCGCGAGAAGGAGGCCCGGTACAAGAGTGCCGGGGGCACAAACCAGGGGGTGGCGACTGTTTATTAAAAACACAGGGCTCTGCGAAGTCGCAAGACGACGTATAGGGTCTGACGCCTGCCCGGTGCCTGAAGGTTAAAAGGAGGGGTGAGAGCTCTGAATTGAAGCCCAGGTAAACGGCGGCCGTAACTATAACGGTCCTAAGGTAGCGAAATTCCTTGTCGGGTAAGTTCCGACCTGCACGAATGGCGTAACGACTTCCCCGCTGTCTCCAACATCGACTCAGCGAAATTGAATTGCCTGTCAAGATGCAGGCTTCCCGCGGTTAGACGGAAAGACCCCGTGCACCTTTACTACAACTTCAGACTGGCAACAGGACTGGGATGTGCAGGATAGGTGGTAGACTTTGAAGCAGGAACGCCAGTTTCTGTGGAGTCACCCTTGAGATACCACCCTTCGCATTCTTGTTGTCTAACCGCGGCCCGTTATCCGGGTCCGGGACCTTCTGTGGTGGGTAGTTTGACTGGGGCGGTCGCCTCCTAAAGCGTAACGGAGGCGCGCGAAGGTTGGCTCAGAGCGGTCGGAAATCGCTCGTTGAGTGCAATGGCAGAAGCCAGCCTGACTGCAAGACTGACAAGTCGAGCAGAGTCGAAAGACGGCCATAGTGATCCGGTGGTCCCAAGTGGGAGGGCCATCGCTCAACGGATAAAAGGTACGCCGGGGATAACAGGCTGATACTGCCCAAGAGTCCATATCGACGGCAGTGTTTGGCACCTCGATGTCGGCTCATCTCATCCTGGGGCTGGAGCAGGTCCCAAGGGTACGGCTGTTCGCCGTTTAAAGAGGTACGTGAGCTGGGTTTAGAACGTCGTGAGACAGTTCGGTCCCTATCTGCCGTGGGTGTAGGAGACTTGAGAGGAGTTGCCCCTAGTACGAGAGGACCGGGGTGAACGATCCACTGGTGGACCAGTTGTTATGCCAATAGCAGTGCTGGGTAGCTATGATCGGACAGGATAACCGCTGAAGGCATCTAAGCGGGAAGCCCCCCTCAAAACAAGGTCTCCCTGAGGGCCGTGGTAGACCACCACGTCGATAGGCCGGAGGTGTAAGCGTAGCGATACGTTCAGCTGACCGGTACTAATGGCCCGATAGGCTTGATTTGATCTAGAAAAAGACAGACATGACCTCACCAAAAAGCATGCTTGCTTGAACAACACGTTGATATGAAGAGAGACGATCACAGCATCGTCTCCCGTCGCGCCTGGCATGACTGGGTGTGCGAACGCGCCTTTTGCAAGCAAAAGACGCTGCCTCGCACCCGTCGCGGCAAGCGCGACGTGGGTATTCCCTCGGTCTGGTGGCCATAGCGCGAGCAAAACACCCGGTCCCTTCCCGAACCCGGAAGTTAAGTGCCGCCGCGGCAATGGTACTGCGTCTCAAGACGTGGGAGAGTAGCTCACCGCCAGACCTAGCGAATATCCAATTCTCTCTGATATGATGACAAAGAAACGATACAAAGCCGCCCAACAGGGCGGCTTTCGTCGTTCGCGACAGCGCCATTCCCACGCACTCTGCGCCTCGGCTCGCCAGCAGACCGAACTTCTGCTCGCGACCCCACGCAGCCCAAGCCATCATCGCGTTACAACTCCGTCGATGCGCGTCTGCCTGAGCAGCCAGCCCAAGCGCAACGACCTGAAGCCACGTGACACTGCCGATCGGGTTGCATGCGGCCATCACCGTGCACGCTGCGATGTCCGCCCAGATCAGGCACATCGCGGGCAGTGGCGCTGTTACGCGGCCATAATTTCCGCCATGCAGAAGCCCGAGAATGCGCAGGATCGGTCTTGCCCCCCGTTTTCCCGGACACGCAGGCGATGGCGTTCCGAACCGCAAGGAACGCCCGATGTCGTGACGCGCCGGCCGCGAACCGGGCCGGAGCAATCGGCAAGACAACGCATGCGATCCTATAAAGAACCATAAGCTGGCACATGCTGGGGAGGCATCCCCCTGGGGCGGCAGTGATTTGCAGGGCGATCAGCCAGGTCGCTGCATCGTCTCGATGCTCAGCACCGTCGGCAGATGGCGGGCGATTTCGGTCCAGCTGTCGCCTTCGTCGTTGGAGGCAAAGACCGATCCGGAATTCGTGCCGAAATAGACCCCGGCCGTGTCGTGGCGGTCGGTGGCCATGGCCTGGCGCAGCACGGTGAAAAAGCAGTTCGCCCCGGGCAGCCCGTCGCGCATTGCCTCCCAGGTCTCGCCGCCGTCTCTGGTGCGCCAGACGGCGGCGCTGGCTTCCGGCGGGAAGCGCCCGATGCTGTCGCCGTTCAGCGGGATCGTCCAGGCGGTCGCCGGGTCCTGCGGATGAACGCAGATCGGAAAGCCGAAAGTCGATGGCAGCCCCTTGGTCACGTCCACCCAACTGCGCCCGCCATCCGCGCTGCGCAGCACGCCGTGGTGGTTCTGCTGATACAACAGGTCCCCGTCCTCGCCCGAGGCGCGGACCATGTTGTGCACGCACATGCCGACCTCGGTGTCTGACCCGGCCGCCGGGTGATCCAGGTGCAGGTGGCCGCAGCTGTTGTCCCGCCGGTTCCGCCGGTCCCAGGTTGCGCCTCCATCTTCCGTCGCGAATACTCCGGCGGCCGAGATTCCGACCCAGAGTTTCCCGGCCTCGCGCGGATGCGCGACGATCGTGTGCAGGGTCAAACCGGCGCCTCCCGGCTCCCAGCTTTCGCGCGAAGGATCATTGGTCAGCCCGTCGACACGGCTCCACCCGGTTCCGCCGTCGCGGCTGGCGAACAGCGTGGCGGGTTTTGCACCGGCGTATATGGTGCCATGAGCATAGCCCAGCGACCAGATGTTAACGATTTCGCCGGTGTGCGGAGCCGGATCCCCGGGCGTCATGGCGAACATCCGGGCCACGTCGGGATCGTTGCGGGCCCAGTCGTCCTGCTGCCCGTCGGCCAGCTTGGCCAGGGTCCAGCTTTGCCCGTCATCCGTGCTGCGCCAGACACCCGCGCCATTCCAGTCGCCGCCGCCCCCGGCCCAGATGCGGCCCGTTTCCGGGTCGCCGACCACGTGGTTTATGGGCCAGAGATCGCAGAACGGGCCACGCAGTGACCAGCCTGTCCGGTCGGCATCGCCATCGATCAGGAATACGCCCTTGGTCGTCCCGACCAGTACCGTCACCACGTCCGCCATCCCGGGAATCTCCTCTGTCGGGATATTCTATCATGTCCCCGGCTTCGTTTCATGATCCGACGGTGGCATCGGGTGGACAGTGGCAGGTCCTTGCGACAGATTGGCGGACAACCGCGACAGGCCGGTCCATCCCGATCCGACAGGGCAGGGACCCGCCGTATTGGCGGCCCTGGACGGGCTGGCGCGCACACATGAACTTCGGACGGATGGGGCGAAATGACAGACGCCAAGGTCAAGCAGGTCATCTGCATCAACTGGGGCACGGTTTACGGTGCACCCTATATCAACCGGCTTTACGCCATGGTGGCCCAGAACATCACGCCGCCCTTCCGGTTCCTCTGCTTCACCGACGTGACCGAGGGCGTGCGCCCGGAAGTCGAATGCCATGAGCTGCCGCCGATGCCCGGCAAGATCCCGGAAAACACCCCCGGCAAATGGCAGAAGGCGCGCCTTTGGGCGCCGCAGCTGGCGGATCTGACCGGGAACTTCCTGTTTCTCGACCTGGACTTGATCGTGGTGGATTCGCTGGATCCGTTCTTTGACTACGGCGATCCGGACGACCTGGTCATGGCCTGGAACGTGGCGCGGCCGCTGAACCGCCTGGGACAGTCGTCAATCTATCGCGCACCGGTGGGCAAGCTGGCGCCGCTGCAGGATCTCTATGCCTCGGACCCGCAGGGCATGGCGGACAAGTACCGCTATGAACAGCATTTCGTCACCAAGAACGCACCGACCCGGCCAAAGTTCTGGCCCCGGGCCTGGGTGCGCCATTTCCGGATCGAATGCATCCCGAAGATGCCGCTGAACTTCTTCAAGCCGCCGCGGATCCCAAAGGGCGCCCGGGTGGTGATCTTTGCCGGCGGGCCGAACCCGCCCGAGGCGATCGAAGGACGCCGGAACGAGGATATGCCGGTCATGACACCGCGCGAATACCTGCGCTATTGGTGGAAGAATGACCGCCGGCCCCGGACCCTGCAGGACTATGGTATGCCGGCGCCGTGGATCCGCGATTACTGGGACATGTAACATCCCCTTCGGATGGCGGCGGATCTTGTTCGTATTTCTGTCGCTTGGCCCTTGTGCTTCCCCGGTGGGAGAAATAAGTACACCTCATTGGCGCGGGATGGAGCAGCCCGGTAGCTCGTCAGGCTCATAACCTGAAGGTCGTAGGTTCAAATCCTACTCCCGCAACCAATATATGCTGCAAGGCGCCCTCCGGGGCGCTTTTGCATGTTGGGGCTTCGCCGAGAGACTTGGTCCTGGATTTTCGACCAGCTTTCCGTCGAGCCAAACTACATTATTCAAGCCACAGCATTGGTGTCCTCTCTGGCGGCGGCCTTCGGCATTGCGACGCCGGCCTCGGTCTTCACGGAATTCAATGGCTGCGCGATCAGGACTTGCCTGGTGCGTCAGCCCAGGACGGTCACACGGCACATGACCCCTTGCCCGTTCGGGGTGCAGTTGGCGCCGGCACACCGGAACTGCGGATAGATAACCGCCATGAAGGCCGGGTTTTCGATCGTGGTGCATTTCCAGCCGCTGAACATGGTCGCGCGTCTTGGCCAGCGCGGCTTTCACCGGTGCTTCGCGAAAGGGATCCAGGGCCGCCTGCGCCCTGACCTCTGCCAAATGGCATGTCGTCCTTTCAGTCCCGGTCAGGCGATGCGGTTCAACACCTGATCACAGATCCGGGACGGCCTTTCCCGGCAGGCATTGCGATGCGCTGCGTGGGCCGCGATCGGGTCAGACCAGCCGGTCCGGCGCCACCGCGCGGATCACCTCCAGGGGCAGGGCGGGGGCCTGTCCCGACACCAGGTTTTCGGTCAATCGCGCCAGCGCGGGCGCTGTCTGGACGCCATAGCCGCCCTGTCCGGCCAGCCAGAAGAACCCATCGGCTTGCGGGTCGAACCCCACCACCGGGCTTCGGTCCGCCGCAAAGGTGCGCAGCCCGGCCCAGGCGGTTTCGACCCGGGTCACCGGCACGGTGACCGCCTGTTCGTAGCGGTGCAGTCCTTCGGCCAGGACCATGTCGTCCGGCCAGGCGTCGTGCGGTTCGACCGGGTCTTCGTCGGCAGGGCTGACCATCAGCTTGCCGGCCTCGGGCTTGGCGTACCACCCCTCTGCCGCGGCGGCGAAAAGGGGCCAGTTGCGGACGTCGTGGCCCTCGGGCGCGGGCAGGATCGCGGCAGAGCGGCGCAGCGGGGACAGCGCGATCGGCAAGGCGCCGGCCATGGCGGCCAGCGTGCCGGCCCAGGCGCCGGCGGCGTTGACGATCAGGGGCGCCTCGAACTCGCCCTGGTCGGTCTGCAGGTGCCAGGTGCCGTTCCGGCGGGTGAGGCCCCGGATGCGCGCGCCGGTCTGGATCCGACCGCCGCGCGTCTTCAGCAGCCGGGTGTAGCCGGCCAGCATGCGGTCCACGTCGATGTCGCGGGCGTCCCATTCGATGGCCGCCGCCACGATCCGGTCGCGGCGCAGGATCGGCACCAGTTCCACCGCCTGGTCCGGCGTCAGCGTTTCGATGCCATCCGCGCCGGCGGTGTAATCGGCCAGCGCGTCCGTCTCATCCCCCGTCGCCACCAGCATTTCGCCGCGGGGCGACAGCAGGGACCGATCCGACACGCCGTCCGGCGCGTCGAAGAAGGGTTCGGCGGCGGCGTTCAGCGCGCGCAGGGTGGCATTGCCGTAATTGCGGATGAAGATCGCGGCCGACCGGCCGGTGGAATGATAGCCCAGCCGCGGTTCCGCCTCGAGCAGCAGGACCGACATCTGCGCGGCCAGGTGGGCGCCCGCGCTGACCCCGGCGATACCGCCGCCGATGACGATGACGTCGGGGCGGGTCATGCGGCCTCCTGGAAGCCGGCCAGGACGCGGGTCAGGTTGGCGCCCAGCGTGTCCGAGACATAGCCGCCTTCCTGCACGAACAGCACTGGCAGACCCGTCGCGGCGAAGGCGGCGCCGATGCGCGCGAACCCGTCCTGCGTGACGGCAAGCCCCTGGAACGGATCGTCGATGGACGCGTCGAGCCCAAGCGCCACGACGATCGCGTCGGCGCCGAAGCTGTGGACGCGTTGCAGCGCGGTGTTCAGTGTCGCAAGGTAGTCGTCATCGCCAGTGCCGCGCGGCAGCGGCAGGTTCAGGTTGCAACCCAGCCCCCGGCCTTGCCCGCGTTCCTGCGCATGGCCCCAGAAGAACGGGTAGAACCGCGCCGGGTCGGCATGGATCGACACGGTCAGCACGTCGTCGCGGTCATAGAAGATGCCTTGCGTGCCGTTGCCATGGTGCACGTCCACATCGACGATGGCCGGACGCAGGCCGGCTGCGCGCAGCCGTTCGGCGGCGATACCGGAGTTGTTGAGAAAGCAGAAGCCGCCCGCCAGGTCCCCGAAGGCATGGTGCCCCGGCGGACGCGACAGGGCATAGGCGGCGCGCTCGCCGCCCTTGATCAGGTCGGCGCCGGTGATGGCGGTCTGGGCGGACCAATAGGCGGCTTCCCACGTGCCTTCGGCGATGGGGCAGGCGGTGTCGGCCTGGTGGAACCCGGCCTGGCCCACGGCGGATTTCGGGTAGGCGTCGGTGCGGTTGGCGGGATGGATGTTGGGAATGACCTCGGCGCCGGCGCCGTCGATACGCTGCCAGCGGGGGTAGATGGTTTCCAGGAACGTCAGATATTCGGCCGAATGCAGCGCCGCGATGGGGCCAAGGCCCGCGTCGTCCGGCGCCTGGAAAGTGCATCCGGCGGCCTGCGCCCCGGCGGTCAGGATATCGACCCGGCGCGGCTGTTCGGGATTGGGCAACAGCGCCCCGTTGGCCATGAAATGCTGCGGGTCGTGGACCCGCTGGCGGTCGTCGAGAACGGCTTTCATGTCTCGCCTTTCAGGGCCGTGCTTTCGGCCTCTTCCAGTATCATCTTGGTCAGGTCGTCGGCGGGCCGGAATCCCAGCCGGTCATAGAAACGCCGGGCGTCCGGGTTGGTGTGATAAACGTCCAGCTTGAGGAACCGCGCGCCCCAGACGGCTTCGGCGTCCCGCAGCGTTTCGGCCAGAAGGCGCGGCCCAAGGCCCTGGCCCCGCACCACTTCGGCCGTCCAGAGGTCGGAGACATAGACCCCGGCCATCCCGCGCATGGTCGACACGTAGGGCGAATAGAACGACACGCCCACCACCGCGCCGTCGGCCCAGGCCAGCATGGCGCGAAAGGCGGGGTTTTCGCCCCAGCCCAGCCGCCGCAGATCGTCCGCCGTGGCGCGATGATCGTCGCCAAGTGTTTCGGATAGCTGGCGCAGCGCGTCGTTCAGCGCCTCTGCATCCGCAGCCTTTGCCACGCGTAATGTCATTTCCATCAGATCGCCGTCCTGTCTGCACCCTTCAGGCCCAGCATGTCGCGCGCCTCGGCCGGGGTGGCAACCGTGCGGCCCAGCTCTTCGACGATGCGGCGGATCTTGGCGACCTGCTGGGCGTTGCTTTCCGCCAACTGGCCGCGCGCGATCATCAGGCTGTCTTCCAAACCGACGCGCACATGCCCGCCCATGGCGGCTGCCATGGTGACAAAGGGGATCTGGTGGCGCCCTGCGGCCAGCACCGAGAACTGGTAATCGTCGCCGAACAGCTTGTCGGCGATCCGCTTCATATGGTCGAGGTTTTCGGGATCCGCGCCGATGCCCCCCAGCACGCCAAAGACGAACTGGATGAAGAACGGCGCCTTGACCATGCCGCGGTCGACGAAATGGCGCAGCATGTACAGGTGGCTGACATCGTAGCATTCGAATTCGAACCGCGCGCCGCGTTGTTCGCCCATCTCGGTCAGGATGCGGGCGATGTCGCGGGGGGTGTTCTTGAACACCAGGTCGTCGCTGTCTTCCAGGAACGGCTTTTCCCAGTCGTGTTGCCAGTCGCTGATCCGCGTCGCCGCCGGGTAAAGCGCGAAGTTCATCGTGCCCATGTTCAGCGAACACATCTCGGGTTCGGCCCGCTTGGGCGCGGCAAGGCGATCATCCAGCGTCATCACCGCGCTGCCGCCGGTGGTGATGTTCAGCACGGCATCGCTGGCCTGCTTGATGCGGGGCAGGAAGGCCATGAAATCGTCGGCGCTGGCCGAAGGCTGGCCGGTCTGCGGATTGCGCGCATGCAGGTGCAGGATGGACGCGCCGGCCTCGGCTGCGCCAAGCGCGTGTTCGGTGATCTGGTCCGGCGTGATCGGCAGGTGCGGCGACATGGTGGGCGTGTGGATCGACCCGGTGACGGCGCAGGTGATGAGGATCTTCGACATGGGTTCAGGCCATCTGCGGCGCGATTTCCGCCGCGAAGTCGGTGAGCGCGGCGTCGAGACCATCGATGATCTCGTCCAGGTGGCCGTCGGTGCAGATCAGCGGCGGGCAGACCAGGATGTGATCGCCGTAATACCCATCATGGGTGCGCCGGGAATAGACGATCAGCCCGCGCTGATAGGCGATGTCGACAAAGCGCTGATAGGCGTTCAGCTCGCGCGGCAGGGGCGTTTTGGCATCCCGGTCGGACATGAATTCGAAGGCGGTCAAAAGACCCTTGCCGCGCACGTCGCCGATGATCTCGTGCTTCTGCATCAGCCCGTGCAGGCGCGCGATCAGCTTGTCGCCCATGGTGGCGGCATTGGCGCACAGGTCCTTGCTGTCCATCACGCCCAGCACCGCCAGCCCTGCGGCGCAGGCCAGCGGGTTGCCCGCATAGGTGAACCCATGGGCAAAGCCGCCGGCGTCCAGAACCGGTTCGACCAGACGTTCATCCGCGATCATCGCGCCCAAAGGCATGTACCCCGCGCCCAGCCCCTTGGACATCACGACGATATCGGGCCGCGTGCCCCAGTGGTCGCAGCCCAGGAATTTGCCGGTCCGCCCGGCGCCCGTCATCACCTCGTCAAGGATCAGCAGCACGCCGTGACGGTCACAGATCTGGCGGATCCGGTCCATGTAGCCCTTGGGCGGGACCAGCGCGCCGGTCGACGCGCCGCCGACGGGTTCCAGGATGAAGGCCAGCACGGTTTCGGGGCCTTCCTCGAGGATCTGCGCCTCCAGCATGTCGGCATAGTGGTGGCCGGTCGCCTCGTCATCCGGGTCCAGCCCGTCAAGATAGGCGCGGGGCGCAGGCACGCGGGGCATCATGCGCATCATCGGTTCGAACGGGTCGGTCAGCGCGGCGTAGCCCGTCACCGCAAGCGCCCCAAGGGTGCAGCCGTGATAGCTGGGCTGGCGCGAGATCACCTTCCAGCGGCTGCCCTGGCCGGTGGCCACCGCGTATTGCCGGGCCATCTTCATGCCACTTTCCACCGCCTCGGACCCGCCGGACACGAAAAACACCCGGTTCAGGTGCTCGGGCATCAGGCTCGCCAGCTTCGCGGCCAGTTTCTCGGACGGCTCCGTCTCGAAATGCAGGCGGTAGCCAAAGGTCGATTTCTCCATCTGGCGCTGCATGGCGGTCAGGACGTCGGGGTCGGAATGGCCGATGTTGCAGACCATGGCGCCCGACGATCCGTCCAGGTAACGCTTGCCGTCGGTGTCCCACATGTAGACGCCGCGGGCCTGGTCCAGCACGGGTTTCCGGCCGCGGCCCTGGTAGAAAAGGTTGCTCATGTCAGGCTCTTTCAGGCTCCGGGAAGGGCCGCGCAATCCTTGGCGCGGAAGGCGGCGGTGACGGTGGCCCCCTGGGCAAAGGGGCGTTCGTCGATCAGGTTGATGGCCTGCAGCTGGCGGTCGCCCACCCGCAGGAAATAGCGCACGGTCTGGCCCTGGTAATCCACGGTTTCCACCGTGGCGGGGGCCGCGATCATGCCGGTGGTGTCGGCCGTGGGCGCCATCAGGGTCAGCTTTTCGGCGCGCAGGACCAGCTTTGCCCGGCCATTGGCGACCCCGTTCGCCCGGGCCTTCGCGACCTCGACGGGGCCGAAGACGGGGGTGTCGATGCTCAGGCTGTTTGGCCCGGCCGAGGCGCACCGCCCTTCCATGATGTTCGACGCCCCCAGGAAGTTCGCCACGAATTCCGACGCCGGCGTGTTATAGACCTGCTCGGGCGTGCCGACCTGTTCGATGCGCCCGGCGCTCATGACGACGATCTTGTCGGACATGGCCAGCGCCTCGGACTGGTCGTGGGTCACGAAAACGGTGGTCACGCCGATCCGGTCCTGGATGCGCTTCAGCTCAACCCGCATGTCTTCGCGCAGGTTGGCGTCCAGCGCCGAAAGCGGTTCGTCAAGCAACAGGACATCGGGCTGGATCACGATCGCCCGGGCCAGCGCGATACGCTGCTGCTGGCCGCCCGACAGCGCCTTGGGATACCGGTCGCCCACGTGGGGCAGTTGCACAAGGTCCAGCGCGGCCTGCACGCGGCCGGCGATGTCGGATTTCGCGATATCGCGGTATTTCAGGCCGAAGGCCACGTTCTCGGCCACGGTCTTGTGGGGGAACAGGGCGTAATTCTGGAACACGATCCCAAGGTTGCGCTTGTGGATCGGGATGTCGTTGACCCGCTTGCCGCCGATCAGGATCTCGCCCTCGGTCGGGTCCAGCAGGCCCGCGATCATCCGCAGGTTCGTTGTCTTGCCGCAGCCCGAGGGGCCCAGCAGGGTGACAAAGGCGCCCTCGGGGATGTCGAGGTTGGCCTTGTGCACCGCCGTGAAGGTGCCGAACTGCTTCACGATGTTTCTGAGGGAAACGGAGCTCATCTGGCTATTGTCCTTGGGGGCAACGGTGGGAATGACATGTGGCGCGACCATGATCACGGGCAGGGGCACGATGCCCCCGCCCGCCTTGCCTTAATACCCCTTCTGCACGCGGCCGAAGGTCTTGGACCATTCGGCTTCGTGCCCGTTCCAGTAAGTCGGGTTGGCGAAGGTCAGGCCCGACAGCGACCCGCTGGGGTCGAAGGCCGGAAGCGTCGGGATCTTGTCGCCCAGTTCGACCTTGTTGGGGTTCAGCGCCGGCGGATAGTTCTGCCCTTCGGCCACGGCGATCGAGGTTTCGGGCGCCAGCATGAAGTTCAGCAACTCCTCGCAGGCCTCCATGGGCGAGCCCTTGATCACGAACATGCATTCCTGCCAGCCGTAGCCGTTGGGCGGATCCATGTAGCCGATGTCGTGGCCCTGTTCCTGCAGCGCATAGATCCGGCCGGACCAGCCTTCGGTCACATAGATCTCTTCCTCGGCCAGCAGGCTCATCAGCTCGGCGCCCGACGTCCAGTATTTCAGCGACAGGTCGCGATGCGCCCGGATCGCGTCCCAGACGGCGTCCATGTCCTCGGCGTTATTCGGGTCCTGCCCGGTCTGCAGCGCGCCGAACCAGATCCGCGTGCGCCAGTCGCTCCAGCCCGAGATCTTGCCCTTGTAGGCCTCGTCGATGAGGATCTTGGCGCCCTTTTCCTTCATCTCCTCGTCCGAGATGTACTTGCGGTTATAGGCGATGCCGGTGGTGCCGTAGTCGTAGGGCACGCAGGACAGCTTGCCGTCTGTGATCGGGCGGTAGACGTCGATCAGCTTGGGGATGACGAATTCGAGGTTGGGGATGTTGGCTTCGTTCAGTTCCGACGCAAAGCCAAGGCCGGCGTAACGCGCATAGTCGAAGACGCCCGACAGGTGCGCGATGTTGTATTCGCCCGGTTGGCTGGCCTTGACGCGGGACAGGTATTCGTCGCCGCCGCCAAAGGTGCCGTCGACCACGGTGATGCCGGTCTTGGCCGTGTAGGGATCGAAGGCGTACTTGCGAAAGGCTTCGGACACCACGCCGCCCCAGCCGTCGAACCGGACCTCGTTGGTGGCGGCCAGCGCCTGGCGGGCAAAGGGGGTCTGCACGCCATAGGCCAGCCCCGCCGCGCCGATCAGGCCCAGAAAGCTGCGGCGGTCGATGTCGCCATTGCGGTAGCGGTCAAGCAGACGCTCGTATCGGGTGGTGTTGTCCATCTTCCTGGTCATTGGGCCACTCCATGTCGGATCTTGTTCAAATCGTTGAGGGGATGCGGTTCTAGGCGCCGCTGTTCTTGGTGATCTTGCGGGCCAGCGCCGCGCCCAGCAGCGGCAGGCCCACGGTCAGCACGATCATCACCGTGCCAAGCGCATTGATTTCGGGGCTGATCGAATTCCTCAGCATCGCGAAGATCTGGGTCGGCACGGTTTCCACCCCGCCGGGCTTCCAGAACAGCGTACCGGTGATGTCATCGAAGCTGATGGTGAAGGCGAACAGCCCCCCGGCCAGAACCGCCGGCAGCATCAGCGGCAGCGTGATCTGGAAAAACGTCTCCATCGGGGAGGCGCCAAGGCTCATCGCGGCTTCTTCCACGTCGCGGCGGATCGACACCAGCCGCGCCTGCACCACGAGGATCACGAAGGGCAGGGTAAAGATGACATGGCCGAAGAGCAGCAGCGCGAAGCTCTTGTTGATGCCCAGGAAGTTGAGGAACAGCAGCAGCGCGACGGCCAGAACCACCTCGGGCACCAGGATGGGCGCAATCAGCAGGGTGGAAATGGCGTTGGCCCCCGGCACCCGGTAGCGGACCAGCGCGAGGCTGGCCAGGACACCCAGGGTTGTCGAGATCGCGGCCGTCAGCAGGCCAAGGATGATCGAGGTGCGGAAGGCGCGCAGGATGGCGTCGTTATGGGCCAGTTCCACGAACCAGCGCAGCGAAAAGCCGGTCATCGGGAAGGCCCCGAATTGCGAGGCGTTGAAGCTGAGCAGCACGACGACGGCCACCGGGAGGAACATGAAGATATAGACCAGGATCGCCCAGCTTCGGATCAACACCCAGCCCATTCCGACCCCGCCCATCACCCCAGCCCCTTCATCAGCTGGGCCATGCCCAGGTAGCGGTTGTAGACCATCACCAGCACGCCCAGCACGGCCAGCAGCATCAGGCTCAGCGCCGATCCCAGCGGCCAGTTCAGCTGCGTGATGATCGCCTCGAACACGAGGTTGGCGAACATGGCATCCGTCGGCCCGCCCAGCACCAGCGGCGTGATGTAGGTCCCGGCCGCCAGCACGAAGCACAGCAGCCCGCCGGCGGCGAGGCCGGGCAGCGACAGGGGCAGCGTGACCTCGGTGAAACTTTGCCACCTGGTGGCGCCCAGCGAATTGGCGGCGTCTTCCAGGTTGGTGTCGATCCCGTCCAGCGACACGAAGACGTTCAGCACCATGAAGGGCAGCAGGAAATGCACCAGGCCCAGGATCACGGTGGTCTGGTTGTACAGCATCTGGATCGGTTCGCCGATGATCCCGGTCCACATCAGGAAGGTGTTGAACGCGCCCGACACGCCCAGGATGTTGATCCAGGACATCGTGCGGATGATGTAGCTGATCCAGAACGGCAGCATCAGAAGCAGCAGCAGGATCGCCTTGTTCCCCTGGGACCGGGCGATGAAATAGGCCGCCGGATAGCCCATCAGCGCGCAGACCAGTGTGGTGATCGCGGCGATCTTCAGTGTGCCCAGCAGGATGTCGCGGTAGAACCGGTCGGTCAGCGCCTCTTGCCAGTTGTCCAGGTGAAAGCCGGCGATATCCGCGCCCGTCGCCGTGCGCAGCCAGAAGCTGTAGACCAGGATGAAGATCAGCGGCACCACCAGCAACAGGATGATCGCGCTCAGCGCGGGGCTGAGCAGGATCCAGGGCTGTCGGGCTTCGCGGGCTTCTACGGACATCGGTCACTCGGGGTCGGTGGAGTCGCCGGAAACTTGCGAAGGGGTCGAGTATAGAGCAAATAGATAATCGAAATGGTGAATATAGGTATCATCAATGCTTGGCCCGCTTTCTCCCGACGATCCCCGCTTTGAACCCGAGCGCATGGCGCGCACGCTGGACTGGAATCTGCTCCGCACCTTCGTGGTTCTGGCCGAAAGCCATTCGATCACCGAAGCCGCGCAACGGTTGAGCCTGAAGCAGCCGTCGGTCTCTACCGCGTTGAAAAGGCTTGAGGATCGACTGGGTCGGAAGCTGATCCACCGTTCGCCCGGTCAATACACGCTGACCGATGCCGGGCGGCTGCTGTACCGCGAGGCGATCGAGATCAACGGGTCGGTCCTGCGCCTGTCGACGCTGATGCGCGAGCTGACCGATCACGTGCAGGGACATGTGCGGCTGACCATGGCCTCGCACGTGGTCTGCCCGTTATTTGATCGTGTCCTGACGGATTTCCACGCCGACCACCCCCACGCAACCCTTGCGATCGAGGTCCATTCCAGCGCCGACGCCATCGCCGAGGTGGCCGCCAAGCGCGCATCCTTTGCCGTCTGCCTGGTGAAGGAGCATGATCCGGCGCTGGAATACCGGCGCCTGTACCGGGAATACTTCGGCCTGTTCTGCGGCCCGCCGCATCCGCTGTTCGGGCGCGACAACCTGGAACGGGCCGACCTGGCCGGCCATTCCTCGGTCAGTTTCGAAACCGACCGGCTGCAGGACGTGCTGAAGCCCGTCACCCTGATGCGGGCCGAGGCCGAGCTGGGCCAGCGGATCACCGGGTTGTCGAGCCACCTGGAGGAGGTGCGGCGGATGATCGTGGCCGGGCTGGGGGTCGGCCCGCTGCCGGTGCACGTGGCGGCGCGGGACGTGGCGGACGGGCAGCTGTGGCAGGTGCCGCCCTATGACAACCTGCCCGCCATCGACGTGCACGTGGTCTGGAACCCGAGGGCGGTCAAGAACCGGGCCGAGGAACTGATGCTGGAGCGTCTGCTGACGACCATCGAGACGACGCCGATCGAAGAGCGGACCTATCGCTGAGGCTCGGACCCAGTGTCGTTCTGTACGACATCAACCTGACGGAAAAGGGCGTGCCCACACGCAGCGCAGCGGCAGGTCCCGAAACGCTTCATCGAAGGGACCTTTGCGATTCCCGGACCGTCTGCAGACCGAATGCGGCGGGGCCAGGTTCGGCGACATGTAACATGTACAAGGACGGCAACGTCGGGGTGCGGCCCGGGACCGACTGTATCGCCTATGCCTGTGCGATCGGGGCGCATGCGGAAATGGGCGGGAGCATCGCCGCCCCGCAGGTCGCGCATTTGATGCAAGGGTGTCAGCCTTCTTCCGATGCCGCCGGGATATGCCAGGGTCGAACCGGCAGAGCCGATGCGCGCCAGCCGGTGGCGTCGAAGATCGCGTTGCAGAAGGCCGGGGCGACTGTCGCGATGGGGGATTCGCTCATCGGCAGGGGCGGGCGGGCGCGGGCCGGGGCGAAGTGGATCCGGGTCGCGGGGAATTCGCCCATCTGTGGCAGGGGATAATCGCGCAGGCCGCGGATTTCGGCCCGCCCGTCGGGGGCGATGCGCAGGTCTTCTCCCAGGCAGGCGCCCAAACCCTGGATGATGCTGCCCGAGACCTGTCCGCGGCACTGTACCGGGTCGATCACGCGGCCCGCGTCGGCGGCATGGACGCTGCGGATCACGCGGATCTCGGATGTCACGCGGTGCACGGCCAGGCGGAAGCCCTGCACGTTCCACGCAATGGCGCCGCCGCCCGAGACGCGGGCAGAGCTTTCCACCGGGCCGCCCTGGGCCAGGGCCACCACTGCCAGCCGGCGATCGTCGGGGCCAACGGCCTGACCCGCTTGCAGCCGGATCGCGGCGGCGGGGCAGCCCAGGCGCGCCGCCGCCAGGTCGCGGAGGCGCGCGGCAAGGTTTTCGGCGGCATTGCGCACCGCTTGTCCTGCCACCACCAGCCCGGTCGAACCGAAGGCGCCGCTGTCCTCGCCCACGGCATCCGTGTCGCCGTTCCAGAGCGTGATGCGGTCTTCGCCCACGCCCAGCACCTCGGCGGCGATCAGCTTGTGGGCCCGGCTGGCGCCGTTGCCGAATTCAACCGTGCCGGTGCGCAGCCGGATCCCTTCGGACGTCAGTTCGATCCGCGCCTCGGACGGGTGTCCGCGCGGTTCAAGCGTGTCGATCATCGACAGGGCAAGGCCCTGCCCGATGCGCCAGTCGGCCGGATCGGGATCGTCTTCGCCGGGTCCGAGACTGTCGGCGACGGCCGCAAGGCACCAATCCAGCCCATCCGTGTCGTCGCGCCTGCGGCCGTCCGAGACAGGGGTGGTCAGGATGCCACCGGGCGGGACGAGGTTGCGCCGCCGTATTTCGACAGGGCCCAGCCCGGTGGCGCGCCCCAGCGCGTCCATGGCGCATTCGACAGCCAGCACGGTCTGGGCCAGCCCGTAGCTGCGAAAGGCGCCGGCGGGCAGGGAATGGCTGCCAAGCGCGCGGGCGGTGACGGATTTGAAGGCGGCCCGGTAGGTGCCCACCGGCTCGTGGCAGGCATGGGCCAGCACCTGCGGCGCGTGATTGGCGTAGGCGCCGGTGTCGGCGCAGGCGGTCAGGCGCAGATCCTGCAGGTGACCGTCCGCAGTGGCCGCCATGCGCGCCGTCACGCGCATCGGATGGCGGGATGTGGTGGCGGTGAATTCCTCTTCCCGGTCCAGGCACAGGCGGGTGGGGCGGCCGGTCAGCAGCGTGGCAAGCGCGACGACATCCTCGGTCAGGGTTTCCTGCTTGCCGCCGAAACCCCCGCCGACGCGGGGCGCATGCAGGCGCAGGCGGTCGGGGGGCAGACCGAACAGGCGCGCCAGCAGGTCCCGGGTCAGAAAGGGCACCTGCGAACTGGTGCGGATGTCGAGCCGTCCGTCGTCGTCGAGGCGGGCGATCGAGACATGAGGTTCCAGGTGCACATGCTGCAGGCGCTGGCTTTGCATTGTCAGTTCGACGGTCCGAAGATCGGGCGGCGGGCAGTCTATGCCCTGTTGCCAGTCGATGCGGCAGACCTCGGGCGCGTCGTCGGGCCGGTCCAGGGCCGAGACCATCGGGGGAATGATGTCGTATTCGACGTCGACCAGGGCCAGCGCCTCGGTCGCGGCGGTTTCGGTTTCGGCGACGATGGCGGCGATGCGCTGGCCGTGAAAGCGGACCGCGTCGTCGAACAGCCGCAGGTCGGGAATGCTGTCTTCCTCATGGGCATGCCGGGCGGTGCTGTAGCGCAGGGCGGGCGCGTCTTCATGGGTCAGGACACGGATCACGCCGGGATGGCGAAGCGCGCGCGCCGCGTCGATCCGCGTGATCCGGGCGCGGGCGACATCGGCGCGCAAGAGCTTGATGTGCACAAGGCCGTCGGGCTGGGTATCGTCGCAGAAGGGCAGGGCCCCGGTGACGATGCGCGGATCGTCGACCGCCTGCGCCGCGGGTGGCGGCCCGTCCAGCGCTTCGGCGATGGCCGTGTAGCCGGTGCAGCGGCAGAGCGAGCCCTTGAAGCGTTCGACGCCTGCGCCGGGATGCGCGGCGGTCACGGCAAAACCGGCGGTGCAGAAGCCGCATTGAAAGCCGCGCCCGTTCAGAAGCCGGTCCTGCACGTCGTGCAGGGCTGCGCCCGGTCCCAGTCCCGTGGTGATATCGCAGCCTTTCGCCCGATGCGCGGGGGTGATGCAGGCATGGATCACCCGGCCGTCCATCCCCACGCTGCAGGATCCGCAATCGCCGGTGCCGCAGGCCAGGCGGACTTCGGTCGCGCCGGCCTTGCGCAGCGCAGTGGCAAGGCTTTCTCCGGGGGCGGCGGCCAGGTCCACGGGATGACCGTTCAGCGTGCATCTCATGGGCCAGCCCTCAGGCGCCGGCGGGCGATCCCGGCGAGGTGGGAAATGACCCGGATCTGCCAGGCCCTGTGATCCGCGCAGGTGCCGGTGACGGGCAGGGCGGCGATGGCGTCTTCGGGCGCGTCCGGGGGCAGCATCACGGGACGGGCGGTGGCGGCCGAGACGGTCACCGCGTCGGGTCCGGCGATGACCATGGCCGCAAGACGGCGGCCGGGCGGCAGGCGCAGCATCTCGACGGCGAAACGGTGGTGCAGCCCGTCCTGAGGTATGAAGATTTCGCGCAGCAATGCGCCGTCGGACAGGGCCATCCGGCCCGGAGTGTCGGCGAAATGGGCGACATGCACACGTTCGGTCTGGCCGGTGCGGTGCCACAGCAGGCATTCGGCGCGCAGGGCGGCCAGGCCCGCGATCATCCCGCCCAGGGGCAAGCCAAGGCAAAGGTTGCCGCCGACGCTGGCGGCGTCCAGCACCTTGAACGACGCGATCATGCTGTCGGCGCAGGCCCGCAGCATGTCACGGACCGGATCGGGCAGGGACGCGCCCGCGCGCGACGGATCAATCAGCGACCCGATGGGGCAGGTCGCGGAAATCCGCAGCCCGTCGGGGGCCACGGTGATGTCGGGCCAGCCGGCGGCGCGCAGATCCAGCATCGCCGTTCCGGGCGGATGCGCTGTCGGGGCCCCGCCCAGCAGCCAGGTTCCCCCGGCCACCGGCAGCAGCGCCCGATCCCGGCACAGCCGGGCATAGGCGCCGGGGTCGTCAAGCTGCGGGGCGATCACGCGGTCAAGGCCTGTCAGGTCCATCGCATGTTTCCCTGCAGCAACCCGGTCACTCGCCGCAGGCGATCTTCTTGTACGCGGCCGGAGCCTTGTCCCAGAAGCTGTTGGTATAGGCCTGCGGCAGGTCGATGCCCTCTTGCAGGCCGTTCGGATCGGTCTTGCCGAAGCTCAGCAGGATGTCCTCGACCGTCTGCCAGCTGTCGTCCGTCGACTTGCCGAATTCGCCGTCCAGCGTCGGGCCGGCACAGAACATCGCGCCCATCTCGCGGATCATCGCGACCTGTGCGTCGTAATCCAGCTCGGCATTGTACTTCACGACGATCTTCGCGGCGGCCTCGGGATCGGCGATCGCCTCCTGCCAGCCGCGCAGGGTGGCGTTGACCACGCCCTGCACCTGTTCGGGGTGCTCCTTGATCATCTTTTCGGTGGTGAACAGGCCGGTGTTGATCAGCGCCATCCCGGTGTCTTCGGGATACAGCCAGGTCAGTTCGTCCGGCTTGAACTTCGTGTCCAGGATCGCCAGGGCCGCCGGGTCGTAGCGCACGGCCTCGATCACGTCGAGCTGTCCCGAGATCAGCTGCGGCACCGGGTTGTCCTGTTCCGGCTGCAGGGTGATGTCGGATGCATCCATTCCCACGGTCGTCAGCATGGCAAGGAATTCGGCCTCGTCCCCGCCGAACCAGGAACCGACGTTCTTGCCCTTGACGTCCTTCAGCGTTTCGATGCCGGCGTCCTTGCGGGCGATGTAGACCAGCGCGCTTTTCTGGCCGTATTGCGACACCATCACCAGCGGCGCGCCATGCGACCGGGCGGTGATCACCTGGTTGGGGTGGCCGATGCCGAAATCGTCGCTGCCCTGGGCCACGGTGATGGCGGGCTTGATGTCGGACCCGGCGGGCAGCATCTCGATGTCGACGCCTTCGTCCTTGTAATAGCCCTTGTCGAGCGCGACGTACTGGCCGGCGAACTGGCCCTGCACGATCCATTCCAGCCGCATCGAGACGGGATCGTCCTGGGCTGTGGCGGCGCCGGCCAGGAACGAGACGCCCAGGGCGGCGGTCAGAACGGCGCTCAGGCCGTGGGTCTTGGTCATGGGAGAGGTCCTCGCTGTTATGGGGAGACGTTTTCGGAGAGAGATCACGCGGGTTCGCGCATGGAGCCGTGCCAGGGGATCAGCCGCCGTTCGAGCCAGGCCACCACGGCGAACAGGGCCACGCCCATGATGGCCGAGACCACCATCGCGGCCCAGAGCCGGGGCATGTTCAGCATCTTGTAGGATGACATGATCACGAACCCGAGGCCGCGGTTGGCCTGCACGAATTCGGCCACGATGGCGCCGATCACCGCGAAGGTGATGTTCAGCTTGAGCCCGACGAAGACGAACGGCAGGGCGCCGGGCAGGCGCATCTTCCAGAAGGTCTGCCAGCGGCTGGCGGCGGCGACATGGAAGACGTCGGCGATGATCCGGTCATAGGATTGCATCCCCTTCATCATGTTCAGGGCCAGCGGGAAGAACGACAGCAGCGCGGTCACCGCGATCTTGGGCGCCATGCCGCTGCCCAGCCACAGGATGATGATCGGCGCGATGCCCACCACGGGAATCGTGTTGGCGGCGATCACATAGGGCAGAAAGGCGCGCGACATCAGTTGGGAATAGGCGAACACCACGCCCAGAACCGCGCCTGCGAAGGAGCCGATGGCGAAACCGGCGGCGGCTTCGACCATGGTGATCAGCGCCTCGCCGAAGATGGAGCCGTGGTTGAACCAGGTCGCCTTCCAGATCGCCGAAGGGGCGGGCACCAGGTAGGACGGCACCTGCCAGTGCCAGATCGCACATTCCCAGAGCGTGACGACCACGACAAAGGACAGAAGCGGCGGCCAGACCATTGAGATCACACTGCGCAGCGTGTCGTTGGTGCGCGCGGGCGCGGACGTTGCGGGGGCTTGGCTTGTCAGGTCGGTCATGCCGGCGTGTATCCCTCTTCCAGAAGCGACAGGCCGCGTTCAACGTAGGCTTCGAACCGGGGTTGCTTGCGCACGTCCAGCGCGCGGGGGCGGGGCAGGTCGATGTCGATGATGCCGTGGATGCGCCCCGGTCGCGGCGACATCACCACCACGCGGTCCGACAGCAGCACGGCCTCGCGGATGGAATGGGTGACGAACAGGACGGTGGTGCCCAGCCGCTGCGAGATTTCCAGCAGTTCAAGGTTCAGCCGGTCGCGCGTGATCTGGTCGAGCGCGCCAAAGGGTTCGTCCATCAACAGCACCCGTGGATCGGTGCTGAGCGCGCGCGCGATCGAGGCGCGCTGGCGCATGCCGCCGGACAATTCGCGCGGATAGGCGTTTTCGAAATCGGCCAGGCCGACCAGGTCCATCAGGCTGCGCGCCTTGGCGCGGCGTTTGGCGGCGGCCATGCCGGCCAGTTCCAGCGGCAGCATCACGTTGTCGATGATCCGGCGCCATTCCAGCAGGGCCGCGTCCTGAAAGACATACCCGACCTCGCGGCGCAGGCGCACCGTGTGGGGGTTTTCTCCGCCGATGCGGACATCGCCTTCGGTCGGGGCCAGCAGGTCGGCGGCGGTGCGCAGCAGGGTGGACTTGCCACAACCCGACGGGCCGACGATCGACACGAATTCACCTTCGGCGACGTTCAGGCTGACGCCGTCCAGCGCGCGGACACGGCCATGCCCGCGCGACCCGTCGAAGGTCACGCCGGTGCCGTCGAATTCGACCAGCGGCCGGGTCACGATGCGCCCTCGGGGACAAGAGAAGCGCGGCATTTCGAAATCATCAGGGTCTTCCTTCCACGGCGATCGGCACCGCAAGGTCAGACTGGTCGCGTTGTTCGCCGGATTTCCAGAGTTGGAAATGCCAAAATACAGTTTTGGTATGCCAATTTGATGTTTGTGTATAACTGATGGGCACAAAGCGGTGCGGATCCGGTCCCGATACCGGCAGATGCAGCCGGGAAATTGCCCCCTTGGACGCCGTCGCCTACAGAAGGCCAACGACCTCAGAAAGGAGTCGCGCTTGACGCAGCCCCCATCGCACAAGGACCTCGCCGAGCCGACGCTCGAGCCGGGGCGCAGGGTGTCCGGCGGACATTCCACCGATATCGTCCGCCGCCTGGAAGAGGAGATCCTGCGCGGCCAGCTTCATCCCGGCGAACGCCTGGACGAACGCGGCCTGGCGGACCGGTTCGACGTGTCCCGCACGCCCATCCGCGAGGCGCTGCACCGGATGGCGGCCTCGGGCCTGGTCGAGATGCGGGCGCGGCAGGGGGCCTTTCTGGTAGAGCTGCCGGTGCCCGACCTGTTGGACGCCTTCGCGCTGGTCGCCCAACTGGAAGGCACGGCGGCGGGTTTTGCCGCGCGCCGGATTCAGCCGGATGAACGCAATCGGCTGGTCGCCCTGCACGAGGCCTGCGCGGCCCGTGCCGAGGCGGGCGACGAGGAGGGGTTCTTCGAGGCCAACACCCAGTTCCACAGCGCGATCATCGACGCCGGGCACAGCCGGGTCCTGGGTGACCGGCTGTGGACGCTGCGGCTGATCGTGGCGCCGTACCGGTTTCACGTCACCTACCGGCCCGGGCGGATGCGGTCGTCGATCCCCGAACACGCGGCGATCCTCGCGGCGATCCTGGAAGGGCACGACCGCGAAGCGGCGCGGCTGATGGAAGAGCACGTCAACCTGCTGAGCGAGAACCTCAGCGATCTGCTGCACATGGTCTCGCTGAAAAGCCAGGCGAACGGGCGCTGAACCGGGTCACAGCCTGAGGCTTCGGGCCAGTTCGAAGGCGTCGGCGGCGAGGATCTTGACGTGTTCCTGCATCGCGCGGGCGGCGTCTTCGGGGGCGCCGTCCAGCAGGGCACGGGCCAGGGTTTCATGTTCCATCTCGGCGCTTTGCTTGCGTTCGGGGCGGAAGGTGATGAAGCGCCGGTAAGGCGCGAGCCGCTTGTTCAGCAGCACGATCTGCGCCTGCAGGGCAAGGTTCTGCGAAGCCGCGTGGATGGCGGCATGAAAGGCATCGTTGCGGGCCATGTATAGGTCGGCATCACCCGCGCGGCTGGCGGCGCGGCAGGCCTCGTGGGTATCGGCGATGCGGTTGCGGCTGTCCGGCGTCATCCGTTCGCAGGCCAGCCGCGCGGCCGAAGCTTCCATTTCGCCCACCAGTTCGAACAGGTCGAAGATCTCGCTGACCGTGGGGCGTGAAACGATGGCGCCCAGCCGGGGTTCCAGCGTCACCAGCCCGTTGGCGGCCAGCAGACGCAGCGCCTCGCGTACGGGTGTACGCGAGACATTGAACCGATTGCCCAGAAGCTGTTCGTCCAGCCGCTGCCCCGGATCCAGTTCGCCGCGCACGATTTCGGCCTCCAGCGTCGCCGCGATCCTGTCGGCGCGGCTGGCGGGACGGTCGGATGGCGGTTCAGCGTCGGACCGCGATCCGCTACCCGACGACAGAACGGTCGGATTTTCCCGGGTTACCATCGGTTGCCCGTGGAAACCGCGCGATCCGTGTGCACTTCTTCGCGCATAATGGTCATTATTTGTGCATAATCCGAAAATATCCTGCAATTTTCGACAATCATTGTATACACGGTGTGTGCGGTGTGTCGAGGAATATCCATCACTACGGAAATCAGCGGCCGAGTCTGTCGGCTGCATGGCGAAGGAAAGCGCATGGATCTCGGACTTGGCGGCAAACGCGTCCTCATCACCGGAGCATCACAGGGCATCGGCGAAGGCATCGCCGAGGTGTTTGCCGAGGAGGGGGCCATCCTGCACCTGACCGCGCGCAGTGCCGACAAGCTTGACGCGATCGCCGCGCGTCTGCGCGACACCTGCGGCGCGACCGTCACGGTCCACCCCATGGACCTGACCGGAGGCGACGCGCCGCTGGCGCTGGCGGAACAGGTCGGCGACGTGGACGTGCTGATCAACAACGCGGGCGTCATCCCGGGCGGCAACCTGTTTTCGACCAATGACGCGGAATGGCGGGCGAACTGGGACCTGAAGGTCTTTGGCTACATCAACATGTGCCGCGTCTATTATGCGCGCATGAAGGCGGCGGGCGGCGGTGTCATCATCAACGACATCGGCAACGCGGGTGAAAATTACGACCCCGACTACATCGCCGGCACCACCGGCAACGCCAGCCTGATGGCCTTCACCAAGGCGCTGGGCGGGCGGGCGCTGGACGACAACATCCGCGTCGTTGGCGTGAACCCCGGCCCGGTCGACACCTCGCGCATCTACAAGCTGCTGCGCCGCCGGGCCGTCGACTGGTACAACGACGAAAGCCGGTGGGAAGAACTGCTGGACACCTATCCGCTGAAGCGCCCCGCCAAGGTGCGCGAGATCGCGGATCTGATGGCGTTCCTGGCGTCGGACCGGTCGGGCTATACCACCGGCGCGATCTTTACCGTCGACGGCGGCATCACCTCGCGGGCGTCGATCATCTGATGGCCGGCGCAGACACATCCTTTGTTCCATTGCTGGACCCCGCGCCGCGCCAGATGTTCCCGATGCATTGGGGCGGCGCCTGGCAGGCCGGCGCGACCGGGCGGTTGCGCGCGGTTCTGCGCCCCGGCACCGGGGCCGAAGGCTGGGACGTGGCCGAAGCGTCGG
Organism: Marinibacterium anthonyi; assembly: GCA_003217735.2. Classification (GTDB taxonomy): domain Bacteria; phylum Pseudomonadota; class Alphaproteobacteria; order Rhodobacterales; family Rhodobacteraceae; genus Marinibacterium; species Marinibacterium anthonyi. Next base: position 4,803,977 of record CP031585.1, on the reverse strand, counting down.
CCGGGGATGTGGACAGCGCCTGCGCGGCGGCGGCGGCGGCCTTCGACGGCTGGGCGGCGATCGACACCGACGAACGCGGGCGCCTGCTGCGCGCCCTGGCGGACATCGTGCGCGCACGCATGCCGCAGCTGGCGGAACTGGAAGCCGCCATCACCGGCCGCCCGATCCGCGAGATGCGGGCCCAGATGTCGCGCATCCCCGAATGGTTCGACTATTTCGCGGGTATCGCCCTGGGGCTCGAAGCCGGGTCGAACATGGTCAAGGGCGGTTTCCTGACCTACACCCGCTATCGTCCCTACGGCGTCTGCGCGCTGCTGACGCCCTGGAACCACCCGATCCTGATCCTGACCAAAAAGCTGGCCGCCGCCCTGGCCGCCGGCAACACGGTCGTCGTGAAACCATCCGAACTGGCCCCGGTCACACCTCTGCTGCTGGCACAATGGGCGGTCGAGGCCGGCATCCCGGCGGGCGTCGTCAATGTCGTCACCGGCGGGGCCGAGGCCGGCGCGGCGCTGGTCGCCAACCCGCACGTGGCCCACGTGGACCTGACGGGGGGCACGCGCACCGGCAAGATCGTCGCCAAGGCGGCGGCCGAACGCATGGTGCCCTGCACGCTGGAATTGGGGGGCAAGACGCCCGTGGTGGTGTTCGAATCCGCCGATGTGGACGAAGCCGTGGCGGGTGCGCTGTTCGCGGGCTTTGTCGCGGCGGGACAGACCTGCGTTTCGGGCAGCCGGTTCCTTGTTCAGCGCGGTGTCTACGATGCGTTCGTGGAAAAACTGTCGGCCCGGGTCGCGCAACTGCGCCAGGGCGATCCGGCCCTGCCGGAGACCGACATCGGCCCGGTGATCTCGGCCGCCTCGCGCGACCGCTGCATGGGTTTCATCGACACGGCACGGGCCAGCAACGCGCGGCTGGTGGCGGGCGGCACGCTGCCCGACCTGCCGGACGACCTGCAGGGCGGTTTCTACGTCCCGCCCACGGTCTTTGCCGATGTCGACCCCGACGACCGGCTTTTCCGCGAAGAGGTCTTTGGCCCCGTCGTGTCGGTCACCCCCTTCGACACCGAAGACGACGCGGTCCGGCTGGCCAATGACGGGCCTTACGCGCTTGGCGCTTCGGTCTGGACGCGCGACATCCTGGTCGCCCACCGGGTGGTCGACCGCCTGAAGGCCGGCGTGGTCTGGATCAACGACCACCACAAGAACGACCCGCGGTCGATCTGGGGTGGGTCGGGCGAAAGCGGGTATGGCCATGAAAACGGCTGGGACGCGCTGAAGGGCTACATGATCAAGGGCTCGGTGACGGTGCGCACCTCGGCCGAATTTGGCGACTGGTTCGCAGGAGGCAACCGGTATGGCTGACCCGCGTGAGATCCGTATCCGTCTGTTGTGGCACAAGCAGGCGCAATTCGCGGGCTACCTGCTGGCCGAACAACTGGACCTGGGCCGTGAGGCGGGCGTGAAGATCGTCTGCCAGGGGCTCGATTTCTCGTGCAAGCATGTGTCGGCGATCCTGACCGGACAGGCCGAGATGGCCGTGGCCAGCCCGGCCCACATGGTGGAATCCGACGACCCCGCCGGCTTGCGCTGGCTGATGGCGATCCAGCAGAAAAGCCCGCTGGTCTACCCGGTGCGCCGGTCCGACGGGATCGCCACGCTGGCCGACCTGGCCGGGCGCAAGGCCGGGGTCTGGCCGGGCCACGAGGACCTGGAACTGCGCTGGATGCTGCACCGTGCGGGGCTTTCGGACAATGCGGTGACACGGGTCGAGATGCCCGACACGGTCGCGCCCTTCCTCGCGGGCGATACCGCGACCGGGCAGATGACCTGCTATCACGAATTGCACATGGTCGAAGACGCGATTCCGGCCTCCGACCTGACCATCTTCGACGCCGCCGACAGCGGCAGTTCGATCCTGAAGGACGGGCTGATCGCATCGGCCCGTCTTGTCGATGAGGCGCCCGGGGTCGTGCAGGCCGTGGTCGACGCGGTGCTGCAAGGCTGGACCATCGCTTTTGAGGAGCCCGACCGCGCCATCGCCGCCTGCCTCGCCGCCCGTCCCGACCGGACCGCAGCCGAGGAAGCCGCGCAGCTGGCCGCCATTCGCGACCTGTCGCTGACCGGTGCGACGCTGACCCATGGGCTGGGCTTCCCGGATCCGGCGCACCTGGACAACGCGCTGGCCGCCATGGGCGACCTGGGCGAACCGGTGCCCGACGCGACGGGGCTGCGCGACGCGCGCTTCTGGAACAACGCCCCGGCCGCCTTTCGCCGCAGCACCTGGCCGGAGGCCGCATGACCAGCCTGCCCGCCAGCGTCGATGTCATTGTCGTGGGCGGCGGTATCGTCGGCCTGGCGACGGCGCTTGCGCTGGCCGAGGCAGGTGCGAAGCCCCTGGTGCTCGAGGCGAAATCCTTTGGCGGCGCGGTGACCGGCGGCAGTCTGGCGGCCATCGGCGTGCACATGCACGGGCTGGAAGAATACGCGCTGCTGACCGAGGCCTGCGGCCTCTGGCGCAGCTTTTCCGACCGCAGCGGCGATGCGATCGAACACAATGCACAGGGGCAGGTGGGTTTCTGCCTAGATGACGAGGATATCGCCAGCGCCGAGAGCTGGATCGCCGAGGAACGTGCCCTTGGCGCGCCCTACCGGATTCTGTCCGCGTCCGAACTGCGCGCCCTTGAACCCGGGCTGACCGGCCCGGTCAGGGCGGCGACCTACGCGCCGGACACCGCCACCATCAATCCCTTCCGCGCCGCCCGCGCCGTGCTTGCCGCCGCCCGCGCGGCGGGCGCCACCGCAATGGACCATGCGCCGGTAACCGGTTTGCTGATTGCCGGCGGAAAAGTGCAGGGCGTCCGGATGGCGTCGGGGCAGGAGGTCACCGCCGATGCGGTTGTGCTGGCGGCCGGCCCCTGGTCGCAGGAGATCGCCGGGGCCGAAGGCATCTACGTCCCGCTGTTCCCGCGTCAGGCCCAGTGCCTGGCCGCGCTGCGCCAGCCGGCTGGCACGATCCGCCACGTGGTCAGCGGCGTGGAACGCAAGGGCGGGGTCGACAGCGGCTATACCCAGATCCAGCAGGCGGCCAGCGGGCAGATCCTGTTCAACACCGTGATGGAGCTGATGGACACGGCGCCCAATGCCAAGGATGCCGTCCGCGAGGTGCCGCCAGGCTTCGTCATGTCCTCCATCGACATGCTGGTGACGCTGTTCCCGGGGCTGGCCGATATCGCGCTGCTGCGGTCCTGGGTCCGGTTCGAAGCGGTGTCGCCCGATGCCCGCTTTCTGGCCGGCCCGCTGGAACGCGACGGGCTGTGGATCTGTGCCGGCGACAACGGGTCGGGCTATTGCCGGTCGCTGATGCTGGGCCGGTTCCTGGCCGGGGAGATCACCGGCAAACCCGTGCTGGACGCCGCCCTGCGCGCCGATGCGGCGCGGCTTTATGCGCCCAAGCGCTTTGCGGGGGTGGCGGCATGAGCGGGCGCGAGGTTCGGATCCTGCTCGATGGTGCCGCGGTGAATTGCACCGAGGGCCTGCCCCTGACCGAGGTCCTGTCGGCCCGCGCGCCGGGCTGGCGGTACAGCCCGAAACTGGGCGCGCCGCGGGGCATGTTCTGCGGCATGGGGCTGTGCATGGAATGCGCGGTCGAGGTTGACGGGCGCTGGACGCGGGCCTGCCTGGAACGGGTGCGCCCGGACATGAACGTGCGGACGGGGATGGCGGAATGAAGGGCGATATCGCCGTCGTGGGCGCCGGCCCCGCAGGACTTGCCGCCGCGCTGGCCGCGGCGCGGACCGGCGCGCGGGTCATCTGCATCGACCTTTATCCGACGCCGGGCGGGCAATACGCCATGCAGCCCGGCCAGCCCGACAGCGCCTTTGCGACGACCGGCCCCGTGCAGCTTGGCCAGGCGGCGGCCAGGGCCGCGACCGAAGCCGGGGTCGAGATCGTCACCGGGGCCGAGGTGTTCTGGGGCGCGCGGCTGGACGACGGCCGGTTCTGCCTGTCCGCCCAGCAGGCGGGCCGGGCGCTGAGCATCGAGGCGCGCGCGCTTGTGGTCGCCGCCGGCGCCATGGAACGCCCCCTGCCGTTCCCCGGCTGGACATTGCCCGGTGTGATCGGGGCGGCGGCGGCGCAGAGGATGCTCAAGACCGGATCGGGCGCCTTGCCGCTGCGGGACAAGGCGGTGCTGGCCGGGAACGGCGCTTTCCTGATGGCGGTGGCGCAGAGCTTTGCCAAGGCGGGCGCGCGGCTGGATTACCTGGTCGAGATGAAAGCGCCGGGGCTGCGCGACGGCGCGGCGCTGATGCTGCGCCACCCGGGCCGTCTGCCCGAGGCGGTGGACCTGCTGACAAGCCTGCGCCGCACGGGCGCCACGCGCCACCGGCGCCACATCGTCACCCGCGCGCTTGGCGCGGATCACCTGGAAGCGGTGGAGATCGCGCCCCTGGGCGCCGACGGGCGCCCCGACATGTCGGGCGCCACGGTGATCGAGGGTGTCGGGACGCTGGCCATCGGCTACGGGTTCCAGCCGGTGATCGACCTGACCACGGCGCTTGGCGCGCACCACGATCACGACCCGGCGCTTGGCGGCTGGTATTGCCGGGGCGGCGAAACGGGCGAGACATCGGTTCCCGGCCTCTGGGCGGCGGGCGAGACGCTGGGCATCGGCGGCATGCGCCCGGCGCGGCTGTCGGGGCAGATCGCGGGCACGGCGGCGGCGGGTTCGCTGGGCTTTGCCGCCAAGGCGGATCCGGCGGCGCGCCAACAGCTTCGGGCCGCGCGCCGCTTTGCCGCCGACCTGGCCGCGCTTTACCCGGTGCCGCAAAGCCTGCCGATCGCGCTGCCCGGTGACATGCCGGTCTGCCGCTGCGAGGACGTGACCGTGGCCGACATCAACGCCGCCGTGGCGGAGGGTGCGCGCGAGACGATGGCCGTCAAGCTCTGGACCCGCGCCGGCATGGGGCCCTGCCAGGGACGCATCTGCACCGCCGGCATCACCGCCGCCCTGGCCCAGGCCGGGGTTCCGGCCAAAGCCGCGTCCTACAACCGCGCCCACCTGCCGCTGCGCCCGACACCCCTGGGTATCGTGCGCGAGGCGATGCAGGCCCAACAGGAGCTTGAGCGCGGCGCAACGGGAAAGACATCATGACATCCACCGTCGACACCCCGCTTTACAGCCATGGCCGCCACGTGGCCCTGCGCCTGAAACCCGGCGAGGACGTGATGGAGGCGCTGCAGGCCTTCGTCGTCCGGCACGCCATCACCGCCTGTGCCATCGTTTCGTCGGTGGGCTCGCTGACCGACGCGGCGATCCGTTACGCCAACCGCGAAGAGACCACGCGCCTGAAGGGCCATTTCGAGATCTGTTCGCTGATCGGCACGCTGGAATGCGCGGCCCCGGGCGAGGCGCTGAACGGCGCCCCGAGTGACGCGAAAGGCGGCGCCCATGTCCACCTGTCGATCTCTGACGGCGAGGGGCGCATGATCGGCGGCCACCTGATGCGCGGCTGCCGGGTCTACACGACGCTGGAACTGGTGCTGCTGGTGCTGGACGACACTGTCTTCACCCGCGAACCCTGCGACGCATCGGGCTACCCCGAGCTTGTCATTCGCCCGAAGGAGCGGACCGAAGACGCCGGCCCGGCGGGCGGTACTACCCCGAAAGACCGGTCGTGAAAGACCGGACGGACCAACGGACAGGGAACAGGAACCCATGAAACTCGACACGAAGACACTGGTACTCATGGCGGTCGCGATCGTCATCAACGTGGTGGTCGGCCAGATCGCCGTCTGGATCAAGCTGCCGCTTTACATCGATGCGGTCGGCACCGTGCTGGTCGGCATCCTCGCCGGACCGCTGGCGGGCGCGCTGACCGGTCTGCTGACCAACCTGATCTGGGGCCTGATCTCGGACCCGAGCGCGGCGGCGTTCTTTCCGGTGTCGATGGTCATCGGCCTTCTGGCGGGCTACCTGGCGCGGCTGGGCTGGTTCCGCACCATCGGCATGACCGTGGTCGCCGGCGCGGTGATCGCCGTGGCTTCGACCATCGTGGCCGTGCCGATCATCGTCTACATGTTCGGTGGTGTCACCGGTGCGGGCACCGATTTCGCGACCGCCTATCTGCTGGCCGTCGGAAATGAGCTGGTGCAGTCGGTCGCCATCGCGAACCTGGCGCAGAACCTGGCCGACAAGATCCTGACCTGTCTGATCGCCTGGGTCATCGTCAAGCGCCTGCCGCTGCGCTTTACCTCGGGCTTTGCCTTTTTCGGCCATTCGAAGAAAGCCTGAGCCATGGTCGCCGCGAATACCGGGGGGGACCACGCCCTGCTTTATGTACCGGGTCGCGGCGCCCTGCATCGCCTCAACCCCCTGACCAAGCTTTCGGGCGTGGTCTGGGCGGCAGTGGCGGCCTTTGCGCTGCCACCGCAGGCGACGATCCCGCTGGCCATCCTCGCGACGCTCGTGGGCGTGTCGGCGGGGGCCGGGCGGGTCTTTGCCCATCGGCTATTCCTGACACTGGGGCCGCTGGCCCTGGCGCTTTTCGTGGTCCACGGGCTGCTGGTCGATCACGGCGGGCGGTTCGACATGCTGGGTCTGAACCTCAGCCGCGACGGGCTGATCTACATGCTGCGCATCATCGGACGCATCGCCGTGCTGCTGACCGGATCGCTTCTGTTCGTGACAACGACGCATCCGGCGCGGTTGCTGAAGTCGCTGGACGGTCACGGCTTTTCCCCCGGCGTGGCCTACGTGATCGCAAGCCCGCTGTTGCTGCTGGAACCCTTCACCCAACGCGCCAAAGCGATCCGCGAGGCGCAGATGGCGCGCGGGCTGGACCTGCAGGGCAGCCTGATGACCCGCATCCGCGCCTTTCCGGCGCTGCTGATGCCGCTGGTGACGCTGGCGCTGGCCGATATCGACCACCGCGCGCAGGTGCTGGACGGTCGCGGCTTTCGCGCGAAACCGCGCCGCACGGTGCTGGACGCGCCCGCCGACAGCCGCGCGCAACGGGCCGCGCGCTGGATCATCCTCGGCTCGACGCCGTTTCTCATCATCGGAGGCATCCTGTGGCACTGATCGAGGTCCGGGACCTGACCTTTTCCTATGACGCCGCCACCGATCCGGTGCTGCGCGACGTATCCCTGTCGGTGGCGCCCGGCGAGAAGCTGGCGATCCTGGGCGGCAACGGATCGGGCAAGAGCACGCTGGCGCAGTGGATGGCCGGCTGGCTGCCGCGCGGCGCCTTCGCCGCCAGCGCCGGCGCGGTGCTGATCGACGGCAAGCCCTGGGCCGACCTGCCGCCCGAAGAGGCCGCCGCGACCGTGCAATTCGTCGGACAGGTGCCGATGCAGCAATTGTCGGGCTTTGCCTTTACCGTGCGGGACGAAATCGCCTTTGGCCCCGGCAACCTGGCCCTGCCAGAGGCCGAGGTGCGCGACCGCATCGACCGGGTCGCGCGGATCTGCCGGCTGGACCACCTGATGGACCGCGACCCGTTTTCGTTGTCGGGCGGCGAACAGCAGCGGCTGTCGATCGCCGCCGCGCTGGCGATGGAACCGCGCGTTCTGGTGCTGGACGAACCCACCGGCAATTTCGACCCGGAATCCCGCGATGCCCTGCTGGATCAGATGGCCCGCCTGCCCGACGACATTGCCATCGTCTGGTGCGACGTGGCGCTTGGGCCGCCCTTGGCCGTGGCTGACCGGTTCCTTTTGCTGGACGACGGTCAGATCACGCTGGACGGCGACGTGGATGCGTTGCTGGCCCAGCCCCGGGTGCGCGAGATCTTCGGGCTTCCCGAAGTGGCCGAGGCCGCCCTGCTGCTGAAGGCGCGCGGCGTCTGGCCCGAAGGGGCGCCGGTGTCGGCGGACCCGGCGAAGGTGGCCGACACGCTGCGCCCGCTCATGACAGGGGCCGCGCAATGACCGGCCCGATCCTTGAACTGGAAAACGTCCGCTTCGGCTATACGGCTGAACAGCCGGTGTTGTCCGATATCTCGATGCAGATCCGCCCCGGCGAGGTCGTGGCCATCGTCGGGCGCAACGGTGCGGGCAAATCGACCATGCTGCGGCTGCTGAACGGTCTGCTGCGGCCCGATGCCGGCACCGTCCGGGTGGCCGGGCGGGATGCGTCGGACATGAAGGTCAGCCAGATCGCGGCCCATGTGGGCACCGTGTTCCAGGCGCCGGAACAGCAGATCTTCAACGCCACCGTGGAATCCGAGATCGGCTTTGGTCCCGCCCAGGCCGATCTGGACGAAGCCACCCGCGCCAAACGCGTCGCCGATGCCGTGGCGCGTACCGGGCTGGGCGAGGTGCTGCAAAGCCACCCGCTGGATCTGGATGCCTCCATGCGCCGTTTCGTGGCGGTGGCCTCGGTGCTGGCGTGCGAACCGGGGCTTTTGTTGCTGGACGAGGCGCAGCGCGGGCTGGATGCGATCCGGCGCGAGATGCTGGGCCGGATCATCGCCGAGGAAACCGCCGCCGGGCGCAGCATCGCGCTGGTCTGTCACGACATGGATTTCGTCGCCCGCCACGCCAGCCGCGTGCTGGGCCTGGCCGATGGCCGCATGGCCGTCGACGCCCCGGTGCGCGACTTCTTCGCCGATGCCGCCGCCACCCGCGCCGTGTCGGTCGAACAGCCCGGCATCGTGGACCTGTCGCAACGGCTGAACCTGCCGCTTGCGCTGAACGCGCGAGACCTGGCGGACGGCCTTGCACCCAGACTGAAAGGAGGGGCCTGAATGCGGCTCATCATCGATACCGATACCGCAGGCGACGACGCGTTCTCGATCCTGCTGGCGCTGAAGGCGCCGGACGTGACGCTGGAAGCGGTCACCATCTGCAACGGCAACGTGCCCTTCGACCAGCAGGTCGAAAACGCACTGTACACGCTGGAACTGGCGGGCTGGGGCGGCAAGGTGCCGGTCTACAAGGGGTGCCCGCTGCCGATGTTGCGCAAGCCGGTGGACGCCACCGAATTCTTTGGCGCCGACGGGATGAGTGATGCGGGCTATCCGCAGGCCGCTCAGCGTCCTGAACCCGGCCACGCGGTGGATTTCCTGATCGACATGATCATGTCCAACCCCGGCGAGATCGAGATCCTTGCCCAGGCGCCCCTGACCAACATCGCCACGGCTTACGTCAAGGAACCGCGCATCGCGCAGAACCTGAAACACCTGTGGGTTATGGGGGGGCTGGACAACAGCATCGGCAACACGACGCCGGCATCGGAATTCAACTTCTACGTCGATCCCGAGGCCGCCAAGATCGTGGTCAACGCGGGTTTCGACCTGACGCTGTCGACCTGGACGCTGACGATGAATTCCGGCCTTCTGCCCGACGAAGCCCTGCGCCGGATCGAGACGATGGACACGCCCCTTGCGCGCTTCTTCATGGAAGTCAGCGCCGCGCCCTTCAAGCGCACCGAAATGCGCTATGGCCGGCCGCTTTCGACCCATCCCGACAGCCTGACCTGCGCCTGCGCCATCGACCCTTCCATCATGCTGGAGACCGCCGACTGCCTGGTCGACGTGGAAACTCAAGGAGAGCTGACCCGCGCCTATTCGTCGATCTGCACGCCGCTGACCGCCGAAGAGGCCGAGATCGATTTCCTCTGGCCCGCCCAACCCGCCAACGCCCGGGTGATCCGCAAGGCCGATACCGACCGCTTCGCCGAGATGCTCATCGCGGCGCTTGAGAACTGAAAGACAAATGACGACTGACACCGAGGCCGAGATCCGCAACCGCTATTTCGACACGCTTTTCAGCGACGAAAAGCTGATCTGGATGGGCCAGAACACCAACCATATCCCCAGCCACCCCGCCGTGACCGAGGCGATGACCGCTTCGATCGCGCGCGGCGAATACAACGCCTATGCCCCGCCGCTGGGCTTCGAAAGCCTGCGCGAAGCCATCGTGGCGGATCTGGGCGTGCCGGGTCGGGCGCTGGTGACCGAAGGCGGCGTGAACGCGCTGGCCACGCTGGTGCGCACCAGGGTGCGCGCGGGCGATACCTTTGTCACCTCTGATCCCACCTGGAAATGGCCGGGCCTTTTTGCCCGCCAGCAAGGGGCCGAGGTGGTGGAACTGCCGATCTTCGGGCCGGAAACCGGGTACAAGCTGACGCCCGAGACCCTGCGCACCGCTGTCGACGAGCGATGCGCGCTGATCTACCTTGTGGATCCCAACAACCCGCTGGGCACCACCTACACGGTGGACGAACTGACCGCCTTCATCGATATCGCCAAGTCGGTCGGCGCGCTGCTGGTGCATGACTGCACCTACCGCGATTTCGCCCCCGATCACGTGCCCGCCATGCGGATCGACCCGGAAAACGCCGTCTGCTCGATCAGCTTCTCGAAATGGCTGGGACTGGCGGGGATGCGCATCGGCGCGCTTGTCGGGTCTCCGGCGCTGATCGGCGAATGCGCGGGCTATTCCAGTTCCATCCTGGGCGCGGGCGTTGTCGCCCAACGGGGCGCCGAGGCCGGGCTGAAGGTGAAATCCGAATGGATGGACACCGTGCGCGCCATCAACACCGCCAACCAGGAGATGATCCGCGATGCGGTTGCCGGGATCGACGGCATGGAACTGCTGGTCTGGCCGTCGCACGCCAACTTCCTGTGCATCGGCACCGAAGCCACCGGCGTCACCCCCGAACAGCTGGTCGAGGCGTTCCGCCTGAAGGGCGTGATGATCCGGCAGGGCCGCTATCACACGGCCCGCTTCGGCGGCGGCTTCATCAAGGTGTCGACCACCGTCCCTACCGACTGGGCGGCCCGCTTCTGCGCGCTGCTGCCCGACATGCTGACCCAAGCGCGGGGCCTGACCGACGTCCCGGCGCTGTTCTGAGAAGGCGCAAGATCATGTACGTGACCACGAAAGATGGCGTGAAGCTGTACGTCGAAGAGGCGGGGCAGGGTACGCCGATCCTTTTCATCCACGAATTCGGCGGCAATTTTGACGCGTGGGAGCCGCAGATGCGCCGCTTTGCCCGCCGCCACCGCTGCATCACCTATGCCGCCCGGGGCTATCCGCCCTCGGACATCCCGCAGGACCTGGACAGCTATTCCCAGCGGATCGCGGTCGAGGACGCGCTGGCGGTGCTGGACGGGCTGGGGATCGAGAAGGCCCATATCGTGGGACTGTCGATGGGCGGGTTCGCCACCGCGCATTTCGGCCTGATCGCGCCGGACCGGGCACTGTCGCTGACCATCGCCGGGGCCGGTTACGGGGCCGAGAAGGAATTCGAGGAGTATTTCCGGGGCGTGTCCCTGTCGGTCGCCGAGAATTTCGAGACCAAGGGCGCCAGGGAATTTTCCAAGATCTACGCCCTGGGCGCCAGCCGGGTGCAGTTCCAGAACAAGGACCCGCGCGGCTGGGCACACTTCGCCAGGCGCCTGTCGGAACATGATTCCACGGGCGCCGCGCTGACCATGCGCGGGGTGCAGGCGCGCCGGCCGTCGCTGTATGACCTGAAGGACGAATTCGCCAGGATGCAGGTGCCGACGCTGGTGATGACCGGGGACGAGGACGACCATTGCATCCAGACCTGCGTCTACCTGAAAAAGACCATCCCCGCCTGCGGCCTGGCGATCCTGCCCAAGACGGGCCACACGCTGAACATCGAGGAACCCGAGATGTTCAACATGTTCCTGGCCGAATTCATCGCCCAGGTCGAAGCCGGCGCCTGGCCCGCGCGCGATCCGCGCGCCGATCCGGGCCAGGTGATGCGCACGTCATGACGCTGGTGAATGGCGACAGGCTGTGGGCCCGGCTGATGAGGATGGCGGAAATCGGTGGGTTCGACGGCGGCGGCGTCAACCGCCAGGCGCTGTCGGACGAAGACCACGCCGCCTGGGCGCAGATGCTGGACTGGGCGGAGGCCCTGGGGTTGGAACCTTCGACCGATGCCGCGGCCAACCTGTTCCTGACGCTACCGGGCCGCGACCGCGATCTGCCGCCGCTGCTGGCGGGGTCGCACCTGGACAGCCAGCCGACCGGGGGGCGGTTCGACGGGGTGTTCGGCGTGCTGGCCGCTCTGGAAGCGGTCGCTGCAATGGTCGAGGCGGGCATTCACCCCGACCGCGATGTCACGGTAGTCGCCTGGATGAACGAGGAAGGTTCGCGCTTTGCGCCGGGTATGGCGGGGTCGGAACATTTCGCCGGGGTCCGCAGCAATACCGACCTGCGCGCGGCCAGCGACGCCAATGGCGTGACCTGCGGAGCCGAGATCGACCGGATCCACGCCGCCTTTGCGCAGGTGCCGGTCCGCCCGGCGTTCCGGCCCGAAGCGTATATCGAACCGCATATCGAACAGGCGACGATGCTGGAGGCCGCCGGCGTTCCCATCGGCGTGGTCACCGGCATCCAGGGCAAGATCACCGCCGAAGGCAAGGTCACCGGCAGCGCGGGCCATGCCGGCACCGAACCGATGGACCGGCGCCGCGATGCCGTGATGGCCTTTGCCCGCATCGCCACCGCCCTGCAGCGCGAGATCGGCGAAAGCGACCCCGATATCCGCTTCACCATCGGCCGGGTCGAAGTGCGGCCCAATGCGCCTTCTGTCATCGCCTCCGAAGTCGTGTTCCGCGTCGACCTGCGCCATCCCTCCAACGACGTTCTTGAGGCGGCAGGCCAACGAATGCACGCCGTGACGTCGGCCCTGGCCACGCCCTGCACGGCAACCTTGCGCGAACTGGTGCATGCGCCCAGCAACGTCTTTGCGCCCGCCCTGCAGGACCGCATCCGCGCGGCTGCCCGCAGGCATGGGGTCGCGTCGATGGACCTGGCCTCGGCCGCCGGACACGACGCCCGGCACCTGGCCGGGATCTGCCCGTCGGCGATGATCTTCATCCCCTGCAAGGGCGGCATCAGCCACGATCCCTCGGAAAGCGCGGAACAATCCGACGTGACGGCCGGTGCCCAGGTCCTGCTGGACGTGCTGCTGGCGTCACTGGGCGGGGGAAGCGGGGGGACCGGCGCGTAGCGGGCGGGCATTCCGCCGCCCGGCTGCCCGCCGGGCGAATGAATGCGGTCAGAGGCGATCAAGTCGCCCCGAAACCCTTGTTATCCGCGCTTCAAGGACCACCTAAATGGGGGAGACCCCAGAAGGGGAGCGCCGCGCTGCGCGAGCCGGGATCGTTCGTGAAATCGCAATGGATCCCAAGTCAGACTGCACCGGCGCAGAGAACAGACACAAGGATTTCACTTCGTGACCAAGACCGACGATCCGTCGCGTTCGCCTCAGGCGGACAGCGCGCGCCATTGGGTGCAGGTGCTGGCCCGCTATCGCGACCCGTCCCATGTCCGCAGCATCACCGAGATCGCCATCACGGCGGCTCCGTTCATCGCGCTGGTCGTCGCGGCGGTCTGGGCCTTGTCGGTCAGCCAGGCGCTGGCCGCCGCCATTTCGCTGGTCAACGGGGCGTTCCTGATCCGGCTGTTCATCATCCAGCACGATTGCGGGCACAGCACGCTGTTCCGCAACCGCAAGGTCAACGACTGGATCGGGCGCGTTCTGGGGGTGTTCACCATGACGCCCTATGACGTCTGGCGGCGGACCCATGCGATCCACCATTCCGGGTCGGGCAACCTGGACCGGCGTGGAATCGGCGACCTGCCCACCCTGACCGTCGAGGAATATCGCGCGCTGCCGCGCGGTCGCCGGTTCTTCTACCGGCTGTACCGGCACCCGCTGTTCCTGTTCGGCCTGACGCCGACCTATGTCTTCCTCCTGCAATACCGGTTGCCCATCGGGTTGATGCGGGCCGGCGGGCGGTACTGGGTCAGCGCCATGGCGACGAACCTGGTGCTGGGCGGGCTGCTGGGGGTCGGCGTGTGGTTCCTGGGCGCGCCGGCGATCTTCTGCGTCTTCCTGCCCACCGCGCTGGTCGCGGCGACCACGGGCATGTGGATGTTCTACGTGCAGCACCAGTTCGAGGACACGCGATGGGATCACGAAGACGATTGGCAGGTGCATGACGCGGCGCTGCACGGCAGTTCGCACTACGTGCTGCCGCCTGTGCTGCGCTGGTTCACCGGCAACATCGGGATCCACCACGTGCACCACCTGTATGCCCGGATCCCGTTCTACCGCCTGACCGAGGTGCTGCGCGATCATCCGATCCTGGACAAGGCCCAGCGGCTGACCCTGCGCGAAAGCCTGGTCTGCGCGCGGCTGCACCTGTGGGACGAAAAGCAGCGCCGGCTTCTGTCCTTCCGCGAGGCGCGGATGGCCTGAAACCGGGCGCCTGCGGTGCCTGCCCGGGGCGGTCCCCCGTCGTGTGGCAGGGACCTGACCCCGAAGAACGCGAAAGCCGGCGGATGTTGTCCCGCCGGCTTTGTCATGCGCTGCCCGGTCGCGGCGATCAGCTCTTGCGGCGCTTGGAGGACCGGCGGTTCTTTGTCCCGCGCGGGGTCTTGGCGGTCTTGATTTTGGCGGACTTTGACCCGGCGGACTTTGATCCGGCGGTTTTGGACTCGGCGGACGTGGGGCTTGGGTCAAGCGCGGCCGTCAGCAGCTGCACCAGGGTTCCATCGGCAATCGCAGGGATCGCGCTGTGGTGCGTCGTCACGCCCGGCATCAGGTGAACCGTGGCATTGTCCAGGTCCTTGGCCACCCGGCTGCGACCGATATCGGGTTCATACTCTGCGCCGATGACCAGGGTCAGATGCGTGGCCTTCTTCGCGGCCAGCGCCGGGCGCAGATCCATCGCTTCGGGGTCCCGGCCAAACAGCTCTTCCATTCCCATGCGGTTGTGCAGCGGGTCCTGTTCATCGCCCCGGCCCGGCGTGATCAACCCGGCAAGCGAAATCACCGCATCCGCCCCGATGGCGAGCCCCGCGCGCAGCGCGGCATACCCCGAGGCCGAGCTGCCCATGGTGACAACCCTGCCGCCGCCAAGGTCTGCAAGACGGTCGCGCAGGGCCTGCTGCATGGCGGCCTCGTCTGGGCCAAGCTGGGGGATGCCGTTCAGGTAGACCCGGCCATGCGGGTCGCGCATGTAGATCACGTTGGCGGGCAGGTCGGCCAGCAGGTTGTCCAGGTACCGGTCGGGCACATAGCTGATCCCGCCCAGGAAATTGCCGAAGACCACGATCGTTCCCTGCGCGCCGTCTTTGCGGACCACGCGCACGTCGTCATCCGCGATCACTTCGGGGCGCGGGTGCGGTTCGCCGGTGGCCTTTACCGCCGCCAGCAGGTCGCGCGCCGTCGGTCCGACCACCGGGTCGTCGGACAGGGTCTGAAGCACGTCCTGCGCGATGGCGGTTTCCCCGACCCTCAGCGCGAAGAACGCGAACTGCAGCCGCCAGTTGCGGTCGGTATCCGCCTCCAGCCGCAGCGTGTCGAGCTTTGCGAAGATCTCGGCATCCTGCGCGGCGGGCAGGAAGATGCGGTTCAGCCGATACAGCGGCCGCCATTCCAGCGGATGCAGGTCCAGCGCGCGCAGCAGCGCGGTCTGCGATTGTTCGAACCGGCCGGCGGCGGCGGCATAGCGGCACAGGCGGCAGAGCGTCTCGGCGTCCTCGCCCCCGGCGTCCACCTGTCTGGCCAGTTCGTCGGCGGCCTCGTCCATGCTGGTCAGGTGCGGCAGCAGCTGCGTCCGGACGCGCTGTGCAAAGGCGGGCAGGGGGCCCTGCGCTTCGGCCTTGGTCAGCATGTCCAGCGACAGCTTGACGTCGCCGGCCAGGTGCGCCCGTGTCGCCAGCCTGATCTGCAAGGTCTGGTCGTCCGGTCTGATCTTCAGGGCCTCCTGCAGGAACGCGATCTGCTCCTTGGTGCCGCCCAGCACCGGCAGAAGCGCGCTCAGCGCCGCCGACAGAACCTGATCGGGCGGCGACAGCCGGTCGAACCCATCGTCAAAGATCGCCTTCGCGGTTTCAACATCCCCGGTCGCCGCATGAGCCTGCATCGCCAGCAGCCAGACCCAGGGGTTGTCCGGCACCTCGTCCGCCAGTTCCAGCGACATCTCCGAGGCTTCGGCCCGGTCGCCCGCGGCCATCCTGAGGCGGATCTGCGCCAGCCGGGCGGGCAGAAAGCTGGGCCTTTGTTCAAGAACGGCATCGATCTGCGTCGTGGCGCTGTCGTGCTCGCCCGAGGAAATGAGGCCGTTTATCTTCGCGCTGTCCCAATCTGTCAGGGTATCTTGCGTCATCCCGCTTCTCCTGGTCTTTCGGGTGTCATTCGTGGCTCGCCCCGACCGTCGCGACGGTCGGGGGGGCGTGGTCTGGTCCTGGACGGCCCGGCGCAGGGCGTCCTCGATGGGGGCATCGCCGAAGATCATCGCCTTGTTCGGGGCCGCGCCGTTTTGCACCAAGGCGGCGGCGGCGGACCAATGCTGGCTCAGCCGGGTGCCCACTTCCGCGGGGAGCGGCCGCAGCGGTTCGGACAGAACCGTGCGAAAGTCGGTCAGGGCGGTGGCCCAGTCCGGCACCAGTTCATCGGCACGGTCCATCAGTTGCGCCTGGCCGATGAACTTGTGCAGTGCGGGCACGGTGACCACGCGCGCTGGCGTGCCATAGGCCGCGGCGGTGATATGACCGTGCAGCGAGGCGCCGACATAGGCGTCCGACCCGGCGATCATCGCCGCGATGTCCTGCAGGGCATCTGCGTCTTCGAAGGGCACGGTCCGCGCGCCGGCGGCGGCGTGGATTTCGCGGACCAGGGTGTGATCGTCATGGCACCGGCCGATGGCCAGCAGGACGGCCACCGCGCCGGCATCTTCCAGCGCCAAGGCCAAGGCGGCCGAAAACGCCGCGACATCCATGGTGCCGAGGCTGCGTCGCTTGACGTGCAGCGCGATGACCGGCGTATCCTTGCCGATGCCCATGTCGTCGCGCAGCGCGCGGCAACGGTCCAGCATCATGTCCCGCGGCCACAGTCGGGCCAGGTCCAGGACCGAATCCGGCATGACATCGGGCCGGCGTCCGCTCCACTGGCCCATGACATGAGCGCTGTGGGTGTCGCGCACGGTAAAGTGATCGGCGGCCTGGGCCACGCGGGTCAGCCAGCCGGGTGGCGTTCCGGGATCGCGCAGCGGCAAGACCCCCGGCGCGTTCCACATCACCGGGATGGCGTGGCGCACGGCATGGGCGGTCGCCCCCGCCCAAAGCATCGGGTAAGCGATTGCGTCATAAGCCGGAAGACCGAAATCCCGCACGTGGATAATGTTGCCGCCCCCAATCAGAACGCCGTCGAAACCGGACGCGGTCCGGGCGAATTCGGCAATTGACAGCGGCGGGATCGCGTCCGTGTAACAGACCCGGTCCGATGTCGGCGAAACCGGGACCACGTCGACGCCAAAACGCCCCAGGCACTGCCCGGCCACCAGCGGAAACAGCAGGTCGCCGTAGTTCTCGACATCGAAGGTCCCGAAGATGGCAATGCGCCGCCGGGGGCCGGAAGTCAGGGGCATTCAAGTATTTCCCAATGAGCGGAGGTGCATACAAGACAGCCGCCCGCGTTGATCTCTCCCGCTATGAAGAACGGCGGGATTGTTGTATCTTGCCATCGGTTTAGGAGGATGTACAACGTGTCCTGCGCGTGCTGTCGCCTGCGTGCCTATTCTTTCGGCGACAGCACATTTGAGACGACTTCCCGGACGGGAAACAGGTGTTTGCAGTACTAAGTGTATGAGTCTTAAGCGTTTGAATTGGGTAAACGTACACACTGACACCGACCGTGCACGACGACGGTCCTAAACGACACAGGGACGCGAAGTGACTGCAACCAAGGACGCTGAGAACGCGCAAGCGGATATCTTGCGCCGGGCCGAAGTGGTTTTTCAGGCTGGAAAATTCGACGAGGCGACGGGGCTGTACCAGAAGGCGCTGCGGCAGTTCGGCGCCAATCAGACAATTCTGATCCGTCTTGCGGACATGCACGTGAAGGCCGGCGAGCTTGAGCTTGCCGCCGAGCATATCGCCGAGCTGCGCCGCGATTTCCCGAACTTCCCCTGGACCCCCATGATCGAGGCCGAGCTTGCGACGGCCCGGCTGGATTACGATCGGGCGATCGCGCTTTACCGCGAGGCGCTGGCCAAGATGCCCGGTTTCGCGCCGGCGAAAGGGCGGCTTGAGAGCCTGATCAAACAGGTGTCGATGGAGAAGCACTGGCACGCGCCGGCCGAGCTTCTGACCTGGCCCGCCAGCGGCAAGGCCGATTTCCTGACCGCTGCGCCGGAAGACCGGGTGCTGGTGGTGTCGTGGGACATCGGGCACAACGTCGTCGGGCGCGGCATCACCATGGCCGAGACGATCTGCGACGCGGTGCCGACCGCCGTCGCCGGGCCGATGTTCCCGCTTTACGGTGACGACCTGTGGCCGCCGCTGGCCAGCGCCGACCGCCGGGTGCCGATCTTTGGCTGGCATGCCCCCTACTTCCGCCACCTGATGGAAGGCGCGCTGCGCCTTGTCCGGGACTGGCCGGCCAAGACCGTCTGGGTGTCGAAGGCGCGCTTTCCCGGCATGCTGATCGGGCTGCTGTACAAGCAGATACACGGCGCCACGATCCTGTGCGACATGGATGACGACGAACTGGCCTTCGTGAAGGGCGAGGGGCGGCGCGATCTTGAAACCTTCCTGCTGGATCTCGATCCGCAGGACTGGACGCGGTCGCAGGGCAAGGACTGGACCGAACTGGCGTTGGGCATGCTGGAGTCCTTCGACGGGGTGACGGCCTGCAATCCGGTCCTGTGCGACCGCTTTGACGCGACGCTGGTCCGTCACGGCCGCCGCAAGCAAGACGCCGACGCCGCGATTTCGCGGCGGGACCGGACGCGCACCGAATTCGGCTTTGCCGCGGACGACAAGATCGTGCTGTTCCTGGGCACGCCGCGCCGCCACAAGGGGCTGCTGGAACTGGCCGAGGCCGTTGTCGGACTGAACCGGCCGGACGTGGTGCTGTGCATTGCCGGTTCGGTCGTGGATCCGGCCATGGAACGCGAGCTGGAGGCGATGCAGGGTCTGCGGCTGAAGCGTCTTTACACCCAGCCGTTTTCCCGGGTCCTGGACCTGAACGCGATGGCCGACGTGGTCGTTTTGCTGCAGGACCGCACCAGCGCGATTTCCCAAAGCCAGACACCGGCCAAGCTGACCGATGCCGTCGCCGTCGGCACCCGGGTGCTGATCACCGACGTGCCGCCGGTGAACGACGTGATCGCCTCTGGTGCGGCGATGGCCATTGCACCGGACGATTCCCTTGTGCAGCGCCTGTTGGATGCGCTGGATACCTGCGCCGACGCGCCCAAGGTCCATCCCTTCTTTGAACAAGAGATGGCGTATGAACCCAATTGCGCCCGTGCGCTTCAGGCCATCGAGGCGGCGCGCAAACCCGGGCCGCGGCTGCATTTCGACACCGCGCGCCTGCTGCGGTTCATCGACCGCGAGATGCCGGGCAACCTGCCCGAAGAGCTGACGAAGCTTGCCGCGCCGGCGTTGCGGGGCGGGCGCCGCGTGGCCGACAGGATCGATCCGGACCGGCCGGTGAACATCGTCTTCTTCTGGAAGCAGAACGACACCGGGCTTTACGGGCGTCGGCAGGACATGCTGCTGCACGAACTGGTCAACCGGCCCGAGGTCGCCAACGTGCTGCACATCGAAGCGCCGATCGAGGTCACCAAGCTGCAGTTCCAGCCCAACCCGATGCGGCCGTCGGCCGAACCCGAACGCGACCTGATATCGGCCAACACGCTGATGCGGCTGACGGGCGCCGCGGACCGGGCGAATTTCTACCAGCGCAGCTTTGTGATGGGCAAGGAACACCACACCCTGCTGGGCCGCAAGGTTCCCGGGCCAGAGAGTTTCCCCAACGCCGTCGACACCTGGCTGGAAGAGCTTGAGATGCGGGACAATTGCATGGCCTGGGTCTGCCCCGTGGTCGATGCCTTTCCCGACGTGCAGCGCCGGATCCAGTTCCCGTTCATCGTAAGCGATTACATCGACGACCAGCGGTTCTGGGAAAACTCGCCTGAACGGCGTCGGCAGCTGGACCGGAACTATGCGTTCATGGGCGACTGCACGGACGTGTCCGTGACCAATTGCCAGCCCGTTCTGGATCGCATCCTCAGGACAGATCCGGACGCGCTGCTGGTTCCCAACGGCCTGGATGCTCTGGCCGAACCGCCCGCGCCCGCGGCCGAGATCGCCCGGCTGGGTGACAAGATCGTCGGCTATTGCGGCAACATGAACGACAGGTTCGATTTCGACCTGGTCGAAAAGCTGTCCAAGGCCCGGCCGGATTACCAGATCGTGCTGATCGGCAAGCTGTCGCGCAAGGCCGAGCTGGACAGGATGGAAAAGCTGCCCAATGTCCATGTGCTGGGTGTGCGCCGTCACGACATCGCCCGCGCCTGCATCGCGGCGTTCCACGTTGCCATCGTGCCGCATGAACGCAGCGACCTGTCCGACCGGATGAACCCGCTGAAGATGTATGTCTACCGGTCGCTGGGCGTGCCCGTGGTGTCGTCGGACATTGCCAACCTGGACGATCTGCGCGACGAGGTCCGGGTGACCGCAACGGCGGACGAATTCATCCAGGGCGTCGATGCGGCGCTTGAGGATCGCAAGAAGAACGGCCCCAGGTTCCTGCCGCAGGCGCTGAGCGAGTCGCTGTCGTGGAAGAACCGATGCGACACGATCTGGGCCGCGGTCGACCGGCAGTTGCGCAAGAAATTCTCTGGCTGAGACCGGTTACAGCCGTTCGACCGCCAGCGGGCAGAAGGAATACCCGCGCATCTGCCCCGGGTTCAGCGTGCCCCGGCGTTGCGCCCTGGGATCGTCGGGCACCGACAGGCGGACATTGTCCATGACCAGGTCCAGCAGCCGCGCCATGATCCGGCGGCTGACCTGCCCGCCGGTGCAACCCAACGGCCCGAACCCGAACGTCGCCGTGCCCGCGCGCGGCCGTCCCATGCGGAATGCGTCGGGGTCTTCCCAGGTCTCGGGATCGCGGTTGGCTGCGGCCAGGTCCAGCTGGACCAGGCAGCGCGGCGGCAGCTTGGCATCCCCCAGGTCCAGCCCGCGCGGCCCGATCTGGCGGGGCGTGTAGCGGAAGGCGCCGTAAAGGCGTTCGGCTTCCTGGATGAAGCCGGGGCGCAGCGCAGGGGCGGCGCGCAACTGTTCCTGCAGGTCCGGTGCGTCGGCCAGCTTGGCCAACATGGAGATGCAGGTGTACCTGAGCGGGGCCATGGCGGTGAAGGCCGGCGCGGCCCAGTGCAGGACCGGATCCAACCCGAACCGCCCGGGCGTCCGGTCAAGCCGGTCGAGCCCGGCCAGGATCCGCGCGGCGGCCGCGTCGCATTCCAGCAGGGCGTCGCGGGTATGGAAATCCAGCAGACGCACGACGCGCATGATGTCGGTCTCGATCTCCAGCCCCAGCCGCGCATCCATCCCCAGCGCCTCGGCGCGCCACGCGTCCAGCATCGGGCCGACCAATTCGGTACTGGCGTCCGCGACCGTTCCGGCCGTCGCGGCGACGCATCGCGAAAACGGTGCGTCGAAGTCGAAGTCGCCGATGCTTTCCAGGAACCGCTTGGTGACGACGATATTGGCCTTGCGTTCATCATCATTCGGCGTGCGGTGGTCGCGCCCGATGGGGCCCATCACCACCATGATCGACGGGACGTCCAGGGCAAGGCTGTGGATCGCGTGCCGGATCGCCTTGAGGCTCAGCTTGTCGACGGTGGCGTCGGGGTCGGCATGCACGGCGCGGATGTCCTTCAGGCGCGACACTTTCCAGCGCCCGAACCCGTACTGGACCGGCGGGCCGTGGAAGAACGGGTCATTGTCCGCGTCAAGCGCCTGAACCGGCTGTACCTGAAGATTTGCCTGGGGCATGTTCTGAACCGACTGCATCCATTTGAATTTGACTGAGCTTATGACAAACGCCCCCATCGCGAAAGCGGCCAAACCGACAGGCCCGTCAATCTCTGTCGTCATCGCCTGCTGGCAGATGCAGCGCGAGCTTCCGCGCACAATCCTGTCGCTGTCGCGGGCCTTCCAGGACGGCGTCGAAGATCTCGATTACGAGATCATCGTCGTCGACAATGGCTCGGACCCCTGTCCGCTGCTTCCCCCGACCGACCCGCCGGTGCGGTTCAAGGTCGTCAGCGCCAAACACCCCTCGCCCGTGGGCGCCATGAACGAGGCGCTGGCGATGGCCGAGGGGCAGGTCATCGGGGCGTGGATCGACGGGGCGCGGATGGCTTCGGCGAACCTGCTGGCGGCCGTGCGCGATGCGGCCGCCCATCATCCCGCCCCGGTCATCGCCATCCCGAACCGGCAGCTGGGGTCGGCCCGGCAGGCAAGCGCCGCGCGCGACGGCTATGACCAGGCGGTCGAGGATGCGCTGCTGGACCAGGCCGGATGGCCGGCCCCGGGCACCGATCTGTTCGCGGTGTCCTGGCCCGAGGAAACATCCGTCACCGGGGCGATGCTGGAATCGAACGCGCTGTTCCTGACGCGCGCGACCTGGGATGCGCTGGGGGGCTACGACCCGGCGTTCTCGGAACCCGGCGGGGGCATGTGCAATCCCGACATGCTTAGCCGGGCGGTCGCGCATCCCGATACGCAGCTTATTCGCATGGACGGGGTGGCGACGTTCCACCAGATCCATGGCGGCACGTCGACCAGTGACGAGGACCTGGCCGTGTCGCGGGTCAAGGAAGCGACGCGCGCCTACACCGCCCTGCGCGGCCACCCGCCCCGCAAGGTGCGGGACAGGGGGTGGGTGTTCGACGCCGCGACGGGTGTCATGGACAAGGGTTAACGCGTCTCGAGATCCAGCGCGGCGGCCTGTTCGGTGACGATCTCGGCCGAACGCTTCAGGATCTCGCGGTGACGGCGCAGCGCGGCGGGGTCCAGCGCCTTTTCGGGCCGCTGTTCCAGGTCGTAGGTGCCGTGATCCTTGCCGCGCACCAAGGTGGCAAAGCCGCGATGACCGCCCTGTTGGCCCACGTCGCCGGCGATGTAGCGGATCGCAAAGCCGATCCGGCGGCCCGCCGTGGCCTTGTTCGCGGACGATCCGTGCACGACCATGACGTGGTGCATCGACATTTCGCCCGGCTGCAGCACGCAATCGACCGCGTCGGCCGGATCGACATCCGCGGCGACTTCCTCGCCCAGGGGCAGCATCGAGGACGGCGCGTTGCGCACCGCGTGGCGGACCCATTCGCGATGGGTGCCGGGCACGACCTTCATGCAGCCGTTTTCCGGCGTGGCCGGCGTCAGCGCGACCCAGGCGGTCAGCGCCCTGGGCTTGTCCAGCCCCCAGCAGGTGCCGTCCTGGTGCCAGGGCACCACGTCGGCCGACCCGGGATCCTTGTTGAAGAAACTCGCGCCCCAGCACAGGATGTCGGGACCCAGGATCTTTTCCACCTCGTCGACGATCCGGGGATCCTGGACCAGGTCCCATAGGAACGGGAACAGCAGGTGCCCCTTGGCGTTCATCGTGGTCGACAGCTTTCCGCCGAACTTCTTTTCCTGCGCTTCCAGCTCGGTGACCAGCGCCGCGGCTTCTGCTTCCGACATCACGCGGATGGGCGAGACAAAGCCGGCTTCGTCATAGGTGTCGATCGAGGTTGCGGTCATGTCCGGTCCTCCTGGTCCGCATCGGCCCCGGCCAGGTGCGCCGCCTTGGCGGCGCGCACCACGCCCGCGCCCCGGCGGATGATGTCGGTGTGGCGTTCCAGCGCGTCGCGATCCAGTTCCCCGGTCGGGGCCTGTTCCAGGTCCATGCCGGACAGGTTGCGCCCGCGCACCAGCGTGGCGGTGCCGCCTTCCTGCCGGACATTGGCCGAAACATAACGGGCAACGAAGCCCAGCCGCCGGTGCGGCGCGGCGTTGGGGCCGGATCCGTGCAGCACCAGCGGATGGTGCAGCGACATCTGGCCCGGTTGCAGGACCATCGGCACCGCCTTGTCCAGGTCGACCTCTGCATCGACGCTTTCGCGCGCGCCCAGCAGGTTCCTGGGGTCCTTGGTGTCGAAATGCCGAAGCTGTCGGGTCTGGGTGCCGGGCACCACCGACATGCAGCCCGATTCCAGGGTCGCGGGCGTCAGCGCCAGCCAGGCGGTGGCGCCGTCGGCCTTGTTCAGTCCCCAGAACGTCGCGTCCTGGTGCCAGGCGACATAGCCGTCCGATCCGGCGGGCTTGTCGATCGTGCTGGCACCAATGCACAGGATGTCGGGGCCCAGCAGGCTTTCGATCGCATCGACGATCCGGGCGTCGTGGACCAGATCCCACAGGAACGGCAGCAGCAGGTGCGGCTTGGCACGCACAAGACCGGACAGGCGTCCGTGGGTCTGCGCCTCGATCCGTTCTATGTCGCCCAGAACGCCGGCGGCTTCGGTTTCGGACATGACGTCCACGGGGGCCAGGTAACCGTCGGCCATGTAGGCGGACCGTTGGTCGGGCGTCAGCGCGTGGGCGGGGGGGGCGGTATCTGTCAGGCTGTGTGTCACGGGTCAGAATGGCTCTTTTTCGCGCACGTCGTCGCCGGTGGCTGCGGCGGCCCTGTCCTGTGCGGTTGTGAAGGGCAACATTGCCCAATCCGGTCCACCTTGGTGCAGACCTTCCGACATGGCGCAGGCTGCGTAGGTCAGTCGGCGGATTCGCCCCGGTTCGGGGCCGGCGTCGAAGGCCTGCGCGATGGCCGTCCAATGCCGGTCCAGGGCGGCATCGATGTGGGCGGGCATCACGGGCGGCGCTTCGGTCACGGACCGGCCGACGCCCTGAAGGGCGCCTTGCCAATCCGCCACCTTGTCCGCGTCCCGCTCAAGATGGCGGACCAGGCCGTCGAACTTGCGATAGGCGGGGCGGGCGACAAGGGTGCCCGCCACCCCGTAGGCGGCGGCGACGATATAGCCGTGCAGCGACGATCCGGCATAGGCGCGGGCATGGGCCAGCAGGGCCGCGATGTCGCGCAGCCCCTCGGGCCGGTCCAGCGCCGCGTTGGCGATACCATGGGTCGTCAGTTCGGCCGACAATTCGCGCGAGATGCGGTCGTCGCTATGGGCGGTGCCCAGGCCGATCATGATCGGTGTCAGGTCATGCGTCCGGCAGACGTCGGCCAGCGCGGCGGCAAAGTCGGGGACCGGCGTGTCGCCCAGCGACCGGCGGCGCACGTGGATCGCGATGACGCGGTTGCCGTCACTCACGCCCAGCCGCCGGCACAGGCGTTCGAAATCGGGCCGCAGCGTGTCGCGCGGCCACAGCCGGTCGATGCCCAGCACCGTGTCGGGCACCACGTGGGTGTCTTCGTCCCCACTCAGCCCGGCCATGCGCACGGACCCCTGGTCGCGCAGCGACATGTAATCCGCGGCGGCAAAGGCGCTGGCGGCCAGCGTCTTCATGCCCGGCCGAATCGGGTGCGGCACGCCCGGCGCGTTCCAGGCCACGGGCACGTCGCGCAGGGCGCCGGCCAGGGTCGCGCCCAGCCACATGGCCGGCGCGACGGCGGCGCCGATGCCCATGCCGCGATATTCGTGCAGCATGTCCATCCGATGGGTGTGCACGATGTAGCCCCCGCCGATCAGCAGGCCGGCGCAGGGCACATCGGTGTCGAAGGCGGACCAGATCGGCCGGCTTGGCATCGCCTCGCGCAGACCGGTATCCGCGCCGGTGGGCGACAGCGCCCGAACCCGATAGCCGCGCTGGCCCAGCTCGTGCCGGGCGATCAGCGGGAACATCAGGTCGCCGAAATTCCGCATGTCGTACATCCCGCAAACCAGGATGTCGCGGTCACCGGATCCGACGGATTCGAACATGATCAGGCGGCGGCCGTGGTTTCGCTGAGCCGGCGGAACACGTGGGCGGACAGGGCGGCGACGCTGGGGTTGTCGAACACCTCGGTCGGGTTCACCTCGATGCCATAGGCTTCTTCCATCATGCCGCACATGATGGTGATCTCGACCGAATCCAGGCCGTACATGTCGAACCGTTCCTCGACCGGGAACGGGTCTTCGGGCACGTCGATGACCGATGTGATGTAGTTGACCATCCATGTCTGGATGGCCGTGGCATCCGTTGGCTTGGCGGTGTGCGTTTCAGTGGACATGATGACCCTTTCGGCAATGCAACAGGTTGGAAACCTTGCTTGTTAACGAGTATTAACCACAAGATCTGATCATGCAATGAGAGGAAGACCACATGGGTGCGACAGAGAGCCTGCGCCTGTCCGAAGATGACTACGATTTCGGCATCCTCCACCCGGCGATGCGCCGCATGTACGAGGGATCGGATTTCTACAATTTCGGATATTGGCGGTCGGCCGATGGCAGCCGGCTGGATCGGCTGAAGGATGCCTCGGCCCGGCTGGTCGAGCTGCATTACGAGGTGGATGCCGATCACGCCGCGGTCGGGCGCGTGCTGGACGTGGCCTGCGGGCTGGGTGCCTGTACGCAGTTGTTTTCCCAAGGGTATCCGAACGCGCAGGTGACCGGGGTGAATTATTCGGCGCAGCAGATCGAATACGCAACCAAACGCTATGCGGATGACCGCGTGTCCTTTCGGCAGATGAACGCCTGCGACCTGGGCTTCGACGATGACAGCTTCGATCGCGTCCATTGTGTCGAGGCGGCGATGCATTTCCGCCCCCGGTCGAAATTCCTGGCAGAAGCCTGCCGCGTGCTGGCGCCGGGCGGGCGGCTGTTCATGACCGACATCCTGGCGGACGAAGCGCTAAGCATCATGCCCGAGGAAAACGTTCTTCCCACGGCCGAATCCTATACCGATGCGATGCAGGCCGCCGGGTTCACCGATGTCGAGATCCGCAGCATTGGCGACGATGTCCTGCCGTTCTTTGCCGGGGTGCTGAACGCCCATGCGATGCGCGCCTTTGCCCGCGGGCTTGGGACCAAGCTGAACGATTACGTGCTGGTGTCGGGGCGCAAACCCGGCTGAGACCCGGTCCGCGCAAGCGTGCCGTCCGCGTGCCGGTCGCGCAGGACGGTGCGCTGCAGCTTGCCCATCGCGTTGCGCGGCAGGTCGGGCAGGAAATAGATCCGCTTGGGCAGTTTCGTGGTGGCCAGCTGTCCGACCAGCGCCTTGCGCAGGTCGGCGGCGGTGCCGCTGAACCCCGGCGCGGGCACCACGGCGGCGATCACCGATTCCCCGGCGCTGGGGTGCGGCACACCGAAGACGCAGGCATCGGCGACGCCGTCCAGCGCCCGCAGCGCGGCTTCGACTTCGGCCGGGTGCACCTTCAGCCCGGCATAGACGATCAGGTCCTTTGCCCGCCCGGTGATCGTCAGGAACCCGTCTTCGTCCAGAACCCCAAGGTCGCCGGTCCGGAAGAATCCGTCGTCGCGAAAGGCCGCCGCGGTTTCCTCGGGTGCGGCAAGATAGCCGCGCAGGACGGTGGGGCCCTGCACTTCGACCTCGCCTTCCACGCCGGGGGTGTCGGTGACGTCGCCCTCCAGCGGACGGATGCGCAGGGTCACGCCCTTCACGGCGCGCCCGACACTGCCGCCGCGATGGCCGGCTGGGCCGTTGCCCGTGGTGATCAGCGTCTCGGTCATGCCATAGCGCTGGTGGATCGGCTTGCCCGTCCGCGCCTGGAACGCCAGGCGCAGGTCGTCGGGCAGGGGGGCCGACCCGCTGACGAACAGGCGGACCCCGGCGCAGGTTTCGGGGCCAAAGCCCGGGTGGTCCATCAGCTGGGCATAGCCGAAGGGCACCGCCATGTAGCAGGTCGCATCCGGCAGTCGGGCCACGATATCGCCCGGTTCGAACCGGGGCCGCAGGCAGATCGCGCCGCCCATGCAGAGCACGGGCAAGGGCGCGATGATCCCGCCATGGGCATGGGTCAGCGGCAGCGCGTGCAGCAGCCGGTCGGTGGGCCCGATCTGCCAAAGCTCGGCCAGGGCTTCGGTACTGGCCATCAGCGCGCCATGGGTGATCGGTACGCCCTTCGGCCGCCCGGTGCTGCCCGAGGTAAAGAGGATGATGGCGGGCGTGTCGGTGTCGACCTCGGCCGGGGCGGGCGCCTTGTCCGCGTGTCGGGCAAACGCCAGCGCGTCGCTCAGGTCGATCGGTTCCACCGCGATACCGGCGGCGCGGGCGGCGTCGGCGGCGGGTGTGTCGGACCCGGCACCGACCAGCAGCAGCGAGGGCGCGGTGCGGTCGAGGATATCGGCCGCCATCTGCGCCGGGATCGCCGGATCGAAGGGCACCAGCACCAGGCCGGACCGATAGATGGTCAGCATCAGAAGGAAGGTTGCCGTGCTCTTGGGCAGCGCCATGGCCACGCGGTCGCCGGCGTTCAGCCCCATGTCCGCAAGGACGGCGGCGGCACCGGCGACGGCGGCATCCATCTGGCGATAGGTGATGTCGGCGGACGAGCCCTGAAAGGCGATGGCGTCAAGGGCGCGCCAGTTGTTTCGCAGGTTCTGGTAGATATTCGCGTTGGTCATCTTCTGGTGGTCCTGGGGCCGGGGACATCGTCGAACCAGGCCCTTTCACGTTCGAACGGATATCCGGGCAGGTCGAAACCGGCGGCCCCGGATCGCGGGTAAAGGGTTTCCACCGCAATCGCCGCGCCGGCCTCGGACAGGGCCGCGGCGGCGGCCAGCGTGGCATGGCGGATCGGATCGCCGATGGTGGGTTGGTCGGGCAGGGCGATGACCGGGGCATCCGGCGCATAGGCTGGGCAGAGGCGCGCCAGCCGGTCGTGCCAATCTGCCGGGGCGTCCCCGGGCGGTGTCACGGACATGCGTGCGGGCGCGCGAACGGGCTTGCGCGGCGGGGCCGCGGCGATCTCGGTCAACCGGGCCCGCGCCGCTTGGGCCGTCGCGGCGACGACGGCGGCGCGCACCGGCATTCCGGTCCAGCGGTGGCAGGCGGCGGCGGCAACCGGCCCAGGCGCCTGAACGGCGAGCGCGCCGGACAATTGCGCGGCGCGGGCGGCCAGCGCGGTGCCGGTTGCCGCCGAAAGCATGAACAGCTGGGGCTGGTCCGGCGTGGCTGCGGGGAAGGGGGCGGGGCAATCATGCGCCGCTACCAGCACATGGGCGTTCAGCCCGCTCATCCCGAAGGAACTGACCCCGGCGATCCGGCGATCCGCCGTCCAGTCCCGCGTCGTGCGCGCGACCTCGAAAGGGATATCGGCCCAGGGGACGCGGGGCGTGGGCGTGTCGAAACAGGGCTGGGCCGGGATGAACCCGTCGCGGACCATGACGATGGCCTTGATCAACCCGGCGATGCCGGCGGCGGCCTCCAGGTGGCCCATGGTGGCCTTGATGGACCCGATGGTGCAGGCGGGCGCGGTGCGGCCGGCAAAGACATCCCCAAGTGCCGACATCTCGATCGTGTCGCCAAGCGCCGTGGCCGACCCGTGACCTTCGACATAGCCGATATCGTCGATGCCCAGGCGGGCGCGGGCCAGCGCATCGCGGATCACCCGGACCTGGCCTGCCCGCGACGGCGCGCTCAGCCCGTTGGTGCGCCCGTCCTGTCCGGTCGCCCAGCCGGGCAGCACCGCGTGGATCCTGTCGCCGTCCGCCACCGCATCGTCCAGCCGTTTCAGGACGACCATGCCACAGCCTTCGCCGCGCACGTAGCCCGCCGCGGCGGCGTCAAAGCTGCGGGTCTCGCCCGTCGTGCTCAGGACCGGACCCGCGCCGCTCAGCGCGGCGGCGGCATCCTGGGACAACAGCGCGCTGACCCCCCCGGCCAGCGCCATGTCGCAGCGCCCCGCCAACAGCGCATCGCCCGCCGCCGCCACCGCCGACAGGGCCGACGAACAGGCGGTGTCGATGGTGCAGGACGGCCCGATGAGCCCCAGGCAATAGCTGACCCGCCCCGAAATCGCGCCGTTCTGGCCGCCGTTCGGCAGGTAGGGGTTGCCCAGCCGGGCAATCGCCGCCTTGGCCATCAGGATCGTGTAATCCGACGATCCGGCGCCGACGAAGACGCCGACGGGGGCGTCTTCCAGCCGCGCGGGCGACAGGCCGGCATCTTCCAGCGCATGCCAGCCGGTTTCCAGCACCAGCCGCTGTTGCGGGTCGATCAGTGGCGCCTCGTTGGCGGAAATCCGGAACGGGCGGCGGTCGAAATCGGTGATGCCGTCGATCAGCCCGGCGTGGCGGGCGCGGATCATCGGCCAAAGGTCACCGGCCCCCGGCACGGTCCAGAGCGCGCGGCGCTCGGCCGGGAACGGGCGGATCGCGGTCCGCCCGGCCTTCAGCGCCTGGGCCAGGTCGCCGGGCGTGTCCGCGCCCGGGAACCGGCAGGCCATGCCGACAACGGCGATGGTCCCGGCGGCGGTCATGACCCGGGGTCGGCCAGCGACGCTGCAAGCGCGGCCGGCGTGTGCAGGTCGAACAGCAGCTCCGGCGCCACCTCGCGCCCGATGGCGGTTTCCAGGTCGGCCATCATCTCGGTGATCATCAGGGAATCCAACCCCTGGTCGGCCCAGGCCAGGTCGGCGTCGAAATCGGTCTCGTCGATCTCGGCGATGGCGACCATCCAGCCGGCGAAGAAATCGATCAACGCGTCTTCGGACGGGCCTCCGACCGCGCAGGCATTGCGCAGCCCGGTCACGACATCGGCCCGGGCGCGCGCCTTTTCGCTGGTCCCGAACGGTTGCCAGTCCAGCAGGATGCGCTCGGGTTGCTGGCGGATACGGGCCAGGCTGGCGGCGCGGCGCAGCTTGCCGCTGGTGGTCCACAACAGCGATCCGGGGCGGATCAGCAGGATCTGGTCGGCTTCGACCCCGGCGCTGGCCAGCAGGCCGCGCCAGATGCGCTGCACCAGGCCCTTGCCGCCGTCATCGCCCAGCTGGGCGGGCACGATTTCGGCCAGGACCAGCAGGCGGTCGTCGTCGGTCTGGTGCACAGCCACACGGCCCGCGCGCAGCGCCGGGTCCAGCCCGTTGACCTGCTGTTCCAGGTCGGCGGCATGCAGTGTCCGGCCGTGCCACAGCACCACGTCCTTGATCCGGCCGGTCACGTACAATTCGTCGCGCCACAGGAACCCGGTGTCGCCGCTGCGCATGTAGGGCCCGGACCCGTCGGCCAGCCGCGCGCCGAAGGTGGCGCGGCTGTCGTCGGGGCGGTTGTGATAGCCGCTGCCCAGGCTGTCGCCGGCGACCCAGATCTCGCCCACCTGGTCGGGGGCGCAGGGCGCGCCGGTCTGCGGATCGACGATCCGGACACCGCCGGTGGTGCGCACCGCGCCGGACGACGCCAGCCGGCGGCCCTGTCCGGGGGCGCAGGCGACGACCTGCTTGCGATCCAGCGCGTCGGGGTCGAACCAGGCGCTGGTCGCGCCCTGTCCGCGCGCGGCGCCGGTGACCAGCAGCGTCGCCTCGGCCAGGCCGTAACACGGCAGGAAGGCGCGCGCGTCGAACCCGTGCGGGCGGAAGGCTTCGTCGAAGGCCTCCATCGTTTCGGGGCGCACCGGTTCGGCGCCGTTCAACACCACGCGCAGGCACGACAGGTCCAGCGTCTTGCGCCGCTCGGAGGAGATCCCGCGCACGCAGAGGTCATAGGCAAAGTTCGGCGCGACCGTGATCGTGGCCCGGAACCGGGTGATCGCGTCAAGCCACAGATAGGGGCGGCGCACGAAGCTGGCCGGGGGCAGCACGTAGGTCGGCCCGCCCCGCCAGCAGTTGAACAGCAGCCCGCCGACCAGACCCATGTCGTGTTCCGGGGGCAGCCAGGTCAGCACCCGTTCGTCGCCGCGCGCCTGCACCGCCCGGTCGATCGCCCGGGTCTGGGCCGCCAGCGCGCCATGGGTGACGATGACGCCGCGCGGCGTCCCGGTCGACCCGGACGTGTACTGGATGATCGCCACGTCGCCGGGCCGGGTGTGGCGGTCGGGCAGGGGGGCATCCGGCACCGGCCCGTCGATGGCCACCGGGTCCGGCCCCCGCAGGATGTCGTGCCAGTCTGTGCCCAGGCCATCGATGGTGGCGCTGTCGGTCAGAAGGGCGGCGCAATCGGCCTCGGCCAGGATCGCGCCGATGCGCGCGCGGGCCGCCACGCTGGCCGGGGGGGCCAGGGGAACGGCGGTGCAACCGGCCATGAACGCGCCCATCAGGGCCACGATGAAGGACGGGCCGGGCTGGAAGACCAGCGCACAGCGCGCGCCTTCGCCATGGCCGCGCGCCTGCAGCATCCGCGCGACGTCGCGCGCGCGGCATGCCAGGGTGGAATAGTTCAGGACCTCGTCCGCGCCGGTTCCTGTGCCGGAGCCGGAGCCGGTCGGGAACAGGTAGGCGGGCGCATCGGGGCGGGTGGCCGCGAAATGGGCCAGGCGTTCGGGTAACAGGGGGGGCAGATCGCCCGCCGGGGCAAGGTCATCCGCCAGCGGCGTCTGCGAGGATGAATGTGTCATCTGAGGCCTCCGTGGGCCACGGGTGCGGCAAGCGGTCTTGTCATGTCAAGGATTGAATGGTCTTGATCCACGGGGCCGCGGCAGCGCGCGATACAGGTCCGGGGCAAGTCAGAAAGCGGAAAGACATGGCAACACCACGACTTCTCATCTTCGGATTTTCCAACGTCGCCACCACTTCGGGCTTCTGCCTGCCCACCATCGAACGGCTGGACGCGGCGTTTCCGGGGATCGAGGTCCTGCGCGTCGGTCTTGGCGCGCTGCAGCCGCAGGTGGCGCCGGCGTATCTGCGCATGGCCCATGACAGGCTGGGCCCCTTCACCCATGTCCTGCTGGAAATCAATTCCTCGGCCTATGCCACGCATCCCCTGTCGACCGAAGCCGGTGGCCGCGAGCTGTTGGCCGACACGCTGCTGGCGGTGCGCGAAATGGGCGCGGACCCGGTCTTCATGCTGCATTACCGGCGCTGGAAGGTGCCGCTTGCGCTGGATTTCAACGCCCTGGTCCGCAGGTTCTGCGCCGAAGCCGACCTGCCGCTGATCGACCTGGCCGAAGGCCTTGTCGACCGCTACGGGATCGACGCCGTCCAGGGCTGGCTGCGCGACGACACCCACACGACGCCCGAAGGCGGCGTGGTCATGGCCGAAGAACTGGCGCCGGTCCTGCGGGGCGAACTGGCCCGCGATCCCTGGTTTGGCGACCGCGTCCTGCCCCGGCCGCAGTTGCGCCGGGGGTCCGTCGACCTGGGGCCGCTGCTGCCCGATCTCGCGGTCGAAAGCTTTGAATGCGTGGACCTGATGCTGCCCTACCTGCGGCTGGACAAGGACGCGGACGTGAACATCGACCTGGGCGAAACGATCTTCGCCCAGGGGCTGGTACACCTGTTCCACCCGGCGGGCGGGCGGTCTCTGGTGACGGTGGACGACGCCGAAAAGCCGCTGGTCCTGACGACGATCGACCCGTTCAGCTACTATGTCCGCATCGGTGTGCTGGCTTTCGACTTCTACCGGGGCGGCGATGTGCGCCGCCTGCGGATCTCGCCCGTGGACGCGGCCGACGACGTCCAGCTTCTCAAGGGCGACCGCGAGACGCCCACGCGGGCCTATGTCGGTCCCCTGCTGACGCTGGAGCGCCTTTGACCCCACGCACCCCGCCGGCGGGCGGGGCCACGCCCCGCCGCCGCAGGTGATCCGGGACGGCGCGTGGCGTGTCATCAGCGGTGCAGGACCCAGGATTGCCGGCTGGCCTCGACCTCGTAGCCGTGGTCGCGGGCGAATTCCTTGATGTGGCGCTGCATCACGAATTCGCCGGTCTCGTCCGGCCACAGCCAGTCGTCGCCGCACAGGATCGCATCCGGGAACAGTTCGTGCGCCGCATCCAGGTCGTCGCGGTGCTTGAACGCGTCGATATAGATCATCTCCAGCGGGATTTCGCGCCGCGCCAGGTAATACAGCGCCTCGGGCGAGGGCTGGCGCACCGGGATGAAGCGATCCTTGTAAAGCCGCAGGTTGTTCAGCGCGACGCC
Organism: Marinibacterium anthonyi; assembly: GCA_003217735.2. Classification (GTDB taxonomy): domain Bacteria; phylum Pseudomonadota; class Alphaproteobacteria; order Rhodobacterales; family Rhodobacteraceae; genus Marinibacterium; species Marinibacterium anthonyi. Next base: position 4,770,110 of record CP031585.1, on the reverse strand, counting down.
GAAGTTGCCGTGCCGGCGCAGCATCTCGACGATGCGGGCGATTTCCTCGTCCGACAGGTGCCAGACGTGGCGCGACATCGCCGGGTCGATGGCCATCTGTTCGATATAGGCCGCCCAGTTGCCGCCCCAGGGGTCGACGCCGATCACGGTCAGGTCCTTCTTGGCGTTCAGCCAGTGCAGGGACGAGCCGCCCAGGAAACAGCCGACCTCGACCATCAGCTTCACGTTCTTGCTGACGATCTGGTTGATGATGATCTCGCGTCCGCCGCGCCCGTTGGCGTCCAGCGCCAGGTGGAACGGCGCGTGTTCGCCCCAGGGGAATTCCGGCCAGGGATTGTCACGGCGCAGGAACGGCAGGCCGATGATGATCTTGGACACCGGCGAACCGCCCTCGTTCTCCATGTCCTTGGCATCGTCGTCGGCACTGGTGTTGGCGCCCTTCTTGGCCGCGCTGTCGACCTTGAAGTCGGCGGCCGCGGCCTCGGCCGGCGGGCGGGCGCCCTTGCGGTAATGGAACAGGCTGTGACCGGACACGCCTTCCCAGGCCTCGGTCGGGATGACCGCGCTGCGCAGCGCGTCCTTGGAAAACAGCTGCACCGGCTCGATCACGTGCTTGCCGTCGCCCCAGACCTCGCGCAGCAGCGCCTGCAGGTCCTTGCTGCCGAACATGCGCACGTGGTCTTCCTGTCCGAAGCGCGTCAGCCGTTCGGTGTCGGTCAGGTCGGGCGACAGGTCTTCGACCGTGTGTTCGCCCCGGATCGGGACCGAGAAGAAATGCATGCCCCCCGGCGCCAGGATCCGGTCCAGTTCGCCCAGGACGCCCTTGATGTCGCAGGGGACGTGTTCCAGCACGTGGCTGTGCAGGATCAGGTCAAAGCTGTTGTCGGCGATGTCGCCCAGGTCGCTGCACAGGTCCAGCTTGCGGATCGTGGTGAACTTGCTCTTGTAGCGGTCCGGGTCGATGTCGGTGCCGACATACTTGTCGCCCGACAGTTCGACGAACTTCCTGGCCAGACCCATTTCGGGGGCCAGGTGCAGCACCCGCTGGCCTTCGGCAAAGGCGCCCAGCCTGTCCAGCACCATCCACATCACGCGGTTGCGTTCGACCCCGCGGCAGGTGGAACACCGGGCGTTCTTGCGCCCGTTGAAATCCTCGAATTCGGTGCCCTCGCAGATCGGGCATTTCAGGCCGCGCGATGCGGTCGTCGTGGCCGGCGCCGCGTGAATGCGGGCCTGTGCGGAGGCTGCGGCCGCCGCCGCTTCGGGCGATCCGGGCCGGCGCGCCCCGGCCGAGGCGACCTTGCGCATCACGAAAGTCGCGTTGGAGTAGCTGGGATCATGCACGCCGCTGCGGCGCGCCACGATCAGCCGGCCGCCCAGCGACTGGATCAGGTCCGAGATATCGGCGCCGTAATCGGTGTAGACCAGGCATTGCGATCCATCGCCGGAATTGTGGTAGCGCGGCGGCTTGAGGTTGATCTCCTGCCCGTTCTTGATGGCGACGCGGGGTTCCATCCGGTCGGGGAAGGGATAGTCGTTGGGGATCGAGAAGATGTGGATCCCGCCCGGTTTCAGCACGCGCAGGGTCTCGGCAAAGGCGGCTTCGATGTTGGGCAGGTGTTCCATCACGTCGCTGGTGATGATCAGGTCGAACGTGTCCTCGTCGAAGGTCAGCTTGGTCAGATCCTCGTTGCGGACCCCGTCCTCGGCCACGTCACCCAGCGGCAGGTCGGGTCGGAAATAGGATTGCACGTATTTCGGCAGTCCCTTCATGCGCGACACGAAGGGGCCGCGCAGGGCCGGTTCGAAGATCGAGATGTCGTTCAGGAAACCCTTCGACACCAGCTGGTCGATGGACAGGGCCTGACCGCGACCGAACTCGTCGGTGATGATGCCGGCCTGGTCGCGCCAGCGCACGGTGAAGCGGCAGTTCGGGCAGGGGTAAGACTCGCGCAGCGACTTGTGATCGCCTCGAACAAACTCGCCAGTATGCCCGCATACCGAGCACAGGCCGTGAAAACTGTTGGACTGCAAAGTGATTTCCCCAGCACGTCATTATTCAATGCGGCCCCGTCCAGAGAGGCAGCGAAACCGCACGGGGACACTTCCGATGACCGCAGGGAAAGTCAATCCGCTTAGGCCGATTCATTGTCGGGTCAATTGGTTAGAAAGATTTTATTAAGTCAATTTGCGGCATTCCTGTGAGCGAATGACCGGGGGAAGTCCCGCGCCCTTGCGTCAAAAGGGCAGGCCGACGTAGTTTTCGGCCAGATCCTTCTGCGCGGTCTCGGACGCGGCCAGGTGCTGCAGCGTCGCCCGGCGCAACCGGGCGGCGAAACTGTCCTCGCCGTCGAAGCGGTGCAACATCGTCGTCATCTGCCACGAGAACCGCATGGCCTTCCAGATCCGTTGCAGCGCCCGGTCGGAATAGCCGTCGATGCCGCCTGTCCCGCCCGTCGTCAGCGCGTCGATCAGGGCGGGCGCCAGGTAATGCACGTCGGAAAACGCCAGGTTCAGCCCCTTGGCCCCCGTCGGCGGCACGATATGCGCCGCATCGCCCACCAGGAACAGCCGCCCCCACCGCAGCGGTTCGCTGACGAAACTGCGCAGCGGCGCGATGGATTTCTCGATCGACGGGCCGGTGATCAGCTTCTCGGCCGCGCGTGTCGGGATGCGCTGGCGGAATTCGGTCCAGAACCTGTCGTCGGACCAGTCTTCGACCCGGTCCGTCAGGGGCACCTGCACGTAGTAGCGCACCAGGTTCGGGTTGCGCATCGACGCCAGCGCAAAGCCGCGGTCGGAATTGGCATAGATCAGTTCGTCGTTCACCGGCGGCGTGCGTGACAGGATGCCCAGCCAGCCAAACGGATAGACCCGTTCGAAGTCCCGCCGCTTCGCCTCGGGGATGGTCTTGCGGCTGACCCCGTGGAACCCGTCGCAGCCGGCGACATAGGCGCAGGTCAGGCTGCGCCGGTCCCCGTCCACCGTGTAATCGACCCGCGCGACCGGCCCGTCCAGGTCCCCGATCACCACGTCTTCGACCCCGTGGATGATCGTCGTGCCCATCGCGTCCTGCGCCTGGTACAGGTCCTCGGTCACCTCGGTCTGGCCATAGATCATGACCTGCTTGCCGGTCAGCCGCCGAAAGTCGATATGAACCATGTCGTCGCCATCGGTGATGTACGTGCCGTCATGGGCAATGCCCTGCGCGTCCAGCCGCCCGCCCACGCCGGCCTCGCGCAGCATCTCGACCGATCCCCATTCCAGCACGCCCGCCCGGATCCGCGACAGCACATGTGCGCGCGACGACCGTTCCAGGATGACCGTGGCAATGCCGGCGCGGTTCAGCATCTGCGACAGCAGCAGCCCCGAAGGTCCGCCTCCGATGATGACGACCTGGGTATCCATTGCGCTGTCCTCCGTTTCCGACAAGGCGCCCATCATAGCGCCCGGGCGGGTGGCGCCGAATGGACGGGCAGGGCAAAAGCTGGCATTATTCGTGCATGACGCCGCGCCCGCAGATCCCCGTATTCACCTTGTTTGGCGAGACAAGCGCCTTTCCCGACGTGATCCACTGCGAACGGATCTGGGACAGGGCGCGCCTGCACGACTGGGTGATCCAGGCCCACAGGCATCACGCCATGTGCCAGGTGTTTTTCATGCGCCAGGGCGAGGCAAAGGTGCGCCTGGACGCCCGCGAAAGCCGGCTGACGGACGGCATGTTCCTTTATGTCCCCGCCGGTATCGTGCACGGCTTCCAGTTCCGCCGCGGCTGCGAGGGGATGGTGCTGTCCTTCCCGTCTCCGGTGGTGGCGGGCATCGCGCAAAGCTCGGCCGCGCTGTCGCGCGCGCTGGGCGCGCCGTTTTCCGGCCCGATGCCCGCCTTCTCAGAGGTTCTGGCCAATCGGCTGGAACAGGAATTCGCCGGTTCCGGAGCGTTCCGCGCCAGCCAGCTGGTCGCGCTCAGCCATGGGCTGCTATCCGACCTTGCGGCGTCACGGCCCGAAGGCCGGCAGACGACGCCGTCGGACCGGCGGATGCAGGCGTTCCAGGCGCAGATCGCGGACCCCGCGTCGAAGGGCTGGCGCCTGACCGAACATGCCCGCGCGCTGGGGATCACGCCGGGGCATCTGAACCGGATCTGCCGGGCGGTAACCGGGCAAAGCGCCTCGCGCCATCTGGAAACCGCCCTGATGACCGAAGCCGCCCGCCTGCTGGCCTTCACCCGCCTCGGCGCCGCCGAGATCGGGTTTCAGCTGGGCTATGACGACCCGTCCTATTTCTCGCGCCGCTTCCGCAACCTGCTGGGCGAAAGCCCCACCGCCTACCGCAAGCGGATCGCCGGCTGAACCCGCAGCCCGTCACTCGGCAAAGGCCGCCTCGCGCGCCAATGCCATCCCCGCGACATAGGCGTCCCGAATGGCGTCGATTGCGCCGTGATTGCGAAAGAACGCTGTCGGATCCGTGGCGATCAGCGCCTCCGGGTTCATCCGGTCCAGATAGGCCCGCGCCGTCGGCCCGTCGCCATTGCCCGCCGCTGCGATCGCCGCCAGGCCATAGCCGATCTGGTTGCCTTCCTTCGCCGCATGCACGGCGACCGGCCACATCGCCCGGTAATCGCCGTTCAGCAGCGCATCGATGGCGATCATGTTGAAATACCACCCCGGCGGCGACACCGACCGGCTGACCGCCTCTTCCAGCACCGGCACCGCCTCGTCGAACTTGCCCCGCGCGGCCAGGCGCCAGCCCAGCTGCGCCAGCGTGTCCGGATCGAACGGGTTCAGCGCCAGCGCCTCGCGTGCCAGGCGTTCGCCTTCGTCGTAATCGCCCATGTGGTGGCGGATCGACGACACCGCCTTCAGCGCCAGCGTGTTCTGCGGCGCCAGCGCCACCGCCGTCAGCGCGGCGGCCAGCGCCTGTTCGTATTCCGACGCCTGGTCTTCGGGCGCGCGGAACTGGTAGCGCCCGGCATCCAGGTGCATCCACCCCAGCAGCGCCCAGGCATCGCTGTAATCGGGCTGGCGCGCGACGGCGGCTTCCAGGCAGGCCAGGGTCGGCGCGAACCGGGCGGCATCGAAGGACCGCCGGTAATCATGGGCCTGCAGCACGCACAGATAGCTGTCCATGCTGCCGGGATCGGCAAAGGCCGCCGACTTGCGCACCGCCCCGGCCAGCGGCCCGTAGGGTTGCACGATGGCGGACGCGATCCGCGCCGACATCTCGTTGCGCATGGCGATCAGCGCGCCGGGCGTCTGCGGCACGACGAAATCGTCCGTCCACATGACCTCGTGCGTACCCGCATCCAGAAGCTGGACCGACACATCGACGACATCGCCTTCGCTCAGCACGTTGCCCTGCACGATGTAGGACGGCGCCAGCCCCGGCCGGGCCTGCTGCCAGCCGGACGCATCGGGGGGCTGGAACAGGCGCATGCCGTCGTAATGGGTCAGGCTCTGCACCAGCTCGATCCCCAGCCCTGTCGACAGGACGCGCGACGTCTCGGAGGTGTCCGAGGTCCGGAAGGGCGGGATCACCACGTTGGGAAACCCGGCGGAGGCCATGGGGGCGGGCGGGGCAGGCGCGCGAAAGAAGACCACCGCCGCCGCAACCACCGCCAGACCGCTCAGCGCGCCGGCAAGGACCAGCCCGCGGCGGCGCCCACCCGGCCGGCCCGGCGGCACGGGCGGTTCGGGGTCCACGCCGTCCCCGGTGGCCGCAGTGCTCTCGGTGCCCTCGGTCCCGGCGGGCTTACGGTCGGGCCGGACCTGCCAGTCGAACTGGGGCACATAGCCGCCCTTGGGAATGTGGATCCGCACCGGGTCCTTGCGTCCGGCGTCGATGTAATAGCAATCCAGGTCGCGCCTGAGCCGCCGCGCCTCCAGCCGCACCACCGGGTCGGTCTGTGAATCAAAGCTTTCGTCGCGGCCAAAGACCTCGACCGCGATGGTGAACCCCTTGATCAGGTTCGACCGACCGGCCAGCGTTTCGGTGACGATATGATCCAGGAACGCGCGTCTCAGATCGCTGGCGGGGAAGGCGGCGCTGGCCAGCACCCGGTCCAGCTCCTCCCGCGTGTCAGCCTCGGACGGCGGCGGATCGCTCCGCCCCTCAAGGGTTGCGGGACTTTGGGTCATGACTGGGCACCGATTCACTCGTTGCCTCACTTAGACCTCATCGATTTTCACAATCGAAGAAGTTTCTTCGAAAAAAAGACACGCACCACGGCAGCGACACAGGTTCGCGCCCCCCGGACAGGCTGTTTCGCGGGTGTGCGAACATGTTCGTACCTTCCGCAACGGCACTCCATTGCGGAAGGTCCCCCAGGATGATGGCCGCGGACCCGTCAGCCAGGGCAGCGCGGCCATCCGTCCATCTCGGCAAAAAGGGACCGGACAGCGTGAAGACCTTCGGATCCTTCCTGGCCCGCTATCCCCGGTGCGAACTGGATCTCTACCGGATCTGGTCCACGGACGAGGCGATCCGTTCGATCTGTGCCGACCACGCCGAGGCGACCGAAGCGCTGCTGCGCTGGAGGGCGGCGGGATCGCGCGGCACCCGCCAGGTCCTGCATTACGAAGCGCTCCTGCGCGAGCTCGAGGCCGAGGCGCTGGCCCGGCTGGAAAAACCGAACGACATCCGGCGGTCCTGACGTCGACCCAGGGATCGCGGACCGGGTGGCAGACCCCTGCCGCCGCTACTCAGAGGAAGGAAAGACAATGCACGACCAAGACCGCAACCGACAATGGCGGACCCCGACCCGGCGTCCTGTCCGGCGCCTGGCCGCCGGCGTGATCGCCGCGGGCCTCGCGCTGGCAACCCCTGCCTTCGCGCAGGACACGACGCAGGACACCGCGCAAGACATGACGCAGGGCGACCCCAAGGGCAGCAAGCCCAACATCCTGCTGATCATCTCGGACGACACCGGCTATGGCGACCTGGGCGCCTACCTGGGCGGCGAGGCCCGGGGGATGCCGACGCCGAACCTCGACAAGCTGGCCGATGACGGCATGATGTTCACCCATTTCTACGCCCAGCCGTCCTGTACCCCGGGGCGCGCCGCGATGCAGACCGGGCGCATCCCCAACCGGTCCGGCATGACCACCGTGGCCTTCCAGGGGCAGGGCGGCGGCCTTCCGGCAGCGGAATGGACGCTCGCCTCGGTCCTGAAGAAGGCCGATTACAACACCTACTTCACCGGCAAATGGCACCTGGGCGAAGACGATTACGCCCTGCCCAACGCCCAGGGCTACGACGTGATGAAATACGTCGGCCTCTATCACCTGAACGCCTATACCTACGCCGATCCCACCTGGTTCCCGGACATGCCCGACGACCTGCGGGCGATGTTCCAGAAGGTGACCAAGGGGTCCCTGTCGGGCAAGGCCGGCGAAGCCCCGACCGAGGATTTCAAGATCAACGGCCAGTATGTCGACACGCCCGACCAGGGAGTCGTCGGCATTCCCTTCTTCGACAGCTACGTCGAGAAGGCGGCGATCGAATTTCTCGAAGACGCGGCCGCCAAGGACGAACCGTGGTACATCAACGTGAACTTCATGAAGGTGCACCAGCCGAACATGCCGGCGCCGGAATTCGAACACACGTCGATCTCCAAGACCAAGTACGCGGATTCGGTGGTCGAGCTGGACAGCCGCATCGGTGACATCCTGGCCAAGCTGGACGAACTGGGCGAGGCCGACAACACGATCGTCTTCTACACCACCGACAACGGCGCCTGGCAGGATGTCTATCCCGATGCCGGCTACACGCCGTTCCGGGGCACCAAGGGGACGGTCCGCGAAGGCGGAAACCGGGTGCCCGCGATGGTGCGCTGGCCCGGCAAGATCGCGCCCGACACCAAAAGCGCGGCCGTGGTCGGCGGTCTGGACCTGATGGCGACCTTCGCCAGCGTCGCCGGCATCGACCTGCCCACCCAGGACCGCGAAGGTCAGCCGATCGTCTTCGACAGCTACGACATGACCCCGGTCTGGACCGGCACGGGCGATTCCGCGCGCGCGGCCTGGTTCTACTTTACCGAAAACGAACTGACCCCGGGCGCGGCGCGGGTCGGCCATTACAAGGCCGTCTTCAACCTGCGCGGCGACGATGGCGCCCAGACCGGCGGCCTGGCCGTCGACAGCAACCTCGGCTGGAAGGGCGCGGAAAGCTACGTCGCCACGGTGCCGCAGGTCTTCAACCTGCTCGACGATCCGCAGGAACGCTATGACCTGTTCATGAACAACTTCACCGAACGCACATGGTACCTGCCGGTCATCAACGACCAGGTGACGGACCTGATGAAAAGCTACGTCAAATACCCGCCCCGCAAACTGCAAAGCGAAACCTACACCGGCCCGATCACGCTCTCGGCCTACCAGCGGTTCCAGTACATCCGGGATTCGCTGGAAAGGGACGGCGTCAGCATCGGCCTGCCCACCGGCAACTGACCGGCAAGCCGGTTCACCGCTCATGACACCCGGCCGGGCCCCATCGCGGGCCCGGTCTTTTCACGGCAAGGACCCGGGCATTCGCAAAGCGCCGCCGATACTTAGCTTGGAATGCAGCACTTTTTGGCATGTGGTGCACGGACGTTCTCGAATTCCTAATGCGCATGGAGTACAGGCAGCCACAGCGCACGGACGACGCGCGCCAGGCTCGGGGAGCGCCAAGATGTTCAGATCCGGCTTTCAGACGCTGCAGCGGCTGTTTCCGATCCTTGTCGGGGCGGCGCTGTTCGGGGCGGGGCTGTATGCGCTCTACCACCTGCTGCGCCCCGTCGATTTCGACGAGGTCGCCGCGCATTTCCGGTCCATCCCGGCCGGCGTTCTGGTGCAGGCGGTGCTGGCGACCATCGTGGGCTATGCCTCGCTGGTGTTCTACGACTGGTACGCACTGCGCTACATCGGCAAGACGCTGACCCCCGGCGTGATCGCGCTGGGCGGGTTCCTGGGCTACGCCTTCGGCAACACGATCGGCGTTTCGATCGTGTCGGGCGGTGCGGTGCGCTACCGGATCTATTCCGCCGTTGGCCTCAACGCGTTCGAGGTCGCGGCGGTTTCGGGCTATATCGCCATCGCGCTTGGCGTCGGGCTCAGCATGATCGGCGTCGCCGCGCTGATGATCCGCCCCGAGGCGCTGGCCGATTACCTGCCGTTCTCGGCCGCCACCGTCCAGCTGTGGTGCGGCGCGGGGCTGGCCATCGCCGTGCTGCTGATCGCCGGCCTGTCGATCAGCCAGCGCAAGATCCGCATTCGGGGCTACGACCTGCGCATGCCGCCGATCGGCGACCTGGCCGGGCAGGTCGTGGTGACCGTCGTCGACGTGGCGGCGGCGGCCTACGTGCTGTGGGTGCTGCTGCCCGCCGGCAAACCCGATTTCGCCATGTTCGTCGCCGAATTCGCCGCCGCCACCATGGTCGGCGTGATCAGCCACGTGCCCGGCGGCGTGGGTGTCTTCGAAAGCATCATGATCACCACGCTGTCGCCCGAGGTCCCGGTCAGCGACGCCGCCGCCGCCCTGCTTCTGTTCCGGCTGATCTACTACATCCTGCCCTTCATGCTGGGCTTCCTCGTCGTCGCCCTGAACGAGGTCCGCACCGTCAGCGGCATCGGCGGCCGCCTGTGGGGGCGCCTGTCGGGGCCGCTGCAATCGGCGGTCACCACGCTCCATGGGCTGGCGCCCGGGCTGGTCGCCGTGGTCGCCTTTGGCTTTGGCACCTACCTGCTGCTGGTCACCATGATCCCCGCCGTCCGGTCCGAGGCGATGGAGGAAAGCGATCTCATCGGCTCGCTCCTGCTCGAAGGCGGCACGCTGGCCTCGGCGGTGGCGGGCGGCGTGCTGCTGATCCTGTCGCAGGGGCTGGCCCGGCGCCGGTCCTCGGCCTTCTGGCTGTCCATCCTGGCGCTGGCGGGCGCTTCGGTCGCGGCGCTGCTGAACGGGTTCGACCTGGAAAACGCGCTGATCCTGGCCGCCGCCGCGCTGGGGCTGGTGCCCTTCCGCACCGCCTTCGACCGGCCCGGCCGCCTGACCCAGGGCCTGTTCGAAGCCCGCTGGTTCGCCATGGTGGGCGCCGTCGCCCTGGCCACGGCCGCGTTCTTCTTCTTCGTCCACAAGGCCGTGCCCTATTCCAACAACCTCTGGACGGATTTCTCGGCCACTTCCGCCACGCCCCGCGTGCTGCGCGCGGCGCTGGCCGCCACCGCGCTGCTGTTCTTCTTCGCGCTGCACGTCGCCATGCGCCCGTCGCGCCGCCACGCCCCCGCCGCCGCCGATGCCGACGATTTCGCCCGCGCCGCCGCCATCGTGCGGGCCTCGGCCACGCCGCAGGGCTGGCTAAGCCAGACCGGCGACAAGCGGCTGCTGTTCTCGGACATGGGCGGCGCGTTCCTGATGTACGGCGTGCAGGGCCGGTCCTGGATCGCGCTTGGCGACCCGGTGGGGGACGCATCCGAATTCCAGGGGCTGTGCTGGACCTTCTCCGAACTCGCCATCCGCGCCAATTGCCGCCCCGTCTTCTACGAGGTCAGCGCCGACAACCTGTCGCTCTGGCCGGAACTGGGGTTCACCCTGAACAAGGTGGGCGAAGAAGCCGTCGTGCGCCTGCCCGACTTCTCGCTCTCGGGGTCCAAGTTCAAGACCATGCGGTCGGCCCTGAACAAGCGCGCCCGCGAAGGGTATGAACTTGAGATCCTGTCGTCGCCCCACGCGCCCGACCTGCTGGACCGCCTGGCCGAAATCTCCGATGCCTGGCTGGGCGGCAAGACCGGCCGGGAAAAGGGCTTTTCCGTGGGCAAGTTCGATCGCGCCTACCTGGACCATTTCGACCTGGGCGTGGTGCGCAAGGATGGCCGGATCATCGCCTTTTCCAACATCATGGCGACCTCCTGCGGCCGCTATGCCGCCATCGACCTGATGCGCTATGTCCCCGAGGAAGCGTCGGGCATCATGGAATTCATGTTCCTGCGCCTGATCGACCACTACAAGACTGCCGGCGCCGAGGAATTCAGCCTGGGCACCGCGCCGCTGTCGGGCCTGTCGGAACGGTCGATGGCCCGGTCCTGGAACCGCTACGGCAGCCTGATCTACCGCCACGGCGGGGCGTTTTACAATTTCGAGGGCCTGCGCGCCTTCAAGCAGAAGTTCCAGCCCGAATGGCGCCCCCGCTACCTGGCGCTGCCGCCCAACGTGTCGCCCCTGCGGGCGATGGGCGACGCGGCGCTGCTGATCGCGGGCACCCCGCGCGGGCTGGTCGGCAAATAATCCCGCCCGCGCGGCACAGGCCTCACAGGTCGTATTCGATCAGCCCCGCCAGCGCGCCCGAGAAGCCGGCGTTGTAATCCGTCGCCACCTCGTTCTGCACGTAATCCGACCGGTCGTCGTTGTAATTGCCGCCCTGATCCGGCCCGCCCACCAGCGCCCCGGTCAGCGTGTACAGGTTGTCGGCACCGTCGCCCACGCTGTCCGTCCCCGACGCCGCCCGGTGATGCGGGTTCATCGGGTACAGGTCCCCGAACCCCACCACATAGCTTTGCCCGTCCGGGTTGTCGCCCAGCATGTAATCGATCTGGTCCGACGCGAAGAACCGCAGCTCGTCGGCATAATCCTGGTCGCCCATCCGGTCGGCCAGGTCGGCCCGTTCCACCGCCAGGAAGGCCATGTTCGCCGCATAGCGGTTCGATCCCCACTGGCTCAGCCAGGCCAGCCCGTCGTTGGTGTCGGTCCCCGGCGTGCGCGCCAGGTCCATCATCTGGTTCAGGTGCGCGTCGATATCGGCCAGGTACTGCGTGTCGCCCGTCGCCTCGGCCAGCATCATCGCCACCCCGTTCGACTTGTCGTCCCAGCTCAGCGCCCAGCCGGTCGAGGCGCCCGGGTAATACTGCTCGGCCAGCGCCAGGTAGCTTGCATCCCCCGTCGCCTCGTACAGCCATGCCGCACCCCAGGACAATTCATCCTGGTAGCCGCTGTAGCTGTTGTAAAAGGCCGTCGATTCCGGGACCGCGTCGGAATAGCTGCCCTGGTAGGTCTCGGCGAAATCGTACAATTGGACCGCCTTGGCCAGCAATTCGTCGGCATAATCCGTCTGCCCCGCCTCGCGGAACACGATCGACGCCGACGCCAGCGCCGCCGCCGTTTCCGCCGTCACCTCGGTCCCCGGATTGTCGGCGGTGACGGAATAGGTCGGGCGGTCCATCGTCATGTCCTCGGGCGCGCCCCAATAGGCATGGTCCAGGTTGCCGTCGCCCACCTGCGCATAGAATACATCGTCGCTCAGGTCCGCCGTGCCCTTGTCGTCATAGGCCCGCAGGAAATAATCGGTCACCCAGTCCAGGTGCGTCAGGATGTCGTCATAGGCGCCCGCGGCCTCGTAGCCTTCGGTGTAATCCGCCGCGCCCCAGGCCAGCATCGTGGCCGAAAACGCCATTGGCAGGCCGAATTTCACGTGATCGCCCGCGTCGTACCAGCCCCCCGACAGATCCACACCCACGTCCGCGCCATCGTCCAGCGCACTGTCACCGCGCCATGCGATGGGGAAATCGTCGGGCAGGTCGCCGGAATACTGGGCATAGTAGAACTGCATCGACATGTTCAGCGCGGATTCGTAATCCGCCGCCGTGAAGGGCGATCCCCCGTCCGATCCCCCGTCCGATCCCCCGTCCGATCCGCCCGTATCGCCGGTGCCACCCGTGTCCCCGGTATCCCCGCCGCCGGTATCGACCGTGTCGGTCTCGCCATTGGCGGTCACGATCATTTCGACCCCGTCCGTGGGCACGCTGCCCGCGGCGGTGAAGCCAAAGGTCTGCGTCTCGCCCGGGTCCAGGTCGGTGGTCCAGTCGCTGGCCACCAGCAGCACGTCGCCGTCGGCCTCGTTGTCGTATGTCGCGCCCCAGGCATTGGACACGGTGAACCCCGCGTCCTCGATCAGGATCGACCAGCTGTCGATGGTCGTGCCGGTGTCATTGGTCACCGTGATCTCGCCGTTGAACCCGTTGCCCCAGTCCGACGTGATGGCAAAGGTCACCACCGGCGTCAGGTCGCTGTCACTGGTGTCACCATCATCGCCCGGATCCACCGGCGTGTCATCGCCACCCCCGGTGTCGCCCGTGTCGCCTGTATCACCCGTATCCCCGGTATCGCCCGTATCATCCGGCACCGTCGGCGTGTCATCCACCGGCCCGCTGTCTTCCCCGATCACGTAGCTTTGCCCGTCGATCACGGCGGTGAACCTGATGCTGCCCGCATCCGGCACCGCCCCCGCACCGTTGAAGCCCAGCGATACCGTCCCCCCGGCCGCCACGTCCCGTGTCCAGCTCACGCCCGAGATCACGATATCCCCGTTGTCCAGCTCGCTCGCCACGCCGCCCCAGATGTTGGACACGTCGAAGCCCGGGGTCTCGATCAGGATCTGGAAATCCTCCATCACCCGGTCGGTGTCGTTGACGATGTCGACATAGGCCGTGAACCCGCCGTCCCAGGAACTGTCCAGCCGCCAGGTGAAGTCCGGCAGGTTCGCGTCCGACCCCGCGTCGGTCCCCGTGTCCGTACCGGCATCGCCCGTGTCGGTCCCGCCATCCGTCCCGGTATCGGCCCCCGTATCACCCGTGTCACCCGTGTCGCCCGTATCCCCCGGCTCCCCGGTCACCGTATCCTCGCCCAGCACGTAGGTCTCGCCGTCGATCACCACCGAAAAGGTCATGCTGCCGTCATCCGGTGCCACGCCGCTGCCGTTGAACCCCAGCGACACGCTGGCCCCCGGCGCCAGGTCCAGCGTCCAGCCCAGGCCCGAAATCACGATGTCGCCGTTGTCCAGTTCCGTCACGGCCCCGCCCCAGATGTTGGAGACCGAGAAATCCGGATCCTCGATCAGGATCTCGAAATCCTCGATCACCGCGTCGGTGGTGTTCGCGATGTCGATGTAGGCGGTGAACCCGGTGGACCAGGCATTGCCGACCCGAAAGGCGATGTCGGGCAGCCCGTCATCGGCGTCATCGGCGCTCTCCACCGCAAGGCTCTGCAAGGCCGAAGCCGTGATCTCTGCCCCCGACGCTGCCCCCGACGCTGTTCCCAAAGCCGAAACCCGCCCGGCCGCCAGCAGCCCAGGCAACCCGACCGCCCCCCCCGATCCAAAGCTGAAATTCGACGTATCCGCCAGGGCACGCAGCCGGGCGGCAAACGTGCCCGCCGTCTCTTTGGACCAGTTGTCGTCAAACCAAGTGTCGGTCAAATGCCCCACCTCAGATCAGGGCGCAGGGCAGGGGCCGGTCATGGCGCCAGGCTGCGCGTTACCAATACGTGAACGCCGGGGCGTTCGGTTGAATGACGCCGGGTGTCGCGACGTCCCGTCCGCCGGGACATCCCCGTCGCGCATGCCGGCAGTTCGGGGTGACATTGTGCGCACCCACCTGTCAACTTTGGGTGGAGTTCTGGGCGGAAGATCGCGACCCGCGGCCCCCGGAAAAGCCCATTCCGGCGCCATTCCGCCGCCTCGGCCGGGAAAGTATCACATTTTCAATGGCATCCGGGGGATTTTGCCGATCGGGAAAGGTTTCCCGTATGTGATCAATGCCTTGAAATGAAACGATAATATGGAACCGGGAAGTCCCGCGGATCACCCGCCGCGCGCCCCCCGGGCGGCGCCCGTTCTATACATCCATAGATTGACTGCCCCAACCCTCAACCCGGCCCTCAACCCGGCCCTCAACCCGGCCCCCCTCCGCATCCCCCGACCACGACAGATCCACCCGCGTGCCCCGGGGCGAACTGTCGATGTCCAGCGTCACGCCGATGGCCCGGGCCCTGCGCGTCATGCCGGTCAGCCCGATGCCGCCCCGGTCGCGCCCGCGCACCTCGGCGGGATCGAACCCATGGCCGTCATCGGCCACCCCGATCGACAATTCGGTCGCGGTGATGGTGATCGTGCGGGCCTGCGCGTGGCGCACGGCGTTGGTGATCGCCTCCTGCACGATGCGCAGCAGGGTCAGGTTCTGCGACGGCCCCGACCCGGACAGGCGCGGATCCGACCGGATGCGCCACACAAGGTCCACGTGATGCGCCTTGAACAGCGGTTCCAGCCGGCCGCGCAGCAGGCCCAGTTGGGTGGCGATGCTGTCGCCGGCCTCAAGGCTGTCGATCATCAACCCCATGTCGCGCAGCGCATCCTCGATCGCGGTTTCCAGCACGCTGTCGGGGTCGGCCTGCGTCGACATGTAGGCCAGCATGTTCACCAGCTGCCCGCCGATCCCGTCATGCAGGTCCAGCAGGATCCGCTGGCGTTCCTCGTCGACCGCCTTCATCTTCGCCTGCACCGCCAGCCGTTCATAGGACATCTGCAGCGCGGCGGTCTTCTCGTCGATGCTCTCCTGCAGGGACGCCGTCAGGTCCTCGTAGCGCGATATCGACCGGCCCAGTTCGTAAAAGATCACCCACAGCAGCGATATGATATAGACCACCGGGATCACCGAGGCGATGACCGACGGCGCCCAGTCGACCCACAGGTGGCGCGACACCCACTGCGACAGCGCCAGCGCCACGGCCAGCCCGTAAAGCCCGAACAGCACGCCGAAATTCAGCGCCGTCGTGCCGCCCCGGTACGCCACCAGCACCGTCAGCATGGTGACCGCCAGCGCCAGGAACCCGATCTGGTAGGCGGCGATCGCGACGGCGAATTCATCCGCCGGCAGCCGCACCAGCACCACGGTCCCGCCCAGCAGCAGCACCAGCGTGCCCAGCCGCAGCCGCGGCAGGCGCGCGCCCAGCAGCATCGTCACAAAGCTCAGCATGCACCAGACCTGCAGCGCGGCGGCGGTGTTCCAGAAGGTGATCCAGCTGCGGTAATCGGCGATCAGGTTCGGATAGACCCAGTGATAGCAGACCACCGCGCTGGCCATGCTGGCCAGCCCCAGCCACAGGTAGGCCATGTCGCGGCGATGGATCAGCCAGAACGCCAGCAACGCCGCCCCGGCAAGCCCGACCAGCGCCAGGTTCACCCGCGCCATGCCGACCCGCACGATCAGCACCTGCTGATAGGCCAGGTCCAGCGCGGCGGCATCGCCGGTGTAAAGCGGCGCAAGCGCGATATCCTGGTAGACCTGCGCCGCCAGGTCGATGTCCAGCCGGTTGCCCTGGGGGGTCAGCAGCGCGTTGGACACCATGGCGATCAGCGGCCTGTGCCAGTGATGAAACTCGCTCTCCGCCCCGGGCGCCCAGGGCTCGGGCGTCTGCCGCCAGCCGTTGACCGATATCGACACTGCGTCCGAAAATTCGGGCAGGAAAACCGCCGTCACCCCGTCCCGGGTCCCGGCCCGGTCGAAGGTCACCGAATAGCGCACCTTGTGGATGGCATCCTTGGCGGGCGGGCGCACGTGGTGGGGCAGGGCGACCTCCACCGCGGGCTCGGCGCACCCGTCCTCGCTCTCGTCCCCGTCCTGGCCCTCGCCGAGCGGGCAGAACAGCGCGGTGCGAAACAGCGCCGCACCCCCGATCTCGTGGCCCCGGTCGGCGGGCAGCAGCGCGATCGCTCCGATGATCAGGGCGATCAGGGCCATGCTCGCCCCCAGCCCCGCCAGGATCCGGCGCATTACAGCAGTCCGATTTTCGATGCCCTTGCCACCGCTTCTATGTTCGTGCCGACCTTCAGCTTCTTGTAGGTATTGTTGATGTGAATCCCGACGGTGCCAACGGAAATGTTCAGCAGGTCGGCGATCTCGCGGCGCTTGTAGCCGCGCGCCACCAGGCTCAGCACCTCGTGTTCGCGCTGGGTCAGCCTTTCCTGGTCGGGCAGGGCCGCGTCATTGTCGGCCGGGCCCATCACGTCCAGCAGATACCGCGCGATCTTCGGGTTCATCGGACTGCCCCCGCCGATCACCTCCAGGATCTGGCGCGCCACCTCGTCCACCGGATCGCTTTTCAGCAGGTAGCCCCGTGCGCCGGCCCGGATCGCCTCCATCGCGCGCCGGCGGTCGCCGAAGACGCTGATCACCATGCAGTCGCACGCCCACTCCGCCTTTGCGGCGGCCAGGATGATCTCGACCCCGGAGCCGTCCGGCAGGCCCAGGTCGGTCAGCACGAACCGCGGTCTCCGGCTTTCGAACAGCGCCCAGGCATGGGCCAGGTCGCGGGCGATGCCGCAAACGGTCAGCTCGGGGCTGGCGTCGACGGCGCGGGCAAAGCGGCTGGCGGTATGTTCCTGGTCCTCGACGATCAGGACGGAATGCGGCCCGCCCGGCGTCGCGCCCTCGACAGTCTCAGATCCGCCCGAAGACATCGGCCGCCCACCTTTCACCATCGAACGCGCACCCCGGTCCGCCGATGCCTGCGACCTGCACCACGGGGGCGCACCCCTCGGCGGGGACCGGCGTCTGGAATGCTCGCATGGATCCTGTCACCCCGTTTCTCGCCCGCTCCGGCTCCCCCCCGCCTGAAACTCCACCTTCGTCCCTGTCCGATTGTCCCTGTCCAATCCGGCCTACCCGCGGATGCCCCGCGGGGCCATATATGGATCCATATATGGCATGATGTCATGGGCCTATGTCATGGGTCATGGGCCTGTCCCGCAGGATCCCGCCGCCCGGGCGCGCGGCCCCTGCTTCACCTTTGTCCAAATACTCCGGCCCGCCATCCGCCACCCGGCGCACCAGTCCCGCGGCAGAACCGGCCCTCAGCCAAGGAACCGAACGGGCACCCCGAACGCCCCCGCCAGCAGCACGACGTTCAGCCCCAGAACCACGCAGGCCCCAAGCGCGGCGAGGATGCGCAGCGGCAGCCCGATCCGGAACGCCCCCATCACCTCGCGCCGCGACGAGAAGTACAGCAGCGCCAGCATCGGCACCGGCAGCGCAAGCGACAGAACCACCTGCGACATCACCAGCGCCTGCGTCGCGTTCACCCCGGCGATGACGACCGCAAAGGCCGGCACCATGGTCACCAGCCGCCGCACCCAGATCGGCACCCGGATATGCAGGAACCCCTGCATGATCATCTGCCCGGCCATCGTGCCCACCACCGAACTGGAAACCCCCGACGCGATCAGCGACGTCAGAAAGATCCCCGACGCCGCCGCCCCCAGCAGGGGCGTCAGCGTGTGATAGGCGGTCTCGATCTCGGCCACGTCGGAATGGCCCTGGTGAAACGCGCTGGCCGCCATGACGACCATCGCCATGTTGACCAACCCGGCCACGGCCAGCGCCAGCACCACCTCGATGTTGGAATACCGCAGCAGCATGCGCCGGTCGCCGTCGTCGCGCACCTCCGCGCGCGACTGCGTCAGCCCCGAATGCAGGTAGATCGCATGCGGCATCACCGTCGCCCCGATGATCCCCACCGCAATCGTCAGCGCCATTTGGTCGGGCAGCACCGGCGTCATCAACCCGACCCCGGCCGCCGCCCAGTCGACCGGCGCAATCAGCGCCTCGGCCAGGTAGCACAGCCCGATCACCCCGACCATCGCGCCGATGATCAGCTCCATCGGGCGAAACCCCCGGTTCTCGAAGATCAGGATGGCGTAGGTGACGATCGCCGTGATCGTCATGCCCACGATCAGCGGCAGGTGGAACAGCAGCGCCAGGCCGATCGCCCCGCCCAGGAATTCCGCCAGGTCGGTGGCCATCGCCGCCAGCTCCGAAATCGCCCACATCACCCAGACCAGCGGGCGGGGCAGGGAATCGCGCGAAATCTCGGCCAGGTTGCGGCCGGTCACGATGCCCAGCCGCGCCGACAGCGCCTGGAACAGCATCGCGATCAGGTTGGCCAGCAGCACCACCCACAACAGCTGGTACCCATAGCCCGCGCCGGCCTGGATGTTGGTCGCGTAATTGCCCGGATCCATGTAGGCGACCGACGCGACAATCGCCGGCCCCGCGAACAGCAGCCGGCTGCGCCAGCCGCGCGCATCGCCGCGCAAGACAGCCGCAATTCCACTTTGGGTCCGTGCCGATAGGTTGGACAAAGCCTGGGTCTCCGGGGCAGATCAACGTCAGATCGTCATCAGAGATAGCCATGGCTATACCATTGGCAAGAGGCACAGGTCCCCGGCCCGCCTGCGAAAACGGGGATCACGCCAAGGATTGGAAAAAATCTTGGCCTTTGCTATAAAGTTAACCTGCCCGAAGGATTGCTGCCGTGACCGACACGACTCTGGACAACGACAAGCCGGACAATCCCGCGAAGCGGTTCGCGCGTGCCCGGACGGCGCAGGCCGCCGCGTTGCTGGAAGATTACGTCGAGATGATCAGCGACCTGATCGCCGAACTGGGCGAGGCCCGCGTGGCCGACATCGCCGAACGCATGGGCGTGTCCCAGCCCACGGCGACCAAGTCCATCGCCCGCCTCAAACGCGAAGGCCTGGCCACCTCGCGCCCCTATCGCGGCGTCTTCCTGACCGAAGAGGGCGCCGCCATGGCAACCCGCGTCCGTGCGCGCCACCGGACGGTCGTCGCCTTCCTGATCAAGATGGGCGTGCCCGAAGACGTCGCCGAACTGGACGCCGAAGGCATCGAACATCACGTGTCCAACGCCACCCTGTCCGTGTTCGAAAAGGTCGTCGCCGATTCCGCCGACGGCTGACGGCTGACCGCCAGGTCGCCCGCATCACCCCGCCTGCGCCATGGCCATCGTGCCCAGCGTGTTGGTTTCGAACACCTTGCGCACATGCGCCATCGGCGTTGCCTCGAACGCGCCCACGATCCCGATACCGGCGTTGTTGACCAGAACGTCGATGGGCCCCGCGGCCCCGATCGCCGCCCCGATACTGTCGGGGTCGGTCACATCCAGCGCCAGCAGGCGCAGGCGGTCCGACGCGGCGAACAAGCCGTCGCGCGGGGTGCGCATGGTGGCGATCACGTTCCACCCCCGGTCCAGAAAGTGGCGCGCGGTTTCAAGCCCGTAGCCCGATGAACAGCCGGTATTAAGCACAGTCTTCATGTCGGTCTCCTGCATTTGACGTTGACGACACGGACATGGATGGCAAAATCAGGACAATCAGCGATCAAAAGTCCAGAATTCGTTGGCGACAGTCCAATATGTCCGACCCTCTTGAACAGATCATCCGCCTTCTGCGGCCCAGGGCCGTGTTCTCGAAAGGGATCAGCGGCGCCGGCGACTGGGCCGTGCGCTACCCGGCGTTCCACCATCCGGGCTTCTGCGCCATGACGCTGGGCACCTGCCTGCTGGCGGTGGATGGCGCGCCGGCGATCCTGCTGGAACAGGGCGATTTCGTGCTGTTGCCCGCCACCCCGGCCTTCACCATGTCCGCGCCCGGCGCGGCGGGGCGCAAGGCCGACCCCGGGCGCATGGATCCGACCGGGGCCGAAGTTCGGCACGGGCGCCAGACCGGCCCGGCCGAGATGCGCCAATTCGGCGGCTATTTCAGCTTTGGCTCGCCCGACGCGGCCCTGCTGGTGTCGCTGTTGCCCAACGTGATCCACATTCGTGGTGCGGCGCGGCTGACCCTGCTTGTGCACCTAGTCGGCGACGAGGCCGCGCGCAACGACACCGGCCGCAACATGATCCTGGAACGCCTGGTCGAGATCCTGTTGATCGAGGCGCTCAGATCGGTGCCGGGCGCAACGTCCGGCCCCGGCCTGCTGCGCGGGCTGGCGGATGACCGCGTGGTGACGGCCCTGCGCCTGATGCACGGCAATGTCGACCAAAGCTGGACCGCAACCGACCTCGCGCGCGAGGTCGGCATGTCGCGTTCGGCGTTCTTCGACAGGTTCTCGCGCACGGTCGGGATGACACCGATGGAATATCTTCTGACGTGGCGCATGGCGGTCGCCAAGTCGCTGCTGCGGGACGGGACACATTCGCTGGACGACGTGGCGGGGCGGATCGGCTATGGATCGGCCAGCACCTTCAGCACGGCCTTCAGCCGTCATGTCGGCCAGCCGCCGGGCCGCTTCATGCGCAACGCGGCGCGCCCTGACCCGATGACGGCGGCCGGGGCCGTGTCGTTGGCGACGGACGATTTCGCCACGCGGTGACCCCCCCGGTCCCGGTCACATCCAACGACCCGGACCGACCTGCTCCCGGCGCTTGTTCCAGCCCGATTTCGCACCGTTTCCCCCCAAGCCTTCCCCTGCGGCGCGTCCCCAACCGCCGCCACCGGTTCCTAACATTCGGTTAATCCGCCTCTGTAACCCATTGGAATCCTTGATGCCGGCAAATGTCCCACGCGTGGGACATTTTCATGGTCCCATATTCGGGACTTCCCGGATGCCCTCATCTCGGCCTAGACTGGCCGCGTCGGTATCAGTTTCCCGGGCGGGCTGCGCCCCCCGGTCAAGGGAGGTTCCCATGCCCATCCTCAGACCCCGTTTCACAGCGTCCATCCTGGCCCTCATGCTCACCCTCCCGGCGCCGATCCTGGCCCAGGACGCGCCCTTGCCCTCCTGGGCCGACGGGCCGACCCGCAGCGCCATCCTCTCCTTCGTCGAGGACATGACCATCGAGGGCGGCGCAGGTTTCGTCCCCGTCCCCGACCGGATCGCCGTCTTCGACAACGACGGCACCCTCTGGGCCGAGAAACCCATGTACGTCCAGCTTGCCTTCGCCATCGACCGGGTCAAGGCGCTGGCCCCGCAGAACCCCGACTGGACCACCACCGAACCCTTCGCCTCGATCCTGAAGGGCGACATCCCCGCCGCCCTGTCCGGCGGCCACGAAGCCGCCGCGCAGATCATCGCCGCGACCCATGCCGGCATGTCCACGACCGATTTCGCCAAGGTGGTCAGCGACTGGATCGCCACCGCCAGGAACCCCGAAACGGACAGGCTTTATACCGGGATGATCTACCAGCCGATGGTCGAATTGCTGGATTACCTGCGCGCCAACGATTTCCAGACCTTCATCGTCTCGGGCGGCGGCATCGATTTCATGCGCGTCTTCGCCGAAGACCTCTACGGCGTGCCCCCCGCCCAGACCGTGGGCAGCACCGGCAAGCTGACGTTCGACATCCCCGACGGCACCCCCGTCCTGCTGAAGGAAGCCGCGATCGATTTCGTCGACGACGGCCCCGGCAAGCCCGTGGGTATCCAGATGCACATCGGCCAGAAACCCGTCGCCGCCTTCGGCAATTCCGACGGCGACCTGCAGATGCTGCAATACACCTGCATCACCGACGGCCCCCATTTCTGCGCCTTCGTCCACCACACGGATGCCACACGCGAATGGGCCTATGACCGTCAGTCCAGCGTCGGCCAGCTCGACAAGGGTCTCGACGCCGCCGCCACCTACGGCTGGACCGTGATCGACATGGCCAACGACTGGACCACGATCTTCCCCCAATAAGCGCCATCCGCCACCATCCTGACCACGGCCCGCCCAAGACCTGACCGCGCGGGCCGTTGCGGGCTTCGCCTGTCCGCGCAGTTCTTGACAAAATTGCTCTGGAAATCTAGGCCGGGGCAAATTGCCGCCACGTGGGCGCGATCCCGACCCGCTCAGCCACAATGTCTTCCACCCGGATTCCCCCTGCGCCGCCCCGCGCAGGCTTCCCCCAATGCTGACGGGCCCCAACATGACAGACGCACCCACGATCACCCGCAGCCGCGAGGCGCTTCTGCCCGGCGTGCCGTTGTCCGATGTCCGGACGCTGGTGCTGGAGGACGCGGAAACCTACGACATGCCCCTGCTGGAACGCACCGACACCCGGTTGACCGTGGCCTTCGGCCCCTGCCGGATGAGCTTTGCGGACGCCGACACCGGGCTGGCCATCACCCTGCAGGCCACCCAGGAAGATCAGCTGTACAACATGCAGGAATACCTGGTCGACCGCCTGGCCACGGCGCTGCCCGACGCGATGACTGCCCTGCGCTGGTCCGGCGATACCGGGGCAGGGAGCACGCCGCCCAATTTCCGCATGGTCACCGTGCGCGATGTCACGCCGCTGGGCACCGATTTCCTGCGCGTGCGGATCAAGGCGGACGATTTCGCGCTGTTCAGCGACAAGTCCATCCACTTCCGCATCCTGCTGCCCCCGGTTCCCGTCGATCAGGCCGAATGGCCGGTGCTGGCCGAAAACGGATCCACCCGCTGGCCGACCGGAGACAAGGCGCTGCACCGTCCCGTCTACACCGCCCGGGCTGTCGACCCCGACGCGGGAGAGATGACCTTTGACGTCTTCCGCCACGATGGCGGGCGCGTGACGGACTGGGCCGGCGCCGCCACCGAAGGCACGATCGTCGGGCTGACCGGTCCGGGCGGCGGCGGCATTCCCGACCTCTCCGTCACCCGCCGGATCCGCGTCTTCGGCGACGAAACCGCCTTTCCGGCCATCGCCCGGATCCTTGAAACCCTGCCCGGGGACGTCACCGGCGCCGTCGACCTGCATTGCGATGCCGGCGCCGATTGCGGCTATCCGATGCCCGACCATCCGGGGATCGCGATCACCTGGCACCGCCGCGGCGACAGCCCGGCGCTGTCCGACCTGGCCTTCGCCGAGCGCGCGGAATGGACCGGGGGCTTCCTGTGGTTCGCCGGGGAAAAATCCTGTGTCCAGAAGGTCCGCGCCGCCTACAAGGCCGACGGCGGCACCACCGAGCACAGCTATATCGCCGCCTACTGGTCCCACAGCTGAGCATGAGCGCCCGATGACCTTCATGCCCCGCATGACCACGCAGATCCGGCATATCGAACCCATCCGGCCGCTTCAGGTGCGCCGGCTTGGCGGGGTCATCGCCGACCTGTGGCACGCGCGCGGGCAGGGGGGCGGGGGCGGGTTCTATGTTTCGCCCGATCCCCGGGTGGTGGTGTTCCTTGACGACCAGCCGGGCGCGATGCGCATGCGCCACGACCCGTCCGGCCGATGGCAATCCGGCGTGCGCGCGCTTTACGTCCCGCCCGGCATGCCCCTGTGGAGCGAGATCGGAGAAGCGCAGGATTTCGTGCACCTCGACCTGCATTTCGAAACCGGCGCGCTGGCGCGCCGCATAGGCTCCGACGCGCCCCTGGCCCTGCCGCAGTTCCACGGGGCCAGTGACCGCATCCAGCCGCTGGCCCGCCTGCTGGCGGACGAGGTCGCCACGCCCCGCCGTCCGGACATGATGATGGACGCGCTGCTGACCGCGCTTCTGGCCGAGGTGCTGGACCTGAAAAACGAACCCGAACCGCAGAAAGGCGGCCTGCCGCCCGTGACCCTGCGCCGCCTGGCCGCCCACGTGCGCACCAACCTGCACCGTCAGATCGGCGTCGGCGAACTGGCCGAGATGGCGGGCCTGTCGGTCAGCTGGTTCCAGCGCGCCTTCAAGGCGTCGACCGACGAGACGCCGCAGCGCTGGATGACCGGCATCCGCCTGCAGGCCGCCCGCGACCTGATGCAAAAGGCCGACCTGCGCCTGGCCGAAATCGCGATGGAGGCCGGTTTCGCCGACCAGGCCCACCTGACCCGCACCTTCCGCGCAACCTATGGTCAGACCCCGGCCCAGTGGCGGCGCGGGCAAATTGCATCGGATCGTTCAAACGGCGCATGCCTCATTCAAGCCGATCGCGAAATCTTGAGCTAAACACTCGGGATAAATTTTCAGCGCGGACGGGACACCAATGACCAGATCCATGGGATATCTTCTTCTTTCCGGCGTCAGTCTTCTGGCGCTGTCGGGCGCCGCGATGGCGCAATCCACCGCCGACATCGTCTACCTGGGCGAGATCGAGATCGGCGGCGGCGACGCCACCGCGCCCGTCGCGGGCTATGTCGCCGACTCGGCGCAAACGGCCACCAAGTCGACCATGCCGCTGCTGGTGACGCCGCAATCGGTGACCGTCATCACCGGCGACCAGATCGAGGACCAGGGCGGCACCAACCTGGGCGACACGCTGCGCTATACCACCGGCGTCTTCGCGCAGCCCTACGGCACCGATCCGCGCTTCGACGCCCCGACGATCCGGGGCTTTGACGCCTCGAACGCGCAATATCTGAACGGCCTGCGCCTGATGCGCGACTTTGGCGCGCCCAGCTTCGAAACCTATTCGCTGGAACGCATCGAGGTCCTGCGCGGCCCGGCCTCGGCGCTGTACGGATCCGGCTCGCCCGGCGGGTTGATCAACCAGATCCAGAAACGCGCCTACATGCTCGACTTTGGCGAGGCCGGCGTGGGCATCGGCGATCCGGAGGCATCGGAGGCCTTCGTCGACATCAACCGCGCCTTTTCCGACAGCTTTGCCGCCCGCATCACCGCGGTGGGGCGCCAGACCAAGGAAGACGTGTCGGAGCTGGAGAACACCCGGGGGTATCTGGGCCTGGCCACCCGCTGGCTGATCGACGACCGCACCACGCTGCAATTCCTGGGATCCTACCAGAAGGACAGCCCGATCTCGCCCGCCGGGATCCCCTATGACCTGATCGGCCAGCAGGACGGCCGCGACCTGCGCAGCTTCTACGCCGGCGAACCGGATGACGACGACAGCGACCGCACCATCGCCAACATCGGCTTCGAACTGAACCGCGACCTGGGCGCGGGATGGAACCTGGACATGGGCTTTCGCTACCAGAAGTTCGACTGGGACTATACCGGGTACTACGTGAACAACGCCGTCACCGATGGCGACACGATCACGAGGGGCGCCAACAACCAGTACGAGGACAGTTCGACGCTGAACCTCGACACCCGCGTGTCGGGCGACGTGATCCTGGGCGGGCTGCAGCACAACCTGCTCTTCGGTCTGGACCTGCGCCGCTACGATAGCTGGGACAAGACCGAATTCCTCTATGCCGATCCGATCAGCTATTCAAACCCGGTCTACGGCAACGGCAACCTGTCGGCGCCCTGGTACACGGCCGAAAACGACCTGACGATCGACCAGGTCGGCGTCTATGCCCAGGACGAGATCACCATCGGCGCGCTGAACCTGTCGATGGCGCTGCGCCACGACTGGGTCAGCCAGTCGGGCACCACCTACACCAACTTCGCCGGCACGTCCCCGGCGGACCAGGACGACCAGGCGACGACGGGCCGCATCGGCGCGTCCTACCTGCTGGACAACGGCGTGGCGCCCTACATCAGCTATTCGACGTCCTTCGACCCCGAGGTCGGCGCCGACATCGACGGCAAGGCGCTGAAACCCACCGAGGGCGAACAATGGGAAGCCGGGATCAAGTACCAGCCTGACGGGTTCAACGGCTTCTTCACCGCGGCGGTCTTCAGCATCGACCAGACCAACGTGTCGTCCACGGTCACTGAAAACGGCATCTCGGGCACCCGCCAGATCGGCAAGGTCAAATCCCAGGGCCTGGAACTGGAAGGCGTGATGAGCCTGGCGGACGGCTGGAACCTGCACGCCGGCTACACCTACAACAAGACCGAACAGCAAGGCGGCGACAACGCCGGGGCGGAACTGCCCAATGCGCCGGAAAACTTCGGCAGCGTCTGGCTGACCCATGACTTCGACGGCAATCTGGACGGGCTGACGCTGGGCGGTGGCGTGCGCTATGTCGGCGACCGGTTCGGCGACGCGGCGAATTTGTACAAATTGGACGAAGTGGTGCTCGTGGACCTCGTCGGAGAGTACGAATTGACCGAAAACGTCCACCTGGCCGTCAACGTCACCAACCTGACGGACGAGGTCTATGTCGCCAATTGCGGATCGTTCGGGTGCTATTACGGCGACGGACGCACCGTGCAGGCCCGCCTGACCTACAAGTGGTAAGCAGCACTTCCCATATCGGGCGCCGGTCCATCCTGGCCGGCGCCCTGGCCCTGTTTGCCCTGCCCGCACGGGCGGGGCAGATGCGTCTTGCGGCCAACGACTGGGCGATGCTGGAAACCGCCATGGCCCTTGGCGCGCCGCCCGTCGCCGCCTGCGAACTGATCCGGTTCCGCGAGACGGCGATCACCCCCGTGCTGCCCGCCGACATGGTCGACCTGGGGCTGCGCGGCTCTCCGAATTTCGAACTTTTGCAGCTGGTTCAGCCGGACCTGATCCTGTCGTCCAACTACTACACCCAGATCGAAAGCCGCCTGTCTTCCATCGCCCCGGTCCTGGCCTTGCCCTTCTACGTGGCCGGCGACCCGCCCTGGCCCAAGGCCATAGCCGCGTTGCACCGGCTGGCGGCCGCATTGGGCATGCCCGACACCGGCGCCTTGGCCGCTGCCCGGGCAGAGTCGACATTGTCCCGCCTTTCCAACCAGCTGGACACCTATCGCGACCGACCGACCTACATTGTCGACATCGGCGACGCCCGTCATTTCCGCGCCTTCGGCGCCGACAGCATGTTCGGCGATGTCCTGACCCGACTGGGCCTGCCCAACGCCTGGACCCACCCCAGCCGCTTTGCCTTTTCCGCCCCGGTGCCGCTGGAACGCCTGGCCGAGGTGCCGCAGGCGCGCATCGTCACCGTCTCCGGCATCCCCGTCCTTGCCCGCCGGGCGCTGGAACGGTCCGTGCTGTGGACCCACCTGCCGGCGGTGCGCGAAGGCCGGGTCCTGCACCTGGACGCCATCAATCCTTTCGGCGGCACCCCCGCCGGTTTGCGCTTTGCCACATTGCTGGCCGATGCGCTGGCGCGGGGCACCGCATGACCCGCCGCATGGGAATCTGCCTTGCGCTGGCCCTGCTGGTCGCGGTGGCGCTCTGGCACCATGCGGCGACGGTCCTGACAACCGCCTGGCCGCTGCCGCCCTTCGATCCCGACGCGTTGACGCTGAACCAGATCCTGCTGGCCTTCGGCCTCATGCCCCGCGGGCTCATGGCCCTTCTGGCCGGCGCCCTGCTGGGCCTGTCCGGCGCGCTTCTGCAAACCGTCTTCCGCAACCCGGTCGCGGATCCCTCCACGCTCGGCATCTCCTCGGGCGCGCAGCTGGCGCTGGTGATGGCGACCGTTCTGGCCCCGAACCTGCTGGCCTGGGGCAGCGGGCCCGTGGCGCTGGCCGGGGCAGGGGCGGCGGCCTTGCTGGTGATGGGGCTGGGCGCGACCCGCGCCTTTCACCCGGTAACCATGGTGATCGGCGGCATGCTGGTCGGTCTCTTCGCCTCGGCCGTGGCGACCGCGATCACGCTGTCGCAGGGCCAGTACCTCTTCTCGCTGGTGATCTGGAACGGCGGATCGCTGGTCCAGACCAGCTGGACGCCCGCCGCCATCCTGGCCTTCGTTCTTGCCGCCGGGGCCATCGCCACAACCCTCATCGCCCGCCCGCTGCGCGTGCTGTCGATCGGGGCCGAAGGCGCGGCTTCGCTGGGCATGAACGTCGCCGTGATCCGGGCGCTGACCGTGATGCTGGCGGTGATCCTGGCGGCTAGTGTCTCGGCCACCGTGGGCCTTGTCGCCTTCGTGGGCCTTGCCGCCCCCGCCGCCGTCCGGGCACTGGGGGCCCGCCATTCCAGCCAGATCCTCACCTGGTCCCCCGTCGCAGGCGCGCTGATCCTGTCGCTTGCCGATGGGCTGGTCCTGAGCCTGAACGGCCTCTTCGGAGAGATGTTTCCCACCGGCGCCATCACCGGCCTGATCGGCGGCCCCCTGCTGCTGGCCCTTCTTCCCCGCCTCAGAAACG
This sequence comes from Marinibacterium anthonyi, assembly GCA_003217735.2. Classification (GTDB taxonomy): domain Bacteria; phylum Pseudomonadota; class Alphaproteobacteria; order Rhodobacterales; family Rhodobacteraceae; genus Marinibacterium; species Marinibacterium anthonyi. The sequence goes on along the minus strand of CP031585.1, from coordinate 4,741,641 downwards.
CCGCCCCGCCGGCCACCGAAGCGCTGATCCTGCGCCGCACACATCCCGCCCGCCTGCTCACCACACTCGGTGTCCTGATCGCCGTGGGCACCGTGGCGCTGGCCATGATCGGCCGGCTCCCCGACGGCTGGTGGCTGCTGGACTTGGATACGGCGCGCGATTTCCTGCCCAACCGCTTGCCCCGCCTGATCGGCGCCGCCTCGGCGGGCGGCCTGCTGGCCCTGGCCGGCGCGCTTTTGCAGCGCCTCACCGCCAATCCGCTGGCGTCACCGGAAGTCCTTGGCGTGTCGGGCGGGGCCGCCATCGGCTACGCGGCGGTGATCTTCACCGCCGCCGGCCCCACGACGCTGGCCCTGACCGCGGGCGCGGGGGCAGGGGGCGCCGCCGCGCTGGCGCTGGTGGCGTATCACGTTCTGCGCAGGGACATGGGCCCCGAACGGGTGCTGCTGGCGGGCATCGCCGTGTCGGCCCTTGCCACCGCGATCCTGTCGGCCATCATGGCCGCCGGCACCATGCGCAGCTTCGCCATCCTCGCCTGGCTGTCCGGCTCCGCCTCGGCGCTGACGGCGTCCGGCGCCATCGCCCTGCTGGCCATCCTCCTGATCCTGATGGCGGCCTGCCTCGCCATGACCCGCTGGCTGACGATCCTGCCCTTGGGCGGCCCCATCGCGCGCAGCCTCGGCGTTCCCCTTGGCCTTGCCCGTCTGGGCATCATCCTTGCCGCCGGCATCGCCACCGGCGCGGCCACGATCCTTGTCGGCCCGCTGTCCTTTGTCGGCCTCATGGCCCCGCACCTGGCCCGTCGCCTTGGCCTGGCCCGGGTGTCCGGCCACCTTGCCGGAAGCGTCCTGATCGGCGCCGCGCTCATGCTCGCGTCGGATTTCGGCGCGCGGATGGCAAGCTTTCCCTATGACCTGCCGCTCGGCCTTTTCGCGTCGCTCCTGGGCGCGCCCTGGCTGGTCTGGCTGATGCTGAGACGTGCCCGATGACCCTGTTCGACATTGAAACCCTCACCTATGACGTCCCCGGTCGCCGCCTGCTGGACGGGCTGACGCTGACCCTGCCCAAGGGCCGCATGATCGGGCTGATCGGGCACAACGGGTCGGGCAAATCCACCCTGCTGAAGCTGCTGTCGCGCCAGATCACCGGGCAGGGGCGCATCACCTTCGACGGCAGGCCGCTGCACGACTGGCCCGCCCGCGACCATGCCCGCCGCCTGGCCTACATGCCCCAGCACACGCCGCCCGCCGAAGGCATGCTGGTCGAGGAACTTGTCGCGCTTGGCCGCTACCCCTGGCACGGCGCGCTTGGCCGTCCGGGGCCGAAGGACCGCGCCGCCATCGAAACCGCGCTGCAGTCTTGCGGCCTGACCGACATGCGCCACCGACAGGTCGACACCATGTCCGGCGGCGAGGCTCAACGCGCCTGGCTTGCCATGCTGGTCGCCCAGGAGGCCGGGTGCCTGTTGCTGGACGAACCGATCTCGGCGCTGGACATCGCCCACCAGGTCGAGGTGCTGGACCTTGTCAAACGCCTGACGCGGGACCATCAACGATCCGTCATCGTCGTGCTTCATGATCTCAACATGGCGGCGCGTTATTGTGATCACATTGTCGCCCTCTCGGCGGGCCAACTGGCGCTTCAGGGGCCCCCGGGCCAGATTCTGACCGCCGATGCCTTGCAGCGCATCTACGGTGTCTCCATGGAGATGCTGAGCCGCGCCGATGGCACCCCCGTCGCCCTGCCGCACTGACCCAAAGACCGAGTCCGCCCAATGCTTCGCCAGTTCTTCTCCTACTACCGTCCGCACATGAAACTGTTCTGGGTGGATTTCGGCTGTGCCGTCGTCTCGGGCCTGCTGGAACTGGCCTTCCCGCTGGCGATCACCGCCTTCATCGACCACCTGCTGCCGCTGGGGGACCTGCGGCTGACGATCCTGGCCGCCGTCGGGCTGATCGCCATCTACATCTTCAACACCGGGCTGATGGCGATCGTGATCTACTGGGGCCACATGCTGGGCATCAACATCGAGACCGAGATGCGCCGCCGCGCCTTTGCCCACCTGACCAGGCTCAGCTGGCGCTGGTACGACAAGGCGGCCACCGGCAAGGTCGTGGCCCAGGTCACCCGCGACCTGGAGGAAATCGGCGAAGTCGCCCACCACGGCCCCGAGGACATGTTCATCGCGATCATGACCTTCATCGGCGCCTTCATCCTGATGGCCTTCCTGCACCTGCCGCTGGCGCTGATCACCGCCGTGATCCTGCCGCTGATGGTCTGGCTGGTCGTCGTCTTCGGCGCCCGGATGACCTATGCCTGGCAAGAGATCTATGGCCGCGTCGGCGCCTTCAACGTGCGTCTGGAAGAAGCCATCGGCGGGATCCGCATCGTCCAGGCCTTCGCCAATGAAAGCCACGAGGAAAAGCTGTTCGCCGCCGACAACCACGGTTACCGCAACACAAAGCTGCAGGCGTACCGGATCATGGCCAGCTCGTCCGCGATCCACTACATGGGCCTGCGGTTCGTGCAGGTGGCGGTGATGGTGGCGGGCGCGGTCTATGTGCTGAACGGCACGCTGACCACGGGGGCCTTCATCGGCTTCCTGCTGCTGGTCGGCGTCTTCTTCCGCCCGCTGGAAAAGATCGCCGCCGTGGTTGAAACCTATCCGCGCGGCATCGCCGGGTTCCGCCGCTACATGTCCCTGCTGGCGACCGAGGCCGACATCGCCGATGCCCCGGATGCCCGCGAAGCGCCCGCGCTGAAGGGCGAGATCGTCTTTGACCGCGTCAGTTTCGCCTATGACGAAACCCGCCCGGTGCTGCACGACATTTCGCTGACGGTGCCCGCCGGCAAGACCGTGGCGCTGATCGGGCCCTCGGGCGCGGGCAAGTCGACGGTGATGGCGCTGGTGCCGCGGTTCTACGAACCGACCGCCGGAGAGGTCCGCATCGACGGCATTCCGCTGGCGCAGATGACGCTGGCCTCGCTCAGGAACCAGATCGGCCTGGTGTCGCAGGAACTGTTCCTGTTCGGCGGCACGCTGCGCGAGAACATCGCCTATGGCAAGCTGGGCGCCACCGATGCCGAGGTGATGAAGGCCGTCGATCTGGCCCAGCTGGGGCCGCTGGTCGAAAGCCTGCCCGAAGGGCTGGACACCGTGGTCGGCGAACGCGGCGTGATGCTCTCGGGCGGTCAGCGCCAGCGGGTGGCCATTGCGCGGGTCTTCCTGAAGGACCCGCCGATCCTGCTGCTGGACGAAGCCACCTCGGCCCTTGACCGCGAGACCGAGAAGGAGATCCAGGCCGCGCTGGAACGCCTGTCGGTTGGCCGCACCACGCTGGTCATCGCGCATCGCCTCTCCACGCTCGAAGACGCGGACGAGGTGCTGAAGCTCGACCAGGGCCGCATCGTCGACCGGGGCCGCCACCTGATCGCGTCCGAGGTATCGGTTCAGGTCTGAGGATCGATCCGGAAATGCCCCGGCACGACACCGCCCAGAAAGCGCATGATGATGCGCACGGCGGTGTCGCGGGAAAACCGGTCGGGGTGGGTCAGGTAATCGGTCCACATGCCTTCCATCATGGCCAGCGTGCCCAGCGTGACTTCGTTCGCGGTGTGGCTGTCGCCGTCCAACAGAGCCAGGAAGGCGCGAAAGATCGTCTCGCGCAGGCGCATGTCGCGGGTGTCGCTGTAGCGCGCGATGGCCGTGTTGGTGCGGCTTTCGCCCCGGAACCCGTGCCAGATCGCCACCGCCCGTTCGTTCATGATCTCGGGGCTCAGGTCGGCGCGGATCACCGCCGTGATCACCGCCTCGGGCGTGTCACCGGCGCGGGCCAACTGGCGCTGCATCTCTTCGAAATAGCAGTCGCTGAACGCCTCGGCCGCCGCCACAAGCAGCCCGTCCTTGCCGCCGAAATGCAGGTGGATCATCCCCCGCGACAGCCCGGCGCGCTTGATGATCGCCGACACGGTGGTGTCCGTTATCCCGTCTTCGGCCACTGAATCCAGCGTCGCCTGCACCAGCAGGCGCCGGTTCCTTTTGGGGTCCCGACTGTGCGTCTGGGAACTTTCCCCGGGGGCATTGCCCGAAAGCTTGTCGTCGGACGTGTCTCTTGCTGCCGCCAATCTGGTCTCCGTCGGGTCAGCCGGGCTGGGCTGACAAGCAAGAAGATTGACACAAGCCTGCCCGCCGCTCAATCCTTAATGGACGATCGTCCATTAAGATGCGCCAGCCCGCCGGAGACAGACGTACCGTGAGTCCAAAACCGTGACCGAGACGCCCGCAAGCCAGAGATCGGACGCCAGCCGGGGCATGACCCAGGCCGCGCCCGCGACGCTGTACGTCGCGGTTCTGGTGGCGGTGCCGCTGATGATCCTGGTGGCCTATTCGCTCTGGACGCAGACCTATGTCGACATCGACCGCACCCCGACGCTGGCCAATTACCGGGAGGCATTCACCGATCCGCTGGTGCGCCACCTGATGATCCGGTCGATCTGGATCGCCGGCGCGGTGACCGTGGCCACCGTGGCCCTGGCCTATCCGATCGCCTATTTCATCGCCGTGAAGGCGCGAAAGAAGACCCTGTGGCTGTTGCTGATCACCATCCCCTTCTGGTCCAGCTACCTGTTGCGGGTCTTCGCGTGGAAGCTGATCCTGGGCTTCAACGGCGTGCTGAATTCCGCCCTTCTGGGCCTTGGGCTGATCGACGAGCCGCTGACCTTTCTTTTGTACAACGAATTCGCCGTGGTCCTGACGCTGGCCCACGCCTGGGCGCCCTTCGCGATCCTGCCGATCTTCGTGTCGATCCAGAAGATCGACCCGGCCCTGCTGGAAGCCGCCACCGACCTTGGCAATTCGGCGTTCGAACGGTTCGTGCGGATCACCCTGCCGCTGACGATGCCCGGCATCATCGCCGCCAGCCTGATCATCTTCATCCCCACCGTGGGCGATTACGTGACGCCGTCGCTGGTCGGCGGATCCTCGGGCAAGATGATCGCCAACCTCATCCAGGTGCAGTTCGGCGCCGCCAACGACTGGCCTCTGGGCGCCACGCTGTCGCTGCTGGCCATGCTGGCCGTCGGCTTCGTCGCCATGCTTTTCGTGCTGGGCATGAACGGATTGCGGAGACAGATCCGATGACACGGCTCCTCTCGCTTCGCACCTATGCGTTCCTGTACCTGGCGTTCCTGTATATCCCGGTCCTGTTCCTGCCGCTGTTTTCCTTCAACGACGGCACCATCGTCGCCTTTCCGATCAAGGGCTGGACGCTGGAATGGTATCGCCAGCTGGGCGACCAGGACACGTTGCTGCGCGCGTTGATGAATTCCCTCGTCGTCGGTGCCACCACCGCCTGCGCCGCCACCGCCATGGGCCTGTTCGCGGCCCGCGCCTACGTGCGTTACCGCTTCCGGGGCAGGGAGGTTTCGGAAGGCATCGTCATGCTGCCGCTGGTGGTGCCGGGCATCATCGTGGCGTCTTCCATGCTGGTGCTGTTCCTGACCATCGGGCTGAAACCCTCGCTGGGCACGGTGATCCTGGGCCACACCTTCCTGGCGCTGCCGTTCGCCGTTTCCATCCTGAAATCCGCCTTCGACGATTTCGACGTCGCGCTGGAAGAAGCCGCCTTAGACCTTGGGTCCACCACGTGGGGGGTGTTTCGCCGCGTGACCCTGCCCATCGTCGCGCCCGGCATCGTGTCCAGCCTGCTGGTCACCTTCACGGTCAGCTTCGACGAATTCGTCCTGGCCTTCTTCCTGTCCGGTAACCAGCCCACGCTGCCCGTCTACATCTGGAGCCAGATCCGCTTTCCCGCCAAGCTGCCCAGCACGCTGGCGCTGGGATCGCTTTTGTTGCTGGCCTCGGTCCTGATGCTGGTGATCGCCGAAACCGTCCGCCGCCGGGCCACCGGCAAGCTTGTGCGAGGCCCCCGATGAACCCCCACATCATCACCCTGACCGACGTGCAGAAATGGTTCGGCACCTACCACGCGGTCGACAGCCTGACGCTGGACCTGAAGGAGGGCGAATTCTTCTCGCTGCTGGGGCCCTCGGGCTGCGGCAAGACCACGGTTCTGCGCATGATCGCCGGGTTCCAGGACCCGTCCGACGGCACGATCCGCATCGACGGGCAGGACATGGCCGGCATCCCGGCCAACAAGCGGCCCACCAACATGGTGTTCCAAAGCTACGCGATCTTCCCGCACCTGAACGTCGGCGACAACGTGGCCTATGGGTTGCGCAACCGGGGCATTTCGCGCGCCGATATCGACACCCGAGTGCGCGAGGCGCTGCAGATGGTGGAACTTGACGGGCTGCAGAAACGCGGCGCGACGGAATTGTCCGGCGGCCAGCGCCAGCGGGTCGCGCTGGCCCGGGCGCTGGTGATGCGGCCCAAGGTGCTGTTGCTGGACGAACCGCTGTCGGCGCTGGACAAGAAGCTGCGCGAACAGATGCAGTTCGAAATGCGCCGCCTGCAGCGGTCGCTGGGCATCACCTTCGTCATGGTCACCCACGACCAGTACGAGGCGATGACCATGTCCGACCGCATCGGCGTGATGTTCCAGGGCAAGCTGGTGCAGGTGGACCGGCCCGAAGTGCTGTACGCCCGCCCCGGATCCCGCGAGGTGGCCAGTTTCATCGGCGAAATGAACTTCCTGCCCGCCGATGTCATGGCAGAGACCGGCGAGACGCTGACCGTCACCGCGCCCTGCTTCAGCGGCCTGACGATCAACAGGAATCCCAACGTCGCCACCAGCGGCGCGCGCATCCTGCTGGGCATCCGGCCCGAACAGATCGAGATCGCCACCGCCCCGCCGCCCGATTACGACGTCACCATCCCGGGCACGGTCCGCGACGTCGCCTTCTACGGCGAAAACGTCCACTACCACGTCACGGTCGAGGGGGTCGAAACCCCCATCGCGGCCTCGGTCCCGAATTATTTCCACACGGTCGACTTTCAGCCCGGCGACAGGGTCTGGCTGGGGGTTCAGGGCGCGTCGGTCATCGACCTGGGCGCGGACAACACATGAAAAACAGGGGGAAGACCATGAAACATCTGTCCATCAGTGCGATCGCACTGGCCATGGCGCTGCCGGCCGCCGCCATCGCCGACGGCGCCGACCTGACCGTCTTCGACTGGTCCGGCTACGAAGACCCGGGCTTCTTCGGCGACTACGTCCAGAAATATGGCGAAGCGCCGTCCTTCACCTTCTTCGGCAGCACCGAAGAGGCCTATACCAAGCTGCAGTCGGGCTTTACCGCCGACCTGGTGCACCCCTGTTCGGATGCCGTGCGCAAATGGGTCGCCGCCGACCTGATCCAGCCGCTGGATCCCGCAAGGCTGACCAACTGGGACAGGATGCTGCCGGAAATCAAGGATGTCGACGGCATCATGCTGGACGGCAAGCTGTACATGATGCCCTTCGAATGGGGCAACACCGGGCTGATCTATCGCACCGACATGATCCCGGACGACAAGATCTCGCTGCAGCTGCTGGCCGATCCCGCCTACCAGGGCAAGATCGCCATCCCCGATTCCGCGTCGTCGGCCTATGCGCTGGCCTCGCTGGCCACCGGCCACGGCGCCGATTACACGAAACTGACCGACGCGGAATTCCAGGAGGCCTCCGATTTCCTGCGCGCGATCCATCCCAACGTGCGCTTCTACTGGTCCGACGCCGGCCAGATGGACCAGGCGATGGCGTCGGGCGAACTGGACATGGGCTGGGCCTGGAACCAGTCGGAACTGAACCTGATCTGGAACGACACGCCCGCCAAGATGATGCGCGACGTCGACAAGGGCGTCGCCACCTGGGTCTGCGGCTACGTGCGGCTGAAATCCTCCACCGCGCCGGACGATCAGGTCTATGACATGCTGAACGCCCTCAGCGCGGCCGAAAGCGGCAAGTACATCATCGAAAACTGGGGCTATCCGCACGCCAATGCCGATGCCTTCCCGATCTCGGATCCCGAACTGGTCGCCCAGTACGGCTTTGACGACCCGGCCAGCTTCTTCGACGGCAGCCTGTTCTTCGACGCGGTCGATCCGGCGCTCGAATCCAGGATGCTGAAGGAATTCGAACGCATCAAGGCGGGCTTCTAAGGCCCCTTTCCCGGGGGGGGGCGCGCCACCCCCGGGATCCGTTGACAGGAAGACCAGGATGATCACCACGACATCTGCGGGCAGGTATGCCCTGCTGTTCGAACCGGTCCGGATCGGCCCGGTCACGGCGCGGAACCGCTTTTTCCAGGTGCCCCATTGCAACGGCCTGGGCCACATCCGCCCGCAGGCCGAAGCCGCCATGCGCGCCATGAAGGCCGAAGGCGGCTGGGCCGTCGTGTCCAACCAGGAGACCGAGATTCACCCGACCTCGGACCTGGCCCCCTATGCCGAAGGGCGGCTGTGGGACGCGCGCGACATCCCCGCCCTGCGCCTGATGACCGACGCCGTGCATGCGCACGGCTCGCTTGCCGCGGTCGAACTGGTCCACAACGGCAGCCATGCCTACAACGGCCTGACCCGCGCGCCGATCCTGGCGCCGTCGGACTGCGCCACCGACAGCGGCGGCGCCCGCCAGGCCACGGCGATGGACAAATCCGACATCCGCGCCCTGCGCCGCTGGCACCGCGACGCGGCGCTGCGCGCGCGCGATGCCGGGTTCGACGTGATCTATGTCTATGCCGGGCACAACATGACCGTGGCCCAGCATTTCATGCTGCCCCACATGAACGACCGGACCGACGAATACGGCGGCAGCCTTGAAAACCGCGTCCGCCTGACCCGCGAACTGCTGGAAGACACCCGTGACGCGGTCGGGGACACCTGTGCCATCGCGTTCCGCTTTGCGGTGGATGAAATGCTTGGCAACAAGGGGATGCAGGCCGCCGAGGAGGGGCGGGCCATCGTCGAGATGCTGTCCGACCTGCCCGACCTGTGGGACGTCAACGTGGCGGGCTGGCCCAACGACAGCGCGACCACAAGGTTCCAGCCGCAGGACGGCTACCAGACCGACTATATCTCGTTTGTCAAACAGGTGACGGCCAAGCCGGTGGTCGGGGTCGGGCGGTTCACCTCGCCCGACATGATGATGTCGCTGGTCAACAAGGGCGTTCTGGACTTCATCGGCGCCGCGCGCCCGTCCATCGCCGACCCGTTCCTGCCCAACAAGATCCAGGAGGGCCGGATCGAGGACATCCGCGAATGCATCGGCTGCAATATCTGCGTCAGCGCCGACAGCGAGGGCATACCGATCCGCTGCACCCAGAACCCGACCATGGGCGAGGAATGGCGGCGCGGCTGGCACCCCGAGATCATCGGCGCGAAAGCCTCGGACAAGGAGGTGCTGGTCGTCGGCGCCGGTCCCGCCGGGCTGGAATGCGCGATGCAGATGTCGCGGCGCGGCTATGGCGTGATCCTGGCCGACAAGGCGGATGACCCCGGCGGCCGGGTCCTGCGCGAAAGCCGCCTGCCGGGTCTGGGCGCCTGGGGCCGCGTGGCCGATCACCGGCTGTATCACCTGCGCCGGGATCCCAACGTCCGGATGTTCCTGCAAAGCGAGATGACCGCCGACACCATCGCCGAACTGGGCACCGACCACGTCTTCATCGCCACCGGCGCGCGCTGGCGGGCCGACGGCAAGGGCCGGTCGACCCAACGCACGCCGCCGGTGATCACGGATGCGCAGGTCTTTACCCCCGACGACATCATGGACGGCCGCCTGCCGCCCGACGGCCCCGTCGCCGTCTACGACGACGACCAGATCTATATCGCGGCGGTGATCGCGGAAAAGCTTGCCCTTGACGGATACCGGGTGGATTTCATCACCCCCGCCGCCATGGTGTCGCCCTTCACCCGGCTCACGCTGGAGCAGGAGCGGGTGCAGGCCCGGCTGATCGACCTTGGCGTGACGATCCGCTGCAACCGGACGCTGGTGTCGCAGACGGCGGACAGCATGCGCATCGCCTGCACCTATTCGGGCACCCCGCAGGACATCCACGCCACGTCATCCGTGCTGGTGACCGAACGCATCCGCCAGAAATCGCTGTATGATGCGCTGAACGACAGCGGCGGGATCCCCGTCACGCTGATCGGCGACGCGGCCAGCCCCGCGCTGATCGCCGATGCCGTCTACGCGGGCCACATGGCGGCCCGCAATTTCGAACGCGCGCCGCAAGACATCGATGCCGAATGGTACCGGCGGGAAATCATCGCTCTGGGAGAAACCGGGAATGCTGGACAATGACCTGAAGATCGCCTCGGACCTGTTGAAGGACCGCAAGCCGGGCTTTGCGCTGCCGCGCCATTTCTACACCTCGCGCGAGGTCTACGACCTCGACATCCGATCCTTCTGGAACCGCACCTGGATCTGGGTGGGCCATGTCTGCCGGATCCCGAACCCGGGCGATTATTTCCTGTTCGACTACGGGCCGGAATCCATCATCGTCCTGCGCGACGGCGACGGCGTGGTGAAGGCGCACCAGAACATCTGCCGCCACCGCGGATCGCGCGTCTGCCTGGAACCCGAAGGCCACGCGCGCACCTTCGTCTGCCCCTACCACGCCTGGACCTTCGACCTTTCGGGCCGGCTCAGGAACGGGCGGCTGATGGGCGACGGGTTCGATCCCGGGCAATACGGCCTGTTCCCGGTCAGGGTGCAGCTGTTCGAAGGGCTGATCTTTGTCTGCGCCGACGAAAACGCCCCCCCGATCGACGAACCGCTGGCCCGCATCGCGCCGCTCGCCGCGCCGTTCGAGCTTGAAAACCTCAAGCTGGCGCACCGGGCGTCCTACCCGGTGTCGGCGAACTGGAAGCTGGCGTTCGAAAATTACATGGAATGCTATCACTGCGCGCCCTCGCACCAGGAATATTCGCGCAGCCACTCGCTGAAGGACCCCGCGCAATGCAAGGCCTTCACACCGGCCCTGCACGACCGCATGCGCGCCATCGGCCTGCCCACCGACGCGGTCGAGGCAACGGGCGGTGACGCCGTCGCGCCGGCCGCCGATGCCTACTGGCGCCGCTACCCGCTGTTCCCGGGCTACATGACCGGGTCGAAGACCGGGGCCCAGCTTGCCCCGCCGCTGGGCCGCCTGACCGGCCTGGACGGCGGCGCGACGGACCTGGGCGTCGGCGCCTTCAACTACTTCCTGATCTACGCCGATCACCTCGTCGGCTACCGCTTTGTCCCGCGCGACCTGCAACAGACCGATATCCAGGTCGAATGGTACGTGCGCGGCGACGCACAAGAGGGCCGGGACTACAACCGCGACGACCTGACCTGGCTCTGGCACGTCACCACGCTCGACGATGAACGGATCATCCGCCACAACCAGGCCGGGGTGAATTCGCACCGCTTCCTGCCGGGGCCGCTGTCGACGATGGAATGGGGCATCTCGGAATTCCACGACACCTATTTCGACCTGATCCGCGGCGACCTCGACGCGGCGCCCTGACCGGACAATGGCCTGCGCGACGCGGGAAATACCACGCCGCGCGCCCGTCCTTACAACGCTTGTTACAACGGTTGCTGCAACGCTGGCGCCCTAGGGTGCGCCAGAACAGCGCTGCTTGTCCGACGGATGCGGCGTTCCATCGCCCAATCCGAGAGCGTTCGCATGTACACCAAGCCTTCCGACCTGTTCGGTCGTCACGCCCGTCATAGCGATGTCGAACTGCTCGACTGCATCGCAGCGGGGGATCGCACGGCGATGCATGTCCTCTACCAGCGCCATCACGACAGCCTCTACGCCTTCATCCGCCAGCGCAGCGGCAACGAGACCACCGCGCAGGACATCACCCATGACACGATGCTCGAGGTCTGGCGCCGGGCCGACCGCTTCGCCGGCAAGTCGGCGGTGCGCACCTGGATCTTCTCGATCGCCCGCAACAAGATGGTCGACGGAATGCGCAAGTCCTCCTACCTGTCCTATGTCGATGCCGTCCCCGACATCGCCGACGACGCCCCCGACGCCTGCACCGTCATCGCCGCCGCGCAGGATGGCGAACGGGTGCGCGCCTGCATCGCCCGGCTCAAGCCCGCCCAGGCCGTCGCAATCCGGCTCGCCTTCTTCGAAGGCATGACCTACGAGCAGATCAGCGAGGTCGAGGACGTGCCCGTGGGCACCGTCAAGACCCGCATCTTCCACGCCAAGCAGGCGCTGATGCACTGCCTGTCCCGTCCGGCCTGAACTTTGGGCCTGAACTTTGGGCCTGAACTTTGGGCCTGAGCCGTCGACATGATCCGCCGACCTGTTCCGCTCCGCCGACCCCGCCGCAGACCCCGCCGCAGATCCTGTCGTGCGCTGCTGTTTCTTTCTGGCTGCAAATACCCCATCCCGACCGGTCCGCCTGCGCCAGCCCGGCATCGGATTCGGGCTGCTCCGTGGCTAAGCCACGGGGTCCGCCAACTGCTGTCCGTGCCCGTCGAGGGCGTCGAACCCGACATCCCCCTCTGCGATGCGGGCGAGCACACCACCGACGGCGGACATGCTGGCGGAAAAACACCTCCGCGCACAAAAAATTTCACACTTTGCAGGTGAAGGTGGGAAAAGCTGCGTGGAACTTCGCCCGGGCATCGGTCATGATCTGGATTGAACGATGGATCAGATACCGACGTCGGACCGAATTGATGGACATGTGCAAAAAGGGGGCCGGCCGTCCGCATCCGGCGCATCTGCCGGTGGAACCCGGCCCCGCCAGGGCGCCATGCAACGCGGCGCGGGCCCATTCTTCGGCCCATACATCGGTCCGCGTCAGCCGTCCTTCGCCCCAGGTTGCCCCGCGCGGGGCCAGATGAAAGCCACGCTGCTGCTTGTCGCCAGCCTGCTGGTCTATGCCCTGTCCCTGGGCGCGGGCATGTGGATGCTGAAGGACCGGATCGACCCGCAGGCCAGTTTCGTGCAGGAGGGCAGGGCGGTCTATGCCGACAATTGCGCGGGCTGCCACAAGATCCGGCTGGAAAGCCTGCCCGACTGGCATTCGTCCGACGCCCGGGGCCATCCCGATCTGCCGCAGTTCGACCCGGCGCTGCACAGCTGGAAATTGCCCGACGGCATGATGGTGCGCATCGTCCGCGCGCCAACCGGCGAGCGCAACGGGCCAGCCACCACCGTGCACGGCTACGGCAAGGGGCTGAGCGAGTCGGATCTGGAGGCGGTGCTGGCCTATGTCAAACTGGCCTGGCCCGAAAAGCTGCACCTGTTCCAGTTCGATCCGGCCAGGCCCTGACGCCTAGGTCGCACCGCGCAAGGTTTCGGGCAGGGTGTCGCGCCAGACCAGTTCCCCCCGCATCGGAATGTCCTGGCCCGTGGCGATCCCGGAATGCGGATCGTCCAGGTTCAGAAGGTCCAGCGTCTTCACCACCATGCTTTGCACCGGCTGGCGGATGGTGGTCAGCCGATAGGCGGGGCGGCCGACCTCGGGGATGTCGTCGAACCCGGCCACCATCACCTCGGACGGAACGCTCAGCCCATAGCGCAGGCGCAGCGTGTCCAGCGCGCCCATCGCCATGATGTCGCTGGTGGCAAAGACCGCGTCGGGGCGAAACGCCATCTCGTCGACCATGCGGCGCACCGCCTCGCCGCCGCCGTCATAGCTGGATCCGCCGTCCAGCACCTTGATCGACGCGCGCGGAACGCCGGCTTCGATCAGGTGGTCCGTGAACCCCCGGGCGCGGTCGCCGCAGATGGATCCCGCCGGGCCGCCGGTGATCACCGCGAAGCTGCGCGCGCCCGCCGACAGGAAGGCCCGGGCGATCTCGCCGCCGCCGGCCTCGTTGTCGCAGCGCACGCCGAAGGCGCCGGTGTTGGGAATGTAGCGGTTGAACAGCACCACCGGGATGCCCCGGTCGTGGCACATGCCGACCATCCGCGTCGACAGGTGTTGCGACGTCAGGATCACACCGTCCACCTGGTAGGGCAGCAGCCGCATGATCGCGTCATCGGTGCCCATGTCGTCGTCCAGCGTCAGCACCATCATCTGGCGGTTGCGCGCCTGCAATTCGCGCCCGAACAGGTCCAGCACCTGGGCGTAGAACGGGTTGGTGACGCTGCCCAGGATGATCGCCACGATGTTGGACCGGTGCGTGGTCAGGCTGCTGGCGATGGAATTGGGGACGTAGTTCAGCTTGCGCGCCGCTTCCAGCACCTTGTCCCGGGTTTCCCCGGCGATGCTGGATCCCGGCCTGAAGGCGCGCGACACCACGGATTGCGATACTCCGGCCAGGGCTGCGACGTCGAAGGACGTGGTCCGGATCGACCCCCGACGCATCCTGTCTTTCTTGAGCAATCCGCCGGTTCCCCTTGTCCTGGCGCGGCGTGTCTGTACACCGGCCCTGTGTCGGTTGGTCTTTGTCTTTCCTTGAATCGTGAAATGACCGAAACTATCCCGGTGCGCAACATTTTCCCGCCGCGACCGCAGCCGCCCCGCACCATGGCGCGGACCGGTGTCCGCAAACCCGGCGACCGTCTGGCCACCACCCGGCCACCACCCGGCTACCGTCATACGCCCCGCCGCCCGGCGCAACCATCCCGTGTGCCTGCCCTTTGGCGGGCAGGGCGCGCAGACGTGTCGCGCCGGCCCGCCGCGATGGGTTGCTGGGCATTGCCCCGGCCGCGCCGCCTTGCGAAGGCGGCGCATCCCGGATCGGCGACTTCGTGCTTGACATCGGTCGCTTATATTTTGACCACTTGGTCCAAAGATTGGGGACGACCGAATGACGCCTGCACCCGGATACGACAAGACGCCTTTGGCGTGGCCGATCCGTGCCGGCCTGGGCTTGCCCAATCTTGGGGCGCCGCCGCATGCCCATGTCGGCGGGGCAACAAAGAAGGCCGGGGTTACGCATGGAAACCAGTTGCGCCCCCGTCGCCGAACGTGGGCACTATGACGCGCGTCATGCAAGAAACAAACCGACAGGGAGTATAACGATGAACATGCGCAGATCTTTCGTCGCGGCCGCCGTGGCAGCGATGGTCGCCGGTGCGGCCGTGGTCCCGGCTTCGGCCGAGACCCCGCCGAACATGCTGGTGGTCGCCAACCGGATCGATGACATCAAGACCTTCGATCCGGCCGAAAGCTTTGAATTCGCCGGCGCCGATGTCAGCCGCAACGTCTACGAGAAGCTGGTCAACTTCGACCCGCTCGACCTGGACGCCGGCTTCGGCCCGCAACTCGCCGACAGCTGGGATATCTCTCCTGACGGCAAGACCATCACCTTCACCATGGCCGACGGCCACGTCTTTTCCTCGGGCAACCCGGTGACGGCCAAGGACGCGGAATATTCGCTGCGCCGCGCCGTGCTGCTGAACAAGACGCCGTCCTTCATCCTGACCCAGTTCGGATTCACCGCCGACAACATCGAGGACACGATCAAGGCCACCGACGACAAGACCCTGGTCCTGACGCTCGACAAGCCCTACGCGCTGTCCTTCGTGCTGAACTGCCTGACCGCCACCATCGGTGGCATCGTCGACAGCGAAACCGTCATGGCCAATGCCGGCGAGGACATGGGCAACGAATGGCTGCGCACCAACACCGCCGGTTCCGGCCCCTACAAGGTCGTCGAGTGGAAGCCCAATGAAAGCGTCCTGATGGACCTGAACCCCAACTACGGCGGCGCCAAGCCGGCGATGGAACGGGTGATCGTCCAGCACATCCAGGAAAGCGCCACCCAGCGCCTGATGCTGGAACGCGGTGACATCGACGTCGCGCGCAACCTCTCGCCCGAAGACGTGGCCGGTGCGTTGCAGGCCGATGGTGTCAAGGTCGTCGACGAACTGCGCGGGCGGCTGATGTACTGGTCCGCCAACCAGAAGAACGAGATGCTGTCCGACCCCAAGGTCATCGAGGCGCTGAAATACGCCGCCGATTACGAAGGCATGGCCGGCAGCTTCCTCAACGGCCAGTACACCGTGCATCAGGCCTTCCTGCCGCTGACCTTCCTCGGCGCGCTCGAAGACAAGCCGTTCACCTACGACATGGACAAGGCCAAGGCGGCCATGGCGGAATCGGGCTTCCCCGACTGCGGCCCGATCAAGATCTCGGTCCGCGAAGCGCAGGAACGCCTGGACATCGCCCAGTCGCTGCAGAACACCTGGGGCCAGCTGGGCTGTGACGTCGAACTGATCGTCGGCACCGGCGCCCAGACGCTGGACCGCTACCGCGCGCGTGAACACGACATCTACGTCGGCGCCTGGGGCCCGGACTATCCGGACCCGAACACCAACGCCGGCACCTTCGCGCTCAACCCCGACAACGCGGACGAGGCGGGCAACACCGGCTACCTGGCATGGCGCAACGCCTATGACCCGGGCGACATGAACGAAAAGACGCTGGCCGCCGTGCAGGAAAACGACACCGCGACCCGCAAGAAGATGTACGAGGACCTGCAGGCCGAATTCCAGCAGGTCGCGCCCTTCGGCATCATGTTCCAGCAGATCGAACAGAACGGCATGGCCGAAAACGTCGAGAACTTCGTGGCCGGGGGCGCAACCACGGCCGTGTCCTACTGGGTCATCACGAAGTAACCCGTGGCCAACGTTGCAACACCAACGGGGGGGCGTTCCACGCCCCTCCTCAGGACCTGGGGCGGGAAGATCCTGCGCCTGGTCCTCACCGTGGCCGTCACGCTGCTGGGCCTTCTCTTCGTGACCTTCATGATCGGCCGCGTCATGCCGATCGACCCCGTCCTTGCCGTGATCGGCGAACGGGCGACCCAGGCGCAATACGACGAGACCTTCCTCGCCCTCGGGCTCGACAAGCCATTGATCGTGCAGTTCGCCATCTACGTGAACGATGTGGTGCACGGCGATTTCGGCACCTCGATCCGCACCGGCAAATCCGTGTCCGAAGACATCGCGCGCGTCTTCCCCGCCACCCTGGAACTGGCCACGCTGGGCACGCTGATCGGCGTGCTGCTGGGCGTGCCGCTGGGCGTCCTGGCGGCCGTACGCAAGGGCACCTGGATCGACCAGCTGGCCCGCCTGGTCGGGTTGATCGGCTATTCGATCCCGGTCTTCTGGCTGGGCCTTGTCGGCCTTCTGGTCTTTTACGGCATCCTCGGCTGGGTCGCGGGGCCCGGGCGGCTGGGCATCTTCTACCAGGGGCTGGTGGAACCGATCACCGGCATGCTGCTGGTCGATTCCCTGCTGCGCGGCAACCTCACCGTGTTCCGCGACGCGCTCAGCCACATCATCCTGCCCGCGTCGATCCTGGCCTATTATTCGCTGGCCTATGTCAGCCGCATGACCCGGTCCTTCATGCTGGAACAGCTGAACGCCGAATACATCACCACCGCCCGGGTCAAGGGCCTGTCGGAATCCAAGGTCATCTGGCACCACGCCTTCCGCAACATCCGCGTGCAGCTGATCACCGTGATCGCGCTGTCCTATGCCAACCTCCTCGAAGGCTCGGTCCTGACCGAAATCATCTTCGCCTGGCCCGGCATCGGCAGCTACATCACCACCTCGCTGCTGGCCAACGACATGAACTCCGTCCTGGGCGGCACCATCGTCATCGGCACCATCTTCGTCGGTCTGAACATCTTCTCGGACCTGCTGTACCGTTTCCTGGATCCGAGGTCGAAATGAGCAACGCATCCTTTCGCGACTGGCTCCTGGCCGAAGAACCCGACAGCCGCCGCCAGGCCCGCTTCGGCTCCTGGTACCAGGGCTGGCTGTCCTTCCGGTCCAACACGCTGGCCATGGTCGGCCTGATCATCCTGGTGCTGATCATCCTCGCCGCGATCTTCGCGCCGCTTCTGGCCACCCATGACCCCTTCACCCAGGACCTCGGCGCACGCCTGCTGCCGCCGGGATCGGACGGCTATATCCTGGGCACCGACAGCCTCGGGCGCGACATTTACTCGCGCCTGCTCTACGGCGCGCGGATCTCGATCTACATCGTCCTGCTGGTGGCGCTTGTCGCCCCCCTGCTGGGCCTCGTGATCGGCACGATCGCGGGCTATGCCGGCGGCTGGACGGACGAGATCCTGATGCGGATCACCGACATCTTCCTCGCCTTCCCCCGCCTGATCCTGGCGCTCGCCTTCGTGGCGGCGCTTGGGGCGGGGATCGAAAACGCGGTGCTCGCCATCTCGCTCACCGCCTGGCCGCCTTACGCGCGCATCGCCCGGGCCGAAACGCTGACCATCCGGTCGGCCGATTTCATCCATGCGATCCGCCTGCAGGGGGCAGGGCCGATCCGCATCATCACCCGCCACATCTGGCCGCTGTGCATCTCGTCGCTGATGATCCGGGTCACGCTCGACATGGCCGGCATCATCCTGACGGCCGCCGGTCTGGGCTTCCTCGGCCTCGGCGCGCAACCGCCCAGCCCGGAATGGGGCGCGATGATCTCGGAAGGGCGCAAGTACATCCTGGATTACTGGTGGGTCGCCACAATCCCGGGCCTGGCCATCTTCGCCATCTCGCTGGCCTTCAACCTGCTCGGCGACGGCCTGCGCGACGTGCTCGATCCAAAGGAGAGCAGCTCGTGACCCATCCAACCCATATCGCCCGGGGGCACCCCGGGCAGCGCCGACCGTTCGGCAGGCTGTCGCGGCCCCACTGGGGCCACGGTCCTGCCTCACCCCCACGGGGCGGCGCTTCTGGCGATGCCACGCTCACGTTCACGACATCGGGGCTTCTGGTCACCAACGCCCCCAACACAACCCCGCCCCGCGCGGGCCGGCGCTGCCCTTCGCACAAAGGGGGAACCGCATGACCCACCTCCTCGACGTCGAAAACCTCCGCGTCACCTTCCCGACCCGCTCCGGCACCTTCGAGGCGGTGCGCGGCATCTCCTTCACGCTGGGCCGCGAACGCCTCGGCATCGTCGGCGAAAGCGGCTCGGGCAAATCCATGACCGGCCGCGCCATCCTGCGCCTGATCCGCCCGCCCGGAACCATCACCGCCGACCGCATGGAAATGAACGGCGAAGACCTCCTGACCATCCCCGAAAAGCGCATGCGCCAGCTGCGCGGCAGGGAGGTGTCGATGATCATGCAGGACCCGAAATTCTCGCTGAACCCGGTGATGACCGTCGGCCAGCAGATGATCGAGGCCCTGCGCACCCACGAAAAGGTCTCGAAATCCGGCGCCCGCAAACGCGCGCTGGAAATGCTCGACGAAGTCGCCATCCGCCACCCCGAACGCGTCCTCAACCTCTACCCGCACGAGGTCTCGGGCGGCATGGGCCAGCGCATCATGATCGCCATGATGCTGATGCCCAAGCCCGAGATCCTGATCGCCGACGAACCCACCTCGGCGCTCGACGTCTCGGTCCAGCTCCAGGTGCTCGACATCATGGACAAGCTGGTCCGGGACCGCGGCATGGGGCTGATCTTCATCAGCCACGACCTGAACCTGGTGGCCAAGTTCTGCGACCGTATCGCCGTCATGTACGCGGGCCGCATCGTCGAAACCCTGCCCGCGTCCGACCTGCGCAACGCGCGCCATCCCTACACCCTCGGCCTGCTGAACTCGGTCCCCGACCTCGAACACCCGCGCGAGCGGCTCGAAGTCCTGGTCCGCGATCCCGCCTGGCGCGAGGCCCCATCCGTGAGTGCAAGAACGTGAGCGCGATTTCCGTCAGAAACCTCGACGTCTGGTTCGGCTCCGGATCGGACTCCAACAACGCCGTCAAGGACGTGACCTTCGCGGTCGAAAAAGGCGAAAGCTTCGGCCTGGTGGGCGAAAGCGGCTCCGGCAAATCCACCATCCTGCGCGTCCTCGCGGGCCTCGTCGACGGCTGGACGGGCGAACTGGACGTCGCCGGCGAACGCCTCGGCCTCAAACGCTCCCGCGCCTTCCACAAGAAGGTCCAGATGGTCTTCCAGGACCCCTACAGCTCGCTCCACCCCCGCCAGACGGTGGACCGCGTCCTCTCCGAGGCGATGGAACTCCAGGGCATCCCCGACATCGACAAGCGCATCGGCAAGCTTCTGTCGGACGTCGGCCTCGGCTCGGGCTTCCGCTTCCGCTACCCGCACCAGCTCTCCGGCGGTCAGCGCCAGCGCGTCGCCATCGCCCGCGCCATCGCGCCGGAACCGGAAATCCTGCTGCTCGACGAACCCACCTCCGCGCTCGACGTCTCGGTCCAGGCGGAAATCCTGAACCTGCTCGCCGACCTGCGCGCCGAACACGGGCTCACCTACGTCATGGTCTCCCACGACCTCGGCGTCGTCGGCCACCTGTGCGGGCGCGCCGCGGTGATGAAGGACGGCGAATTCGTCGAGGTCCTGGACATCGACGCCATGCGCCGCCTCGATGTCACCCAACCCTACACCCGCCACCTGCTGGAAAGCTCCATCCGCTCTATCCGCTAGCCGTTTCAAACATGTACAAAACGGCCAATCCGCGCCGCGAAGTTTGTACAAAACGGTCAATTTCTTCTTCTTGGCCCAAATACCTCGGGGGAGTCCGCCCCCGGCGGACGGGGGCAGCGCCCCCGACTCCCTCCGGATTGCCGCGCCGCGGCGAACCCGGCCCGGCCCTCCACGCGCCTCGCGGACACAGCGGAATTCCGGTCACGGCACTTGACTATTGAGAATGATTTGCATTTACATTCCAATCAAACCCGCTATCGAAAAGGAAACCACATGGCCCGTATGAGGGCGCGACTGGCCGGCGCGGTTGCGGCGCTGGCCCTGACGGCCGGCGCGGCCGCGGCGCAGGACCGGATGAAGGTGGTCACCACCTTCACGGTTCTGGCCGACATGGCGCGCAACGTCGCCGGCGACGCGGCCGACGTGGTGTCCGTCACCAAGCCGGGCGCCGAGATCCACGGCTACGAACCCACGCCCCGCGACCTGGTGGGCGCGCAGGGGGCCGACCTGATCCTGTGGAACGGGCTGAACCTGGAACTCTGGTTCAAGCAATTCCTGAACAATCTCAAGGATGTACCCTCGGTCACCCTGTCGGATGGCATCGACGCGATCCCGATCGCGACAGGCGCCTACGAAGGCCAGCCGAACCCGCATGCCTGGATGGGGGTCGACAACGCGATGATCTACATCGACAACATCGCGCGGGCCTTTTCCGACCACGATCCCCGGAACGCCGAGACCTACATGCTCAACGCCGCGGCCTACAAGGACCAGCTGCGCGCGACCCTCGACCCCCTCCGGCAGCAGATCGCCGCCGTCCCCGAGGATCAGCGCTGGCTTGTCACCTGCGAGGGCGCCTTCAGCTACCTCGCCCGCGACTTCGACATGCACGAATTGTACCTCTGGCCGATGAACGCCGACCGCATGGGCACCCCCCAGCAGGTGCGCAAGGTGATCGACGGGGTGAAAGACCATGAGATTCCAGTGGTTTTCTGCGAAAGCACCGTCAACACCGCCCCCGCCGAACAGGTCGCCCGCGAAACCGGCGCCCATTACGGCGGCGTCCTCTACGTCGACAGCCTCTCCGAACCCGACGGTCCGGTGCCCACCTACCTGGACCTGCTCAGGGTAACGTCCCAGACGATCGTCGACGGTCTTCAGACCGGCACGAACTGACCCCATCGGCCGGCCGCTGCCCGGTTCGGGCGGCGCCCCGGCCTGTCCAGAAGGACGCAGCATGAAGCATGAAAGCCACACTTTGACCCCCGCCATGCCCGACCGCGCCGATCCCGGCGGCGGGATCAAGGCCACCGGGCTGACCGTCACCTACCGCAACGGCATGACCGCCCTGCGCGACGCCACGTTCGAGATTCCGCGCGGCACGGTCACCGCGCTGGTCGGCGTCAACGGTGCGGGAAAATCCACTCTTTTCAAGGCGATCATGGGGTTCGTGCCGGCCGGCAGGGGCGACATTCGCCTGCTGGGCCTGACCGTCCGCGACGCGCTGAAACGCAACCTCGTCGCCTATGTCCCCCAGTCCGAGGAGGTCGACTGGTCCTTTCCCGTGCTGGTCGAAGACGTGGTGATGATGGGCCGCTACGGCCACATGGGCCTGCTCCGCCGCCCGAAAAAGGCCGACCACGACGCCGTCGATGCCGCGCTGTCCCGCGTCAACATGCAGGACTACCGCCACCGCCAGATCGGCGAGCTGTCGGGCGGTCAGAAGAAACGCGTCTTCCTGGCCCGTGCGCTGGCGCAGGAAGGCCAGGTGATCCTGCTGGACGAACCCTTTACCGGCGTCGACGTGAAGACCGAGGAACAGATCATCGCCCTTCTGCGCGAATTGCGCGACGAAGGCCGGGTGATGCTGGTCTCCACCCACAACCTGGGCACCGTGCCCGAATTCTGCGACCGCACGATCCTCGTGAAAGGCACGGTGCTGGGCTTTGGCCCGACCGAAACGACCTTTACCCGCGCCAACCTTGAAAAGACCTTTGGCGGGGTGTTGCGCCAGTTCACCCTGGGCGGTCCCGACCTGCACGACGACGACGATGCGCGCCGCATCTCGATCTTCACGGACGACGAACGCCCGCTGGTCCAATATGGCGACCAGACCCGCCTAAGAGACGAGAAAAAATGAACATTCTTCTCGAACCCTTCGGCTATGCCTACATGGTCAACGCGATGTGGGTCTCGGCGCTGGTCGGTGCGGTCTGTGCGTTCCTGTCGTCCTACCTGATGCTCAAGGGCTGGTCGCTGATCGGCGACGCGCTGTCCCATTCCGTCGTCCCGGGCGTCGCCGGCGCCTACATGCTGGGCCTGCCCTTTGCCCTCGGCGCCTTCATTTCCGGCGGGCTGGCCGCCGCCGCGATGCTGTTCTTCTCGGATCGCTCGGGGCTGAAGGTCGACGTGATCATCGGTCTGATCTTCACGTCCTTCTTCGGGCTGGGGCTGTTCATGGCCTCGGTCAACCCGATGGCAATCTCGATCCAGACGATCACCATGGGCAACATATTGGCCATCACGCCACAGGACACACTACAGCTTGCGATCATCGGCGTCGTCTCGCTGGCGATCCTGACGGCCAAGTGGAAGGACCTGATGGTCGTCTTCTTCGATGAAAGCCACGCCCGGTCCATCGGCCTGCGCCCTCAATTGCTGAAAGGGATCTTCTTCGTGCTGCTGTCGGCCTGCGTGGTCGCCGCGATGCAGACCGTCGGCGCCTTCCTGGTCATCGCCATGGTCGTCACGCCCGGCGCCACCGCCTATCTGCTGTGCGACCGCTTCCCGCGCCTGATCCTGACCGCCGTCGCCATCGGCACGATCACCAGCTTCCTGGGCGCCTACATCAGCTATTTCCTCGACGGCGCGACCGGCGGCATCATCGTCGTCCTGCAGACGCTGATCTTTCTTGTCACCTTCATCCTGGCCCCCAAACACGGGCTGCTGGCCCATCGGCGCAAGGTGGGCGAAGCGCTGAGAAAGGGCGCGGCATGACCGAAAGCCTCCTGATGCCGTTTCAGTTCCCGTTCATGCTGAACGCCTTCTGGATCGCCGTCCTTGTATCGGTGCCCACGGCGTTGCTGTCCTGTTTCCTGGTGCTGAAAGGCTGGGCGCTGATGGGCGACGCGGTCAGCCACGCGACGCTGCCGGGGATCGTGCTGGCCTACATCATGGGCCTGCCGCTGATCCTGGGCGCCTTCGTTGCGGGCATGGTGACATCGCTGGCCACCGGCTATCTGTCCGACAACAGCCGCATCAAGCAGGATACCGTCATGGGCGTCGTGTTCTCGGGCATGTTCGGGCTGGGCATCGTGATCTATGTCGCGATCCAAACCAACGTGCACCTGGACCACATCCTGTTCGGCAACATGCTTGGCGTCGGCCCCGAGGACCTGTGGACCGCCGGCAGCATCGCCATCGTCGTCACCGCGGTGCTGCTGGTGAAATGGAAGGACCTGATGCTGCACGCCTTCGATCCGATCCAGGCGCGGGCCTCCGGCCTGCCGGTGGGGCTGTTGCACTACGGGCTGCTGACGGTGCTGTCGCTGACCATCGTGGCGACGCTGTCGGCCACCGGGCTGATCCTGGCGGTGGGCCTGCTGATCGGGCCGGGGGCCATCGCGTTCCTGCTGGTGCGCAGCTTCGGGCACATGCTGGTGGTGGCGGTCGCGGTCTGCATGGGGGCGATGCTGGCCGGGGTCTATGCCAGCTTCTTCCTCGACAGTGCGCCGGCGCCGACGATCATCCTGATCCTGACGGCGCTGTTCCTGATGGCTTTCGTGCGCCGTACGGTGCTGGCCCGGCGGGCGGCGGCGACGATCTAGCGCCCGGGGTCGCGCAGCAGCACCACGATCAGGTACAGCCCGCCCAGCATCCCCGTGGTCAGCCCGACGGGCAGCACCATGCGCAGGGGCGCGGCCTGTCCGACCAGGTCGGCCGCCATCAGCAGCACGGCACCTGCCAGCGCGCCCGACACCAGCGGCACATCCGGCGACCGTGTCAGCCGTTTCGCGATCTGCGGCCCGGCCAGCGCGACAAAGGCGATCGGCCCGGTGCTGGCCGTCGCGACCGAGGTCAGCGCCACCGCCGCCAGCACCACAACCATGCGCAGGGGGCCGACACCGACGCCCAGCTGCCGCGCCATGTCGCCGCCCATTTCCAGCAGCGACAGCTTGCGCGCGTTGACCAGCAGCACCGGCGCACAGATCACCAGCCCGGCGAAGGCCGGCCAGACATGCCCCCAGGTCCGCCCGGTCAGCGACCCCGCCAGCCAGATCTGCGCCGACATGGCCAGGTCCAGGTTGCCCTTGACCATCAGCAACGTGTTCACACCGCTCAGCACCGCGCCCGCCCCGATGCCGACAAGGATCAGGCGGTATCCTCCGCCCGCGCCGTGCATCCGCGCCAGCGCCAGCACGACCAGCGCCGTGGCGATGCCCGACAGGCAGGCGGCCAGGGCGGTTTCGAACGGGCCGGTCTGGAACAGGATGATGCCGGTGATCGCGCCGGTCGCGGCGCCGGTGGTAAAGCCGATGACATCCGGCGACCCCAGCGCATTGCGCGACAGCGACTGAAACGCCGCCCCCGCCATCCCCAGCGCCGCGCCCACGCATCCCGCCGTCAGCACCCTTGGCAGCCGCAGCCGCTGGATGATGCGCGACACCATCGGATCGCCGTCGCCAAACAGCCCGCCCACAACCTGGCCGGCCGACAGGTGGATCGTCCCGGTCCCCAGCAGGATCACCGCCAGCGCCAGGGCCAGCAGGATCAGCCCGACACACAGCTTCACCGCGCGGGGCCGCCACAGCAGGCTGACCCGCCCCACCCGCAGCAGGGATTGCCCGGCGGGGATCACAGCCGCGCCAGCCGGACGCGCCGGACCACGTGGATGAAGAACGGCCCGCCCAGCATCGTCGCCACGATCCCGGCGGACAGTTCGTCCGGGGCCACCACCAGCCGCCCGACGATATCCGCGCCCAGCAGCAGCGCCGCCGCATAAAGCCCGGACAAGGGCAGCACCATCCGGTTGTCGGCCCCCGCAACGGCCCGCGCGATATGTGGCGCCACCAGCCCGACAAAGGCAATCGGCCCCGCCGTGGCGGTGGCGCCGCCCGCCAGCAGCATGACAGCGAAACACGCCAGCGCCCAGATCCTCTGGGGGTCTAGCCCCAGCGCGCGGCCGGTGTCCTGCCCCAGGGCCAGCGCGTTCAGCGACGGCGAAAGGGCCAGCGCCAATGCGCCGCCCAGCACCAGCACGACGCTCATGCAGCGGGCGACGGCGATGCCGCGTCCCTCCAGCGATCCGGCGCCCCAGGTGCGAAAGATTTCCAAAACGTCCAGCGCGGCGTTCAGGATCACCAGGCTGACGGCCGCGCCCAGCACGATGGACAGGCCCGCGCCCGCCAGCACCAGCCGCACCGGATCGGTGCCGCTGTCATGGGCCCGGCCCAGCAGGAACACGGCGACACCCGCCAGCCCGGCGCCCAGGAAGCCGAACCAGACGTATTGCGTGATCGCCGTCAGCCCGAAGGCCGACGCCCCCAGCACAACGGCCATGGCGGCACCGGCGTTGACGCCCAGCAGTCCGGGTTCGGCCAGCGGATTGCGCGTGACGGCCTGCATCACGGCCCCCGCCAGCCCCAAACCCGCGCCAGCAGTGATCGCCAGCAGGCTGCGCGGCACCCGCAGTTCCCGCACGATCAGGTGCACGTTGTCTGTGGGATCATAGGCCAGGAAGGCCCGCAGGACATCGCCCACGGGCGTGGGGCTGGACCCGATCGCCAGGCTTGCCAGCGCGAGGACAACCAGCACCGCCAGCCCGGCGGCAAAGCCCGCCCCGGTCCGGGTCATTCGGTGAAATAGGGGGCCACGGTGTCGATGATCCCCAGGCCCGAATAGTAATCCACCCGGAAGGAAAACGGCCCCAGCGGATAGACCTGCCCCGATTTGACCGCCGGCAGGTTGGCCAGAACCGGATCGGCGAGGAAGGTCTGAACACTCTCTTCGGTGCCGTTCAGCAGAAAGACGCTGTCACCGGTGATCGCGGCGGGCAGGTTTTCATGCGAGATGAAGTCGTATTCCCGCGATTGCTGGACCAGGCCGCGCATGTCCTCGGGGATGCCGGTGACAGTGAAACCCAGCCCTTCCAGCACCTGCGCCTGCGCGCTGATCGGCTTCGACACACCGTAGGTGCCCACGAAATTGTAGGACACGATGCTGACGCTGCCCTCGGGGATCGTCATCGCGGCGGCGGCTTCGGCGGCACGGGCCTGGAAATCCTCGGTCATGGCCGTGGCTTCGGCCTCGTGCCCGGTGGCGCGGCCGATCTGGGCGGCGATCTGGGTCCAGTCGTTGCGGGCGTAGTCCAGCACGATGACCGGCACTTCCATCGCCTGCAATTCCGACACGTAATCCATGATGCTGTCCCCGCCCGAGGCCGAGGCGATGACCAGGTCCGCATCGGCGGCCAGCAGGGCCTCGAAGTCGAAGGTCATCTGGGGGTAAAGCACCTGAACCCCCCGGTCATGGGCGATATCGGCCCATTGCAGGAAGAACCCGTCGTCATCTGTCAGCGGCCCCACGGCAGCGGCGGCGGTGGATTGCAGCGGCACGTCCAGCGCCAGCAGCGTGCCGGTCAGGCTGGGCGAGGTCGACACGACGCGTTCGGGCGGCGCGTCCAGCACCAGGTCTCCGGCCTCGTGGTGGATCGTGCGGGGCCAGCCGTCATCGGCAAGGGCCATGGTCGGCAGGCAAAGGCACAGGGCAAACGCAAGGTCAGATCGGCAGGTCGGCATCGTCGAATTCTTCCAGGGGGAGGTTGCTGGCGCGCAGGGTTTCGTATTGTTCTAGGCGGATCCGGTCGAGCTCGGAGCTGGTGGTGCCGCGCCGCCAGTAGCCCAGGATCTGGATGTCGTCGCGGGTGAAGCCACGGCTGTTCAGAAGCGCCCGGATCCGGCGCATTTCCTGGCGTTCGCCGGCGGCCCAGACGATCCAGCGCGCGGGATCGTCAAGGGTCTGCGCGGCGGCGAGCAGGCGGTCGGGGCCCTGCGGCTGGATATGGCAGACGACCCCGGGCGCATCGGGCAGTTCGTCCACCAGGCCGGGTTCGTTGGTGTCCAGCCAGACGGTGCCTTCGACCCCCTCGGGCCAGGCGGCCAGGATGGCGTGGACCGCCGGGATCGCGGTATCGTCGGCCAGGATCGCGACCTGGCGGCCGGTGTCGGACGGGGGCACGAAATGGGCGCGCGGGCCGGTCATCCAGACGCGGGCGCCGGGGGTGGCAGCCGCAAGCCAGCGCATCGCCGGACTGTCGGCGCCGTGCATGACAAAGTCGATCTCGATCTCCAGCCGTTCGGCATCGAAGCTGCGCACCGTGTAAACGCGCGAGATCGGGCGCGCGCCTTCGGGGCTTTCGACCTCGATCCGGACGGCCACGTTGGGCGTCGCCCAGGGGGCGGGCCGCAGGGGCGCGATGCGGCCGGTGACGCGGGCGATGGTGGCGTGGGGACGGTCGACGCGGACGACCTCCATCTCCAGCCGCTCCATGTCGCGCATGTGGTCATCCTGGTCCAGAAGACCGTTGGGGTCCTCGACGCGGTCGGCATCGGATGGGGGCATGGCAGCCTTTCCTTCATCCCCGCATGGGGCGCGGGGTCTGGCACGGTGCGTGGATCTGGGCTGGCTTGCGCGGGGGATCGGCCTGGTCCGTCACCCCGGTGTGGCTGTGCCCATATTGCAGAGCGCGTTCCGCAATGCAATACGAGGGGCAACAAGGGCCCATTCCATGCCAGACTGAAGGAGCGCAAGATGGCCGATCGCCTGCGGGCCGAGGCGGTGACGCTGCGGTACGAAACCCGCGTGATCTCGCAGGGGCTGACCCTGTCGATCCCCGACGGCGCCTTTACCGCCATTGTCGGGCCCAATGCCTGCGGCAAGTCCACCCTGCTGCGCGCCCTGGCCCGGCTGCTGCCCCCCGAAAGCGGTCGCGTGGTGCTGGATGGCAAGGCGATATCCGACCTTCCCTCGCGCGAGGTGGCGCGCCGGCTGGGTCTGCTGCCGCAATCGCCGTCGTCGCCCGACGGGATCACCGTGGCCGATCTGGTCGCGCGCGGACGCTTCCCGCATCAAAGCCTGTTGCGGCAATGGTCGCCCGAGGATGCCGCCGCCGTCGAAAGGGCCATGGCCGCCACCGGGGTTGCCGACCTGGCCTCGCGGCCGGTGCAGGACCTGTCCGGCGGGCAGCGTCAGCGCGTCTGGATCGCCATGGTGCTGGCGCAGGAAACCCCGATCCTGCTGCTGGACGAACCCACGACCTACCTCGACATCGTCCACCAGGTCGAACTGCTGGAGCTGCTGGCCCGGCTGAATGCCGAAGGCCGCACCGTGGTCACCGTCCTGCACGAACTGAACCTGGCGTTCCGCTTTGCATCGCACGTGATCGCCATGCGCGACGGCGGCGTGGTGGCCGAAGGCGCGCCCGGGGATATCGTGACCGAAGACCTGATGACGGCGGTGTTCGACCTGTCGGCGCTGGTCATGCCCGACCCGCTGACGGGCCGGCCCATGGTCATCCCGCGCGGACGCGGCGCTTAACCCAGGCTGCTTTGACCGCCCGTCGCCCGGTTGATCACCCGCGCGACCTCCTGCAGGGCAAGCCGATCCTCGGGCGTGCGCAGCTGGCCCAGGTCGGTCACGGTCGTCACCACGCAGGCCAGTTCGCCTTGGGCGTCCAGGATCGGCGCGGCCTGGCCGGTGACGTTGGACAGAAGGTGGCTGGTCAGCTCAGCCCAGGCGTCGCGCCGGACCTCGTCGATCTGCGCCTTGGCCGGGGGCGTGCCGCGGAAATGGTCGGGCTGTACGCGGCGGGCGGCCTCGATCCGGGCGCGGGGCAGGAAGGCCTGGAAGATCAGCCCGCAAGCGGTGTTGTCCACCGGCAGCACATCGCCCAGCCCCAGCGCGGTGATCGAGAAATGCGCGCTTTTGTAGAACCGCACCATGGTAGGGCCGCGATCCGTCCAGATGGCGACGCCGCTGCTCATCGCGTGGCTCAGCGCCAGCTGCTTCATGTGCGCCCCGGCCAGTTCCACGGCGTCCACCCGGCGCAGCGCGGCGATGCCGATGCTCAGCGCCTTTGGCCCCAGGTCGTAATGGCTGGTCGCCGGGTCCTGCATCACCATGTCTTCCTTGACCAGGCTTTGCATGTAGCGATGCGCCGTCGACCGCCCCACCCGCGACAGCCGCGCCAGGTCCGACAGCGGCAGCGCCCGTTCCGCCGAGGCCAGGATGTCGAGGAACCGCATCGCCATCGAAATCGACTGGATTGTCGTCGACCGCTTTTGATCCGGCGCCTCGGATTCCTCCGCGGGGAAGAGTTCGAATTCCTTCATGGGCTGGGTCTCCTCCGCCGCGGGCGGCCTGGCCGTCGTCAGGCCCCTATCTTAGGCCCGGGCCAGCCCGTGGGGAACCCCTGTCGCAAGATTGACATGCGGAACGCGTTATGCGATGCGAAACGCATAACGCAGCCAGCCAGGACCTCCCGCCAGCATGCAGTTCACGGACAATGGGGACCGACATGCTTATCACCGGACGGGCGCGGCTGGGGCAGGGGGCAAGCCTGCTGGCCCTCGCCGCGGCACTTGCGGCGCAACCTGCCAGCGCGCAGGACGATTTCGAAACCGAAGGCGAATTCCTGGGGACGATCTATGTCACCGGCGAGAAGGTGGTGCGTGACATCACCCAGACCGGCACATCGGTGTCGGTTGTCGATGCCGAACAGATCGAAACCGAGAACCCGGGCAAGGATGACGTGAAGACCGTCATCGAAGGCACGCCCAACATCCTTTACACCGACAGCGTCAGCACGCCGGTCATCCGGGGGATGAACGCCGAAGGCCCCCATACCGGGGCCAACGCCTTCTTCGCGGGGTCAGTGCCGCGCGCCACGATCAACCTCGACGGCCATTACCTCAGCTACAACGAACTGTACTTCGGGGCGACCTCGGTCTGGGACGTGGAAAGCATCGAGGTCTTCCGCGGGCCGCAGACGACATCGCAGGGGGCCAACGCCATCGCCGGCGCGATCATCGTCAACACCAAGGATCCGACCTTCTACCAGGAAGGCGCCTATCGGTTCGAATACGGCAACTACAACCAGAAGCGCGCCAGCTTCGCCTGGTCGGGTCCGCTGAGCGATCAGGTCGCCGCCCGGGTCGCGCTGGATTATTCCGGCCGTGACACCTTTATCGACTACACCGGCACGACATTCGTGCAGAACGACATCGGGCAGGATTTCAAGAACTTCACCGCGCGGGCCAAGCTGCTGTGGGTGCCCACCGACATCGACGGGCTGGAGGTCAAGCTGACCTACAGCCATGCCTACATGACACGGCCCAGCTTCGAGGGCGCTTCGCCTCCTTATGACGAGCTGGAGTCGATCACCACCTGGATGCCGGGCTGGGAACAGACGACCGATACCGCGATCCTCGACGTGGATTACGATTTCGGCAACGGCTGGGCGATCAGCAACCAGACCCAGGCGTCGATGTCGGACGTGGACCGCCGGGTGGGCACGCCGACCATGGGCGACGCCGATGTGGACCAGGACAATTACACCAACGAATTCGTCCTCAGCTACGGCCAGCCCGACGATGTCCTGAGCGGCATCGCGGGGATCTACACGGCCTATACCACGCAGGACGAGATGCTGAACCAGGGCGGGATATCCACCTTCAAGGATCAGAAGCACAACCTGGGCATCTTCGGCGAGGTCAGCTGGCGGTTCGACGAAAGCTGGACCGTGACCGGCGGGCTGCGATACCAGCGGGACGCGATCCGGCGCACCGGCGATGTCTCGCCCGTCTTCGCCAACAGCGACGTGGATTACGACCACACGTTCGAGGCGCTGCTTCCAAAGCTCACCGTGGCTTACGAGCTGAACCAGGACTGGACCGTCGGCGCGCTGGTCACCAAGGGCTACAACCCGGGCGGCGTGTCGCTGGATTTCGTGTCGTCCAAGGAATGGGAAGACTTCGAGGCCGAAACCGTCTGGGATTACGAATTGTTCACCCGGGCCAGCCTTCTGGGAGACCGGCTGTTCCTGAACGGCAACGTGTTCTTCATGGATTATTCCAACGCCCAGCAGAACATCACCCAATCCATCGGCGGCGTGACCTATATCCACACGATCAACGCCGAAAGCGCGCAATCCTACGGTCTGGAACTGTCGGCCGACTACATGCCGATCGACACCCTGACCCTGCGCGCGGGAATCGGCCTGCTGCATACGGAGTTCACCGATTTCCCCGATGCGCCCGATTACGAAGGCAACGCCTTTGCCAGCGCGCCTGGGGTCATGGCCACGCTGGGCGCGATGTGGGACGCCACCGACCGGATCAGCGTCGGCGGCCAGATCCGGTACGTGGACGGGTATTATTCGGATGCGGCCAACACCCTGGCCTACGAGGTCGACAGCTATACCCTGGTCGACCTGCAGGCCGGCTACCAGATCCGCGACAACCTGGAGCTTTACGGGTACGTCAACAACATCTTCGACGAACGCAGCCCGACCTTCCTGCAGGCGGCGCGCGGTGACGTGGCCTTTACCCAGGCCAGCATGACGTCGCCCCGGATGTTTGGTATCGGTATCCGCGGGACGTTCTGACCCCCCGGGTGGCCATGATCCCATGGCCGGCCCCCATCCAGGGGGCCGGCCTTACGACACGACAAAGGCAGGGCTCATGAAGCTTCGACCCCATCTGTGCATCGGCATGTCGCTTGCTCCCACCTGGCTCAGCGGCGAAGGCTGGCGGCGGGCGGACAGCGGGATCGAAGGGCTCTACAGCGCGGATTTCGCGCTGGATATCGCCCGGCGGGCCGAGGCGGCGCACCTGGATTTCGTGTTTCGCCCCGATGCCAGCTTTCTTCCGGTCGATGCGCTGGACCAGTCCTTCGGCTTTTCCTCGGTCGATCCGACCCTGCTGATGGCCGCGCTTGTGCGCGAGACCGACAGGATCGGGCTGGTCACCACCATTTCGTCGACCTTCGGTCACCCCTACGCGGCGGCCCGCCAGATCATGTCGCTGCATTGGCTCAGCCGGGGACGTGCCGGGTGGAACGTGGTCACGGCGCTGCAGGGAAACGAGAACTTCGGCCTGCCCGAGATGCCGTCGTCCGATGCCCGCTATGCCCGGGCCGAGGAATTCACCGACGTGGTCGAACGGCTGTGGTCCAGCTTTCCGTCCCGCGCGCTGCTGGTCGACCGCGACAGCGGGCGCTATGCCGACACCGACCTGATCCTGCCCATCGACCACCACGGCGCCGCCTTCGACGTGAAGGGCCCGCTGAACCTGCCGGAATTCCCGGGGCCCCGGATCCCGCTGATGCAGGCCGGGGGATCGCCGCGCGGCATCGATTTCGCCGGCAAGGTGGCCGACATGGTCTTTGGCCTCAGCCCCGACATCGCATCGGCCCGCGCCACCCGCGATCAGCTGTCCACCGCCGCCCGGCGGCACAAGCGCCTTCCGCGCGACGTGCGCTTTCTGCCGGGGCTCAGCCTGTACCTGGGCGACACCCGCGAGGAGGCGCGCGACCTGTTCCTGGCCAACCACGCCCGCGTCACCCGCCCGCAGCGGATCGAACGGATCGCGGCCGCCACCGGCCTGGACCTGTCCGACTGGCCCGAGGACCGTCCGATCACCACCGCCGACCTCGCCAAGCCGGGGGCCGGGGGGCAATATGACAAGCTCCTGCGACTGATCGACGGCGAAGGCCCGACCCTGGCCGAGTTGCTGGACCGGCCCGAAACGCTGGCCTCGATGCACTGGCAGGTGATCGGCACGGTCGAAGACGCCCGGGCCGAGATCACCCGCTGGTTCGAAGGCGGTGCGATCGACGGGTTCGTCGCCGTTCCCGGTGGCGCGCCAAGCTCGCTGGACCTGACCTTGGGCGAACTGATTCCGCGCCTTGCCGAGACCGGTCATTTCCGCAGCGCCTATAGCGGCGACACCCTGCTGCACCACTTGCAGGAAGGGCTGGAGGAGGTCGAACCGGCCCTGTGATCCCGCCGCGGGCAGCCCGGAAAACCCCGTGCATCCGCCCGGCTGACCGCGAATCGTGCAAGGTTTCGCCGCGTCGCAAATAAGCCCGGAATGGTCGTGAAATTCCTTTGATCTTTCCGTATACATCTGCGTACAAGCGGCCTGCGGGCGGGTGTAATGGCCCTTCCGCAAACCGTCGTGACGGGAGAACCGGCGAAAGCCGGTGCCGAAGGAGCAAACGCCCCAGGAAACTCTCAGGCCACAGGACCGGCGCGGCGGACATCAGACTCTGGAGAGAGATGCCTTGAGCATCCGCCGAAGGGATAACGTTCTCAGGCGCACGGACAGAGGGGGCATCACGCACACCTGAACAGGTGTGTCCATGTGATGCCGCATGATACACTCAACGTGTCATCGGCCCAAGCGATGGGGGCAAGGGTGCCGGATCTGAAACGGACGCCGCTACACGACCTGCACGTCGAACTCGGGGCACGAATGGTGCCCTTCGCCGGCTATGACATGCCGGTGCAATACGGGCTTGGCGTGATGAAGGAACATCAGCACACGCGCGAAAAGGCCGGGCTGTTCGATGTCAGCCACATGGGGCAGGTGATCGCCAGGGGGGCGGATTATGCCGCTGCTGCCGTGGCGCTGGAATCCCTGATCCCGGTCGACATCCTGGGGCTGAAGGAGAACCGCCAGCGCTATGGCCTGTTCACCCGGGACGACGGGGGCATCAGCGACGACCTGATGCTGGCCAACCGGGGCGATCACGTCTTCCTGGTGGTCAACGCCGCCTGCAAGGACGCCGACATCGCGCATCTGAAATCGCTGGAGCCGGGGGTGAAAATCACCCCCGTAACGGACTGCGCGCTTCTGGCGCTGCAGGGCCCGGCCTCGGGGGCCGTGCTGGCGGCGATGGATCCGCGTGCCGCCGACATGGGTTTCATGGATGTCGCCACGCTGGATCTGGACGGGGTCGCGGCCTGGGTCTCGCGCTCGGGCTACACGGGCGAGGATGGCTACGAGATCTCGATCCCCGAAGCGGACGCCGATGCCATCGCGCGCAAGCTGCTGGCCCATCCGGATGTGGAACCCATCGGCCTTGGCGCGCGGGATTCACTGCGCCTGGAAGCGGGGCTTTGCCTTTACGGCCATGATATCGACACCACCACCACGCCGGTCGAAGCGGCGCTGAGCTGGGCGATTCAGAAGGTCCGCCGCACCGATGGCGCCCGCGCCGGCGGCTTTCCCGGGGCAGGGCCGATCCTGGAACAGCTGGCCGACGGCGCCCCCCGCAAACGGGTCGGTCTGCGCCCCGAAGGCCGGGCGCCGATGCGCGAGGGCGTCGCGCTGTTCGCCGAAGACACCGGCGGCGTGGCCATCGGCACCATCACCTCGGGCGGATTCGGGCCGACGCTGGGCGCGCCGATCGCCATGGGCTACCTGCCCGCCGCCTTCTCAGCCGAAGGCACCACCCTATATGGGGAGCTGCGCGGACGCCGCGTGCCGGTCACCGTCACCGCACTCCCCTTCGTCCCCGCCCGTTTCAAACGCAAGCCAGTGGAGGCACAGGCATGAAATACACCGAAGAACACGAATGGCTCGAAGTCGAAGGCGACATCGTGACCGTGGGCATTACCGAACACGCGACCGAACAGCTGGGTGACCTTGTCTTTGTCGAACTGCCCGAAGTGGGCGCGACCGTCACCAAGGACGACGAGATCGTCGTGATCGAAAGCGTCAAGGCGGCATCCGACATCCGCGCGCCGCTGGACGGCGAGATCGTCGAGGTCAACGAGACGCTGACCAACAACCCCGCCCTTGTGAACGAAGACCCGCTGAACGACGGCTGGTTCTTCAAGATCCGGCCCACGGATCCGTCCCAGATGGACGAATACATGGACGAAGCGGCCTACAAGGCCATGATCGATTGACGGAGCCTGCCGCGATGCCTTTCACGCCAACCGACTACCTTCCCTACGACTTCGCCAACCGTCGCCACATCGGTCCGTCGCCCGCCGAAATGGCCGACATGCTGGCCGTCGTGGGCGCAAAGGATCTGGCCACCCTCATCGACGAGACGGTGCCGAAAGGCATCCGGCAGGCGCAGCCGCTGGACTTTGGCAAGCCCAAGTCCGAACGCGAGCTGCTGCACCACATGCGCGAGACGGCGGCCAGGAACAAGGTCCTGACCTCGCTGATCGGGCAGGGCTATTACGGCACGGTCACGCCGCCGGCAATCCAGCGCAACATCCTGGAAAATCCCGCCTGGTACACGGCTTACACGCCCTATCAGCCCGAGATCGCGCAAGGCCGCCTGGAAGCGCTGCTGAACTACCAGACCATGGTGTCCGACCTGACGGGGCTTGAGATCGCCAACGCCTCGCTGCTGGATGAAGCGACCGCCTGTGCCGAGGCGATGACCATGGCCCAGCGGATCGCCAAGTCGAAGGCCAAGGCGTTTTTCGTGGACGAGAATTGCCATCCGCAGAACATTTCGGTCATCCAGACCCGCGCGGCGCCCCTGGGGATCGAGGTCATCGTCGGGTCGCCCGACGATCTGGACCCGACCGCCGTCTTCGGCGCGATCTTCCAGTACCCCGGCACCCATGGCCACCTGCGGGACTTCACGCCCGAAATCGCCGCGCTGCATGGCGCGCAGGCGGTTGGCATCGTGTCCGCCGACATCATGGCACTGACGCTGCTGAAGGAACCGGGCGCGATGGGTGCCGACATTGCCGTGGGATCGACCCAGCGGTTCGGCGTGCCGGTCGGCTATGGCGGCCCGCACGCGGCCTATATGGCGACGCAGGCGAAAAACGCGCGGTCGATGCCGGGCCGGATCGTCGGCGTGTCGGTCGACAGCCATGGCAACCGCGCCTATCGGCTGTCCCTGCAGACCCGCGAACAGCACATCCGCCGCGAAAAGGCCACGTCGAACGTGTGCACGGCGCAGGCGCTGCTGGCCGTGATGTCGGGCTTTTACGCGGTGTTCCATGGCCCCGAGGGGCTGAAGGCCATCGCCCAGCGGATCCATCGCAAGGCCGTCCGGCTTGCCCGCGGGCTTGAAGAATCCGGGTTCGCCGTCGAACCCGGGTCCTTCTTCGACACGATCACGGTCGAGGTCGGCGCGCTGCAGGCGGCGGTGATGAAATCCGCGGTGGACGAAGGCGTGAACCTTCGGGCCGTCGGCAAGACCAAGGTCGGCATCTCGCTGGATGAACGCACCCGGCCCGACACGCTGCGACAAGTCTGGCGGGCCTTTGGCATTACCGACCGCGAACCGGACGTGACCGCCGAATACCGGATCCCCGACGCGCTGTTGCGCACGTCGGATTACCTGACCCACCCGATCTTTCACATGAACCGGGCCGAGACCGAGATGATGCGCTACATGCGCCGCCTTTCGGACCGCGACCTGGCGCTGGACCGCGCGATGATCCCGCTGGGCTCCTGCACCATGAAGCTGAATTCGGCCGCCGAGATGATGCCGATCTCCTGGGGGGAATTTTCGCTGATCCACCCCTATGTGCCGGCGGATCAGGCCGAAGGCTACGCCGAGATGATCGGCGACCTGTCGGCCAAGCTGTGCCAGATCACGGGTTACGCGGCGTTCTCCATGCAGCCGAATTCGGGCGCGCAGGGCGAATACGCGGGGCTGCTGACCATCGCCGGCTATCACCGGGCGAACGGGCAGGGGCATCGCAATGTCTGCCTGATTCCGATGTCGGCCCATGGCACCAACCCGGCGTCGGCCCAGATGGTCGGCTGGAAGGTCGTGCCGGTGCAATCGGCTGAAAACGGTGACATCGACCTGGAGGATTTCCGCGCCAAGGCCGAACAGCACGGCGAGAACCTGGCGGCCTGCATGATCACCTATCCCTCGACCCACGGGGTGTTCGAGGAGACGGTGCTGGAGGTCTGCAAGATCGTCCACGACCATGGCGGCCAGGTCTATATCGACGGGGCCAACATGAACGCCATGGTGGGCCTGTCCCGTCCCGGCGACCTGGGCGGCGACGTCAGCCACCTGAACCTGCACAAGACCTTCTGCATCCCCCACGGCGGCGGTGGCCCCGGCATGGGACCGATCGGCGTGAAGGAACATCTTGTCCCACATCTGCCCGGTGATCCCGTAAATGGGACAGGTGCGGTGTCGGCGGCGGCCTTCGGGTCGCCTTCGCTGCTGCCGATTTCGTGGGCCTATTGCCTGATGATGGGCGGCGAGGGCCTGACCCAGGCGACGCGGGTGGCGATCCTGAACGCCAACTACATCGCCAAGCGGCTCGAGGGCGCGTTCGAGGTGCTGTACAAGGGGCCGACGGGCCGGGTGGCGCATGAATGCATCATCGACACGCGCCCCTTTGCGACGTCGGCCCATGTCACGGTGGACGATATCGCCAAGCGGCTGATGGATTGCGGGTTCCACGCGCCGACCATGAGCTTTCCGGTGTCCGGCACACTTATGGTCGAACCGACCGAATCCGAGACAAAGGCCGAGCTCGACCGCTTCTGTGACGCGATGCTGGCGATCCGGGACGAGATCGCGCAGATCGAGAAGGGCGAGATCGACGCCGAGAACAACCCGCTGAAGAACGCGCCCCACACGATGGAAGACCTCGTCCGGGAATGGGACAGGCCCTACAGCCGTGAGACAGGGTGCTTCCCGCCGGGCGCCTTCCGGGTCGACAAGTACTGGCCGCCGGTCAATCGCGTGGACAACGTCTGGGGCGACCGCAACCTGACCTGCACCTGCCCACCGATGACGGATTACGCCGAAGCGGCGGAATAAACGCAAAAAAACATTCCCGGCCGGCGAACCCGGTCGGGAATGTGTCCCATTTCAGATCTGTTGTCCCATTTATGGACATTCAGGCCAGGACGGCTTCCTTCGCCGTTTCGGTCTGCGGCGCATCCTTCCGGGGCGCCGTTTCGGGCATTTCCTCGACCGCCATTGGCGGTTTGGGCGGGAAAAGGAAGCTGTAGCCGGGATCGAAGGCCGACGTCATCTCGGGCGTCTTGGACAGGTTGCGTTCGTACAGCTGCGGCCGCAGGAACAGCAGCAACGCCACCAGCCAGTCGCGGACGATCATCAGGTACTGCTTGGCCGCCATCGGATACATCGACGGATCCTGCCACCACCGCAGCAACCGCATCGCTTTGCCCAGCAGCCAGCCGCGCTTGTAGAAATACCCCGCCGCCAGCCGCCCCCGGTTGATGTGATCGGGCCGGTAATAGCTGAACGGGATCGCGGTTTCATAAAGCCCCGGCGCGCGGCGGACGATCTCGGCGGCATCCGTGGTGTCGGCCAGCTTGTCGATGATCATCGGGTAGGGATAGCTGGGCGGCTGCATCTTGGCCGGTTTGCGCATCAGGAACTTTGCCACCCGCCCGGCGGCCCCGGCGTTCAGGAAGGCGCCGGTCATGTAGTCGGGCAGCAGGATGTGGAAATAGGTCATGTTGGTAAAGACCAGCGTCCAGGCCATCTTGATCGGGTCGCCCATGTAGGTATACCGCCCGGCCAGCTGGTCCTGCAGGGTCAGCTGCGCCTTGACGTGACCTTCCATCGCCATGACGTAATCCTTTGTCAGGATCCCGTCGCGGGCCTTCATGATCATGGACGTCACCTGCGGGATCTCGTGCCCCAGGTAGGCGATGCCAAAGCTGTTGGCGGGGTCGAAGGCGAACCCGCTGTCGCCCACCATGAACCACCGTCCCATCGGGTCGTAATACTGGCTGGCCTCGTACATGTAGTTGAAATACCGCGCCTCATCGACCTTGCGGCCCGTGCGGATGATCTGCGCCACCTTCGGGTGGTCGCGGTCGAGGATGCCCAGCAGGATATCCATGTTCATCGCCTTTTCGCCGGACACGTCCGAGCGGTAGGTGATGCCGACGCTGGCCAGATCCTCGCCGTTTTCGCCCTGCATGGGGATGAACCAGATCCAGTAGCCATGGCCGTAGAAATGGTGGGTCACATAGTAGGAATCGTAGGTGTGGTGGTCCTTCTTGACCAGCTTCAGACCGGTCAGGATCGACCTGTCGAAGCCTTCCAGCCGGAACCAGTAGCTGGACCGCTGGCTGGGCGAGTCCATATGCAGGTTCATCTGCTTGGTCAGCACCCGGGCGCGGCCCGAACAATCGATGACATGATCGGCCGTGACCGTCAGCATGTCGCCGTCATTGGTGGTCACGTGGATGGTCTGCTGGCCGCCCATCCCGTCGGAGAAACCGACATTGGTGACCTTGCCGGTGATCTTGGACACATGCGGGTCGATGCGGCGGGACAATTCGGCATCGAAGGTGTGGCGGTTCAGGTTGTAGGCGGGCATGCGGATCACGCCGGGGGCCTCGTGCTGGATGTATTCCGGCGCGTCGGGATCCATGCCGTCGCGCGGCAGGCTGAAGTAATAGGTCAGCCCGTACTTGTGCTTGTGGTTGTCTTCCAGGTAGGTGCCCAACCCCAGCGACTTCATGAACTGGGCCGTGACCTCGACCGTGCTTTCGCCGACGATCGGCTTGTTCGGTGCGTCCGGGTCGATCACCGTGATCTCGATCCCGGGCATCTGGCGCAGAAGGTAAAGCGCCCCAAGGCGGCCGGCCAGGCCGTTTCCGATAATGGCAACACGCGTCATCAATCGATCTCCATACCTTGGGGCCCGAAATCCGGCGCCATGGAATACACTTGAAAAAACCGCGGAAAGCCCTGCGGTGGGACGTCTTGGTCGGGCCTAATTTACCCTGCGTCACTATATGCAAGCGTGCGCAAGCCGCGCAACATTCAATTTAACCGGGCAAAAAAATGGCACCCGAAGCCATCGGGTCCCGCCCGATACGGCGGCCAATTGCCCAAGGGTCAATCGGGCCATACGCTGGCCCGAGGGCCGGTCGCCATTCGTGGCCGCCATTGGCGGCCGCCGGTGTCGGTCCGGGTATTTCAGTGGCGCGTGTCTTCCAGTCTCGGGAATTTATTGCATGATTTCAGACAATGACGGCGAGGCCACGACCATTTCCCTGCCGCCCGAAGGCACCGGGGCGGGCCTGTATGGCGTCGGGCGAATCGCCCTTGTCGCGTTTCTGATCCTTCTGATCGTTTTCGGCCCCGGGCTGGGCGCGCTTGTCGCAAACTGGTGGTTGCCGCTGATCGGGGTGGGGGGCGCGCTGGTCGCCAATTCCACCGGGATCGGTGGCGGCGTGGTGTTCGTGCCGGCTTTCGACCAGTTGGGGGTGGCGCAGGGCCAGATCGTTGGAACCTCGCTGATCATCCAGAGCTTTGGCATGACCATGGGGGCGATGACCTACCTGGCGCGCCGCCGGCGACGGCGCCGCCCCGAGGGTCTGTCGAACGGGTGTTACCGCATGGTGATCGCCCTGACCGTCGTGCCGGCGGTGATCACCGCCTGGCTGGCGACCGAAGGCGGGATCCGGCCCGACCTGCCGCTGAAAACCGTGTTCAAGGCGATCTCGCTGACGCTGGTGGCGCTGATCGTGGCGTCCGAGATCCTGCCGAAACCCGACACCGAGGCGCGCCGGATCACGCGCGAGAAGGATGCCGTCTTTCTGCTGGCGATCGGCGTGCTGGGCGGGTTCTTTGTCGGCTGGATCTCGATCGGGGTGGGCGAGTTGCTGGCGGTCTACCTGCTGCTGCGCGGCGCGCGCGGCAGTGACGCGATCGGGCTGGCGGTGATCGTGACATCGGCCACGGTGCTGACGCTGGGGCTGGCCACCGGCTTTGACCTGCCCGCCGACAGGGCCACCTGGCTGCTGGTGGCGCCGGGCGCGTTGCTGGGCGGGTTCCTGGCGCCTTGCGTGCTGTCCTTTGTCGGGCAGTCGCGGGTGAAATGGTTCTGCGCCGTCTTCATCGTGCTGTCGGCCCTTGTCGCCTGACCCTGATAGATCCTTCCGCGCGGCGGGAGGATGGGTAAAGTCCGCGCATGCTTGACCGAATCAGAGCGCTCTACCAGGACGACACGCCCCGGGCGCATGCCTTTCGCTACGGATTGCTGGTCTTCGATGTGACGACCGTGCTGTTCGTGGTGGTCACGTCGTTCTTTCCGCATACGCTGTTCGTAGAGGCGACGGACGCGGTGTTTGGCGTTCTCATCCTGGCCGATTTCCTGTTCCGCTTCGCCATCGAAGGCTCCAAGGGCCGGTTCCTGTTGCGGCTGGCGACCTGGGCGGATGTCGTCGCGATCCTGTCCTTCCTGGCGCCCATCGCGGGCGAGGGGCTGGGCTTTCTGCGGATCCTGCGCACGCTGCGGCTGCTGCACACCTACGAGCTTCTGGCGCGGCTCAGGAAGGACTTTGCCTTCTTTCGGCGCAACGAGGACATCATCCTGGCGTCGGTCAATATCGGCGTGTTCCTCTTCGTGATGACGGGGCTGATCTATGCGACCCAGGTCCATATCAACCCCGAGATCCGCAATTACGCCGATGCGCTGTATTTCACGGTCACGACCCTGACGACCACGGGGTTCGGGGACATCACGCTGAAGGGTCCGGGTGGGCGGCTTCTGTCGGTGGCGGTGATGATCTTTGGCGTCACGCTGTTCCTGCGGCTGCTGCAGGTGCTGTTTCGCCCCGCCAAGGTGCGGTACGAATGTCCGACCTGCGGGCTGGTGTTGCACGATGCCGATGCGGTGCATTGCAAGCATTGCGGCGAGACGGTGCATATCCGCACCGAAGGCTACAGCTGATCCCCTGATCCCCCGCGCGCAGATGTCGCTTCGCGCGGCGTGGCACCGGGCGAGGGTGGGCGCCGCAATGGTGGTATCATCCGTGGCAGGGACGGGGACTCACCCTACCCAGCGACAGGGAGGTTTCGCGGATGAGGACAGGCGCGGTATTGACGATTGCGGCCCTGGTTGTGGCCATGGCCGGCGGCGGACAGGCTCAGGATCTTGAGGCCGGGGAAGAGCTGTTCATGGATCACTGCGTGCAATGCCACGGGGCGGACGGCAAGGGCGACGGGCCGATGGCCGAAATGCTGGCGATCACCACGCCGGACCTGACCACGATCAGCGCCCGCAACGGCGGCACCTTCCCCACGGCGGCGGTGGCCGAACAGATCGACGGGCGGGCCAGGGTGCTGGCCCACGGCGGGGACATGCCCCTGTTCGGCCCGTTCCTTGAGACCGATCAGCACGTGCCGCTGCGCCTGCCCAGCGGGCAGACCATGATGACCGGGCTGCCGCTGGCCAATGTCATGGTCTACCTGGAAAGCATCCAGACCGACTGATCAGGGTTCAAGCACGTAGGTCCCCGGCGCGGGGCAAAGCGGGCGCAGTCCCTGCAGGGGCGCGCCCATCCTGGGCGGTGCGGTCATGTCGCCCTTGGCCTGTTCGACCAGCCAGTCGCGCCATTCCAACCACCAGGATCCGGATTGCGGGTCATGGGTGGCCAGCCAGGTGTCGGGATCCATGTACTGCTTGTCCGGCGTCCGGTGCCCCTTGCGATAGCGGGCGTGGCTGTGGCCCGGTTCGCTGAGGATGCCGCCGTTGTGGCCGCCGGCCGTCAGCACGAAGGTCAGGTCGCCGTCGGTGAACAGCGTCGTCTTGTAGACCGACTTCCACGGCGCGATGTGGTCCTTTTCCGTGCCGACCACAAAGAACGGCTGGTGGATGTCCTTCAGCGCGATCACCTTGCCCTCGACCGAGAACCGGCCCGCCGTCAGCCGGTTTTCCAGGAACAGGCCCCGCAGGTATTGCGAATGCATCCGGTAGGGCATGCGCGTGGTGTCCCGGCTCCAGGCGGAAATGTCGAAATCGCGTTCGTCCTGGGCCAGCAGGTAGCGGCGCACGTATTTCGTCCAGATCAGTTCGCGCGCGCGCAGGATCTGGAAGGCGCCGGCCATCTGGTTGCGGTCCAGGTAGCCCTGGTCCCACATCACGTCCTCCAGCATGGCGATCTGGCTGTCATCGACAAACAGCATCAGCTCGCCCGCTTCGGAAAAATCGGTCTGCGCCGCCAGAAGCGAGATCGAGGCCAGCCGGTCGTCGCCATCCCGCGCCATGGTCGCGGCTTCGATCGACAGCAGCGTGCCGCCCAGGCAATAGCCGCAGGCGTGGACCTTCTGATCCGGCACGATCTTGTTGACGGCGGCCAGCGCGGCGCCGATGCCCATCTGCCGGTAATCGTCCATCGACAGGTCCGACTGGTCGCGCGTCGGGTTGCGCCAGGAGATGGCGAAGACGGTAAAGCCCTGTTTCAGCAGGTAGCCGATCAGCGAATTGGTCTGGCTGAGGTCGAGGATGTAGTACTTCATGATCCACGCCGGCACGATCAGGATCGGCTCGGGATGCACCGTGTCGGTCTGCGGCGCATACTGGATCAGTTCCATCAGCTCGTTGCGAAAGACCACCTGGCCCGGTGTGCAGGCGACGTTGTCGCCGACCCGGAACTGATCGCCCGTCCCGGTGCCGCCATCCATCGCATGGCCCATGTCCTCGGCAAAGTTGCGCATCCCCTCGACCAGGTTGTGCCCGCCCGATTGCAGCGTCTTCGCGGCGATCTCGGGGTTCAGCACCGGCGAATTCGACGGCGACAGGGTGTCCAGCCCCTGGCGCACCATGAACCGCACCCGTTCGCCGCTTTGCGGCCGCATCCCCGGCAGGTCGGCACAGGCATATTCGGCGCTGGCCTCGGCCGCCAGGAAGGCCTGTTTCCAGGCACGAAAGGGCAGCTGGCTCCAGGCGGGGTTGTCGAACCGGTGGTCGCCCTGTTCGGGAACAAAGCCTTCCTTCTCGTCCATGATCCCGCGAAACATGCTGTACTGGTTCTTGGCGGCCTGTTCCCAGATCTCCATCGTGCGGCCGGGGGACCGGGACAGGTGCGAATAGTAATCCATCCAGGCATCGGCGATGGCATGGACCGACAGGCCCCCGGTCAGCCGCCCGAAACCCGCGCGCAGGGCGCGATCAAAGGTCTCGTACGTCCAGTGTTCGGGCGGCAGATCCTTGGGCGAACGGCCCGTGGGCGCGGGCGTGGTGGGGGCGGATCCGGCGTCGGTGCTGGTCTGGTCCTTCGGCATGTCTCGTCCTTCCTGCGGGGCGGCGTTGCCGGGGCATATCGCCCCTTGTGCAGTGTCGTGCCTTGACAGAGATCGTCCCTGACCCAACTTTTTGCAATGCAACAGGCCGTCACACCGGCGGTATTTCGCGTTACGACAAGATCCGGATCAAGGTCTTGCGTGGAATCATGATACACAGATCCACGCATGCCGGATACCAGGGGAGGATCGGCCATGATCTCTATAGACGACATTCTCGACATGTCGGACCTGACTCGCGAGGAAATCGCGGTTCTGGCCGATCACGAGCACCTTGCCGATATCGCTGCCGCGATGCTGGGCGAATACCTCATGCACATGCACAAGGGGCCGCAGGCGGTGCAGAAGATGAT
Source organism: Marinibacterium anthonyi (assembly GCA_003217735.2). GTDB lineage: Bacteria > Pseudomonadota > Alphaproteobacteria > Rhodobacterales > Rhodobacteraceae > Marinibacterium > Marinibacterium anthonyi. The sequence continues at coordinate 4,696,877 of CP031585.1, read as the reverse complement.
CTGCGACGACATGCGCCGCGCGCTGCACGCGGACAATATCGACGAGGCCAAGGTGCTGTTCGCCACGCTGCAGGATTTCATCGCCGACCATCCCGAAGCGGTGCGCGGCTCTGCCCCCGCGTAACGCTTTGCCCGGCCACCACGCCTGATAGGCCGACCCGCCGGACGGGAAGGGCTGGCGGTTTGCCGCCGGTCCTGATCCAATAAGGCAAGGCCAAAGGCAAAGGCGCGGGGCAGGCATGTCATTCCGGTTCATCCATTCGTCCGACCTGCATCTGGGCAAGGGCTTCGGCACCATGGCCGAGGACCTGCGCGGTCGCCTGGTCGAAGCCCGCCACGAGGTCATCGCCCGGCTGGCCGGCGCCGCGCGCGACGCCGGCGCGGGCCATATCCTGCTGGCGGGCGACACGTTCGACACCACCGGCCCGTCCGAGGGCGTGCGCCGCCAGGCCGCCACGGCGATGGCGGCGGCGGGCAACCTGGACTGGTGGATCCTGCCCGGCAACCACGACAGCCTGCGGGGCGAGGAACTGTGGCGCCGTTTCGTGGACGAGGCGGGGCCGCGCGTTCACCTGCTGACCGACCCGGCGCCGGTGCAGATCGCGCCCGGCGTCCAGCTTCTGCCGGCGCCGCTGGCGCGCCAGTTCCCCGGCATGGACCTGACCACGCCGATGGACACCATGGCGACCCCCGAAGGCGCGCTGCGGATCGGGCTGGCCCATGGCGGCGTGACCTCCTTTGGCGAGGATTTCGACAGCGCCGCCGTGATCGCGCCGGACCGGGCGATGCGGGCGCGGCTGGATTACCTGGCCCTGGGCGATTGGCACGGGCAGCTGAAGATCAACGATCGGACGTTCTTTTCCGGCACCCCCGAACGCGACCGGTTCCGCCATGACGGGCGGGGGGCCTGCCTGTCGGTGACCATCGCGGGGCCGGGCGCGACCCCGCAGGTCGAGGCCATCGAAACCGGGCGGTTCCACTGGTCCGCGCCGGACCTGATCCTGTCCCCCGAAGCCGATGCCGTGGCGGCATTCGTGGCCCTTCTGGCCCCCGACCGCGCCGCCCGCCGCGACCACCTGCTGCGGGTCGAGGCGACCGGCTACCTTGGCATGGCGGCCCGGGGCGCGCTGGAGGAGGCCGCCGCCGCCGTCGAAGCCGATCATGCCTTCTTTGCCCTGCGCACCGCCGCCCTGCGCACCGAATACGCCGTCGAGGACCTGGACCGGATCGCCACCGGCGGCGCCCTGCGCACCGCCGCCGAAGCCCTGCGCGCCGAGGCGCAGGGGGAGGCCGAGGGCGATGCCCTGGTTGCGCAGGCCGCGCTGAACCGGCTTTGGACCCTGGTGCGGGAGGGCTGAACAGATGCAGATCACCTCCGTCACGCTTCGCAATGTCCGCCGTTTCGTCGAACCGGTCACGATCTCCGGCATCGGCCCGGGCCTGAACGTGCTTTCGGCCCCGAACGAGGCCGGCAAATCCACCTTCTTCGACGCGCTGCACGCGGTCTTCTTCTTCAGCCACCGGTCCTTCGACAAGAAGATCAAGCCGCTGGTCCCCCGGGTCGGCGGCGACCCGGAAGTGACCGTTGATTTCCAGGCCGAAGGCGCCGCCTGGCGGCTGACGAAGTGCTGGAGCGGGTCCGCCTCGCGCAAGTCCGCGAAGCTGTGGCGCGGCGGCACGCTGGTGGGGCAGGGGGAAGAGGCAGAGACGCGGCTTGCCTCGCTGATCGGCGCGCCCGGCGATGGCGGGCCCGCCGGGCTGCTGTGGGTCCGACAGGGGCTGGTCGAGATGGGCGCCGAGGCGGGCGAGGACGCCGCGCGGCGCAGCATCCTGGAAAGCGTCGCGGGCGAGGTCGAGGCGATGACCGGCGGGCAGCGGATGAAAACCGCGCTGGCCGCCTGCGATGACATACTGGGCCGGCACCTGACCTCGACGGGGCGCGACAAGACCGGCGGCGGGCTGGCGACGGCGCGGGGCGAGGTCGAGGCCCTGAGTGCCGAGAAGGACGCGCTGTCGGCGCGGGTGACGGCATTGGCCGAAGACCTCGACCGTCGACGCCGCGCCCGGCGCGAATTGGCGGAACTGTCCGACACCGCCCTGGCCGAGGAACAGGCCGCGCGCCTGCAGGCCGCCGAAGCCGCGCTGGCCCGGGCGAAGGAACAGGGCAACAAGGTGGAACTGGCGCAGGTTCGGATGCGCGAGCTGGACGGCAAGGCCGAGGCGCTGGACCACAAGGTCGCCACCCTTGGCGCCGCCCTGACCGAAGCGGGCGAGGCCGAACAGGCCGTGGCCGCCGCCCGTGCCGCCGATGCCGAGGCCACGGACAGGTTGAGCAAGGCGCAGGCCGCGCTGGACAAGGGGCGGGCGGCGCACGCGACGGCGCGCACCCAAAGCGAAGCGGCCGCCGCCGTCGCGCGCCGGGTCCTTCAGGCCGAAACCGCCCGCGCCGCGCAGGACCGCCGCGCCGAGGTGGATGCCCGGATCGCCCGCGCCGACGCCCTGCGCAGCACGATCGAGACGCTGGAGGCGCGGATTGCCCGCGACCTGCCCGCCGACGCCCTGCGCCGCTTGACCGCCGCCGAGGAAGCCCTGACCCTGGCCCGCCACGCCCGCGCCGCGACCGCCGCCGCCTTCACGCTGCATTACGACGGGGCTTCGACGCCGGTGACATGGGATGGCGCCCCGGTGCCCGACCGCATTGCCCAGCCGGTGCCGGATGGGGCCGTTCTGATCATCGACGGTGTCGGACGGCTGGAGATCACGCCCGGCGCGGGCGGGTCGGACAATGACGTCCAGAGTGCCGAAGCGGCGCTGGCCCGCGCGTTGTCCCAGGCTGGCCTGCCCGACATGCAAGCCGCCCGCGCTTCTGCGGCCAATCGCGAAACGTTGCAGGCCGAGCTGCGCGGCGCGCAAGCGGATCTGAAGGCGCTGGCCCCCGACGGGTTGTCCGCCTTGCGCAAGGCGCTGGCCGATCTGCCGGCGCCGACGGCGCTCGATCCGGATCTGCCGCCCCTGTCCGAGGCCGAGGCGAACGAGAAACGCACCGGTGACGCCCTGCAACAGGCCACCGAAGCCCTGCGCGCCGCCGAAACCCTGCACGAGGCCGCGCGGGCCCAGGCGGCCAAGAGCACCCGGGCCCGCGACCTGGCCGAAGCCCGCGCCGCCCGCGCGGCCGAGGCATTGCCGGAGGCGCCCGAAAACGTGCTGGCGACCCTGACGGCCGAGCGCGCCGCGCTGGAGACGACGCGCGCGCAGGCCCGCGCGGACCTGGACGCGCTGCAGGCCGATGCCCCCGACCTGGCGGCGTCACAAACCGCCGTCACCCGCGCCCGGTCCGTCATCGAGAACCGCCAGAAGGACATTGGCCGCCTGCGCGAGGAGCTGGCCGTGCTGGATACCCGCATCGGCGTGACCGCCAGCGAAGCGCCCGAGGAGGAACTGGCGCTGGTCTCGGACCGGCTGGACGCGGCAACGGCGCGGCTGGCGGCGATTTCCTTTGAAGTGTCGGTCAATTTGCGCCTGCGCGACGCGCTGGAAGCCGCCCAGGCCCAGGCGCGTGAGGCCTACGTGAAACCGATCCACGCCGAGCTGGTGCCGCTGCTGCGCATGCTCTGGCCTGATGCCGAGCCGGTGATCGACGCCGAAACCGGCATGATCACCGCGATCTCGCGCCGGGATGTCGAGGAGGATTTCGCGGTGCTGTCGGGCGGGACGCGGGAACAGATCTCTCTGCTGGTTCGGCTGGCCTTCGCCAACCTTCTGGCCAGTCGCGGCACACCCGCGCCGGTGATCCTGGACGATGCCATCGTCTATACCGACGACGACCGGATCGAACAGATGTTCGACGCGCTCACGCGGCGCGCCGAAACCCTGCAGGTCATCGTCCTGTCCTGCCGCCAACGCGCCTTTCGCGCTCTGGGAGGACAGGCTTTGGCGATCACTCCCGCAGGGGAGTGATCTGCCCGCCCTGGACAGGTTTGGATGGGATCAGGCCGCCAGTTCCCTGTCGATGTCGTCCAGCGCCGAACGGGCGGTGGCGGCGACATTGACGTTGGCAAAGCCGTTGCCGCTGTCGACGTCCTGGAAGAACGGCTGCGACAGTTCGTCAAGGTATTCCCGCAGCACGGCGCGCGCCTCTGTCTTGCGGGTCTCGCGCTCGGGTCCCTGTTCGGCGTTGACGATCGCGTCCAGCCGGTCGGCCAGCCGCAGGTCCAGCCCTTCGATGTAGGTGTACAATTCCCCAAGGTTATCCAGGATCTCGCTGTATTCGGGATCGCCGCTGATGGTCTGGGCGATGGTGTCGCGCAGCTTGTCCATCTCGCCTTTCATCCGGGTCCGGGCAGAGGTCCAGTTCAGCCGGGACATGGCAAACCGGCGCACGTCCTCGGGGATGTCGGCCATGAAGGCGTTGGTGTTGTTTTCCGCGCCCTCGGCGATCATGGTCTGGACCTGTTGCAGATAGGCCCAGGCCTTGGCGTGATCGGGGCCCGGCACCAGTTCCAGCGCTGAATCGAACAGGATCCGCATGCGCGACACATCTTCGACCGCGCCGGTCGAGGCCGCGCGGGTGTAATCGGGCATCAGCGCGTCGATGGCATCCTGCAGACGCATCGCATCCTGAACGAAGGTCATCGCCGGCCCGGCAGAAGAATAGATCCCCGCCTCGAGGTCCTTGACGGCGAGGTCGAGCCGTTCGTCAAGCGCGCCCTGCACCTCGACCCCGAAGCGCACCGTCATCTGCGTGCGCAGGCTTTCGACGCGCTCCTTCAGATCGTGTGCCTTCTGGTCGAAATCGTCGCCGGGGGAGGCCGGTGCGGCCGGGTCGGGCGTGGTCTGGCCCGGTTCGGTTTGCGCGTCGGCCGTATCCGGGGTCTTGTCCTTGGCGTCCTTCGCCTTGGACTTGCTTTGCTGGATCGAATCCGACCCCATGCCAAGCCGCGTCAGCGCCTCGGCGATCTTGCCCATGATCGTTTCCGCCTGGTCGAGGTTGCCGGTTTTCAGGGCCGCAGCGGCGGTCTGCAGGGCGGTTTCCAGCTTGGTGCGCACCGCGTCGGGCACCTTGGTGACAGCGATCCCCTCCTTCAGCTCCTCCGCGCGAACGATCAGCGCCTTGAGACGTGCATCATCGGTCTGGGGCTGCGGTTCCGGTTCGGCCTTGGATTCCGGCGCTTCCGGGGCTTCCGGCGTGGCGGGCTGGGCGGCTTTCGCCTGGTACGCCATCAGCTTGGTCACGGCGGCGTCGAGATTGTCGAAGGTTTCGCGCGCGGCGGGGATCTCGTTTGCCTTGATGTGCCCCACGACCTTGGTCATCGCGCCTTTCAGCTTGTCGGCCACGGCCTCAGGCGCCGCCATCACCACCGGCTGGATGCGCTTCAGCCCGGCGACGATCTCGGCCGTCTCCTGTTCGGTCGATGCCTTCTGGTCCTGGCCGATGTCCTCGTCGTCGATGTCCTCATCAAGGTCACCGCCATCGTCACCGCCATCGTCGGTATCCGTCTCCGGATCGTCCTTCAGATCCTGGTCGTCCGAGAACAGCTCCGGATCGTCGGCGATATCCTCGATGTCCTCTTCCAGAACGTTGCCGTCGGCATCCATGATCCGGACGTTGATGGTGACCTGGTTGGCCTTGAGGTGCTGCTTGAGCTTGCGCGCCATCGCCGGCAGCACCAGTTCGCAGCGCAGTTCCAGAACCTTGCCGTCGACCTGCGCGCTGCCGTACGCCGCCTTGGCGCTGGGGCCGTATTTTTTCGCCGTCTTGGACAGTTGTTCGGCTGTCCGCTTGCGGTGCAGCGCAAAGTAATCGACTTCCTTGGGGGCACCGGGGTTGTAGGCAAAGGCAAGGGGCGTGGTGCGGGCAATCTTGATGTGCCGCTTCAAATCACGTCCCGTCAGCGCGTAATCCGCCATGAGAAATATCCTGAATAATCGCGTGTCTATAAGCCACGAAGAATAACGCAGACCGAAACATTTGCATAGATAAACAAATCCGCAGGCGCCGGCGGTCACGCATTATTGCTATGGGTTTCAGCACCTGCCGTGTACTCTTTGGGCCCAGGAGAACCGCGTGTCGCTTCGCGATCTGCGGCGCTTGCGGGAAGGGAAGGAAGCGGCGATGCCTGACGACCAGAGCACGACCAACGAACTGAGCCTCGACCAGATCATCTTCGTGTCGAAATACCTCAAGGTTGTCCCCAAGCCATCCTGGCGCCCCTTCGGAAAATCCAACGCGGACGAAATCCGCCGGGTCGAGTCCGCGAATGAGACGGTAAAGCGCAATTTCGGAGAGTTTCAGCGCGCCCGCGATCATGTCGCCCGCCAGATCGCCGAAATGGTGCGGATCGCCGGAGACCGGCTGAAGCAGTACCAGGCCGCCGCCGATGCCGATCCGCTGAACAAGGACCCTGAATTCGTTCGTGACATCGGGGAGTTCGGCAAGCGCCTGGCCGAGCTGAAGACCAAGGTGCGCGACAAGGTGAAGGAGGTCGGCGACGCCCCCGAGACCGCGCCCAGGTTCGGCGACGGGGCGCAGGCGCTGCTGGGCTACGGACAGGACCTGACGCGGCTCGAGGACGATCTGCCGGATCTGCCGCCGGTTGTGGTGCGCTCGGTCGTGGGGTCGCTTCTGGCGATCGCGGCGCGGGTCAGCGACATGAAGGCGTTTGTCGGTGTCGGCGGGCTGTCGCGCGAGATGGCGGAACGGCGGATCGATGACGATGCGGCGGAAACCCGGCGCGTCCGCGCGCTGGAGGATTACGACGACGTCTGTGACAAGGCGCGCAAGGCCATCGACGGGATCATCGACGAGGCGCGGGGACAGACCCGGCGCACCGACGGCCAGATGCGCGACGAGGCCGAGACGCTGGCCAGCGCGGTTCCGGGCGATTGCGCGCCGTACCTGGCGGCGCTCAGGGCGGTTCTGAACGAGGCGGCGCTGCGCCTGGTGCAAGAGCTGAAGGGCGACGGTGACAGGACGGCCGAACGCGAGGTCTACCGCCTGGACGAGCTGCGCAAGCGGACCGGCAAGCTGGACACCGGGATCAGCGCGATCGAAACCCGGCTGGTCGAGCTGCAGCAGGAGCGGGCCAACGCCACGGGGTTCAACGAAAAGCGCGAGATCACCGCGCAGTACAAGGCGGAAAAGGCGCGGCTGGACGAGCTGAAGGCGCGGCGTGCGCAGTTCGACCTGTACAAGGACGCCTTTGCCGGGCGGATGGCGCGGCTTGAGGCGGTGAAGGACCAGTACAATTCGGCGCTGGACATCGCGGCGGATCCCGACACCTTCCTGCAGGCCAGGGCGCCGCTGCCGCCGGCGACCGAGATCACAAAGTTCGCGCTGCTGGGTGGCCCGATGAAGAAGGGTGTGTCCATCGGCGATATCGAGGAATACCGCGCCCGGTTCAAACGCGCCTCGACCACGGTGGTGCCGCAGGACCAGCTGTTCATGGGCGAGCCGGGGGTGAGCGATATCACCGGCGCACAGTTCCAGGCGCTGAGCACCCTGCTGGACAAGGCCCGGCAGATGGCCGAGGCCGGTCAGCTGGCCGAAGGCCAGGCCCTGCTGAAGGAGGCGATCCGCCTGTTCGGCGTCTTCCAGGAAAGCACCAAGTTCATGCTGCCCGCCGTACCCGAGGCGCCGCCGTCGCAGATCGACCGGACGGAACGGGACCTCAAGCGGCTGTCGGTGCAGCTGGACCGGTTCTGGGGTCGTGGCGGGGATGGCGACGATGCCCTGCGCAAGCGCCTGGACGAGATCGTGAAAGCCCGCGACACCGCGCTGAACAAGGCGCCCCTGGCGCTGTCGGATGTCGAGGACGCGATCGTCGATTTCCGCAGGCAACTGGACGCGGCCGAACGCGGCTTCGTGACGAACCCGCAGGACCAGCTGTCGCGCGACAAGGCGGCGGGGGCGGGCAACCAGATCAAGAAGGACCTGCTGAACCTTTTCGAAACCCGCCCCGTGGCCGAGGCCGACGTGGGCAAGATCGACAGCCGCCGGCTGCTGATCGTGCGGGACGGGAACGGCACCCGCAGCTATCACGAGATCCTGACCCAGAAGGACGGCACCCAGACCAGGCGCAAGAATTCCCATGTCCCGCGCGAGGCGATGGAGACGATGCTGGAAAAGGCCCGCATGCTGGATGCGCTGGCCGGCTGCGAAAGCCCCGATTGCGCCGAGATGATCGACGCGGCGGTGAACGAGGCCGAGGCCGACCTGCTGGCGATCAAGGGGGGCGACAAGGCCTATGACCACATCGCCAGCCAGATCAAGAAATGCGAGGTGCTGGTGGGCGACAAGCTGTTCGGGGAATGGCTGCCGGCGGGGTTCGGCGACGTGAAGGTCAAGTACCAGACCTTCAAGAAGGACTATGCCCGCACCATGCGCCCCGGCGATGCCAGCGCCAAGGCCGACGAATTCCACGACGCGCTGACCCAGCTGAAGAAGGACGCCGAGACGCTGAAGACCGATTACAAGACCGTGTCGGGCAAGCTCGACAAGGTGTCCACAGACCTGGACGGCAAGAAGGCCAAGGCCGGGACGCTGGGCCAGAAGCTGGAGAAGATGGTCAAGGATGGCCCCGAGGTGCTGATCAAGAAGCTGAGCCTTGGCCGGATGTCCAAGGACGAACATGCCGAAGTCACGCGTTTGATGGGCACGCTCAGGACCGACCTGAAATACCTCAAGGACAAGTCCAAGGATTTCCACGGTCTCGAAGGCCGGCTGGCCGGCCGCATCGCCGTGGCCCGCCAGACGCTGGACACCAAGACAACCGACGGCGTGCAGCGCGCCGGGCAGATCGCCGACGAACTGGCCCGCGACGCCCGCGACCAGGCCAACGACCTGGACGCGCTGGACATCGGGGCCAACGGGCTGGTCGATTTCCGCAAGCTGGTCGATTTCGTGTCCAGGGCCGCCGGCGGCGTGCGCACCAAGGACGACCTGAAGACTAGGGCCGAGCAGGAGCGGCTGGCGCTGAAGGGCGAGATCGAGACCGCCAGGGCGTTCCTGAAGAAGAACCGCGGCAAGATGGGCAGCTATACCGAATACGCGGCGGTCTGCGACAGTATCGACAAGCAGTACCAGTCGATCACCGCCGTCTATGCCAGGACCGGCGATGCCGATCAGGCGCTGTCGCAGCTGACGCAGCAGACCCGCAGCGCCAAACAGCTGAACGACGAGATGAAGGACAACCTGCTGGTGCCCGAACAATCCGGCAAGAAGGTGACGACCGATTTCATCACCCGCTTCGGCGAGGAGCTTGCCAAGAGCCTGGGCCATGTCCAGGACAACGCGGCGACCCTGGGCCTGGCCATCAAGGAACGATCCGAGGAGGACGAGGGCCAGAAGGGCAATGCCGACCTGCAGCGCAACGTCGCGGCGGTGAAGGCGGTGCTGGAACTGGCCAAACGGGGCGAGGTCACGGCGCTGGCGGCGCTGAAGCCGTCGATCAAGGACGATATCGACCGGTTGCTGGCGCTGGCGCCCACGGCGGCGGGGCGCAAGGCCGGCCTGGCCACCGCGCGCGAAGCGGCGCTGGCCAATGTCCGCGACATCCGCGCCCGGCTGGACGCCGATCCGGCGCTGAAGGTCTATCGCGACAACCCGTTCGACAAGGGCGCATCCTGGCCGGCGCTGGCCTCGGCCCTGCACCAGCTGGAAACGCGCCTGATCAAGGACCTGGATCCGCGGAAGCTCTGAGGGAGACACCATCATGCCACTGAGCGAAGCCGAAATCGCCTGGATCAACTGGGTCGCGGGCAAGGGGATATCGCAACAGGACCAGGACGCGCAGCACAAGCGGTCCAAGGCGCGCGACAGCTTTCTGACGGATGTGCTGGGCGGCCAGCTGACCGCCGTGTCGGGGGATATCGACAAGGCCCAGGAAAAGATCGTCGCGCGCAGGGAAATCCAGCCGCACGGGATGAAGGCGGTCTACGCGAAACTGTTCGGCCCCGGTGCCAAGCAATTTTCCGAGATCAAGTGGCGCGCCACGGACGAGGACACCAACCGCGGCATCCTCGACCAGTATGAATTGCGCGCCGATGTCGAGATCGACACGCGCGCCGATATCGACACAAGCATCGAGGCGATCCCCGCCGATCAGCTGCGCGAGCTTTACCGCAGCTTCGAGCTGATCCAGCAGATGGAACGGTCGATGCGCATGCAGCTGGACGACGACGGCGCGCCGCTGTTCACCGACGAGGACATCCGCAACGAGCTGTGGACGCCGCTGGTGCGCAAGGGGCTGATCCCCGACAACATGGTGCCCGACAGGTATTCGGAACACGCGGTCAACTTCGCCGGGGCCAAAAGCTTCTACGAGGACAAGATCGAGGCCTATACCGCCACCCATACCAGGACGCAGGAACGCTGGACCAAGGGCCTGCAGATCGCCAAGGACGTGGCGATGCTGGGCGGGGCGCTGACCTCGGGGGCTGTGACTATCGCCAATGCGCCGGACGTGGCGCAGAACACCAAGGACATCAACGCCAAGAAGCTGGAACTGGAGGGCCTTGGCGCAAACGATCCGCAGCGGACCGAGCTGACCCGCGAGATCACCGAGCTGACCAAGGCCAATACCGAACTGGCCAAGACGACCACCTATGTCGATGCCGGAACCGCGCTGCTTCTGGGCGGGATATCGGGCGTAGAGATCGGGGTGCAGCACCATTATTCGACCGAACCGGACACGCTGAAGAAGTGGATCCAGACGATCGAAAAGGGCGTCGGCGTGGCGCAGGCGGTGTCGATCGGTGCCGTGACCATCGGCATGACCGACCAGGGCGCGCAGAAGGGCATGGTGACCTGTGTCAGCGCCGCGATGACGGCGGCGTTCAAGGGCGCGCGGCTGGGGCCCTCGCTGATCCTGGCGGTCAAGGAACAGGACCCGGTCAAGCAGGCATCGATGATCACCGCCATGATCGGCGATTTCGCCGGGATCGTGGCCAGTTCGATCAACGCGGTCGGCGCCAGGACCACGGTGCTGACCGCAGAGGACAAGACCCTGCCGTCCGGGGAACTGACCCAGCTGAAGAAGGACAAGGCCGCGACCGAGGCGGCCTTCAAGCAGATCGCCGCCGCGATCCAGGTCGCCATCACCACCACCGGCAGCGCGCCGCAGATCGTCCGGGCCTACAAGGCCGGCGACACCAGGACCCTGGGGCTGCTGCTGGGCGGGGCCGCCGTATCGACCACTTTCGCCGCCTCGTCCGAGGCGATCTTTGACGGCATGCGCAAGGATGTCACCAAGACCGAGCTGCTGGAATCGAGCTTTCACGAGGCCCAGTACAAGGAGGTCAGCAGCGAGACCGGCCACGACACCGGGTCGGCCAAGATCATGGAGGGGCTGACCGGCCAGCTGACGGCGGTGAACGCCGAGATCTTCAAGGGCCTCAAGCCCGACCTGCTGGACGAGATCAAGGCCGACGAGATGGCCGAAGCCCTGTCCGACGACGTCAAGACAGCCCAGCGGCAACAGGCCGAGGAAGAACTGTCCAAGGCGTTTTCGCCCGAGGGCATCCAGGCGATCATGGACGAGGTCGACAGCGAGTTGGTGGGCTTTGAACAGATTTATTCCGATGCGCGCCCCGATCCCGACATCAATTCCCGCACCCCGCAGGAAATCCTGCAAGCCACCGCCGCCATCGACAAGGCGATGGCCAACACGTCCGAGCTGCGCCAGAAGGTGGCGATCATCAACGCGGTGACCGGCGGCGCGGCCGGGGTCATCGCCGCGCTGGTGCCCGGCGCCGGGGCGGTTGTGGCGGCCCAGAAGGTGGCCTTTGACATCTATGCTCTGATCAAGTGCGTGCAGGTGCACAACGCCTGGGTGGAGTCCATGGAGATCGCCCTGGCCGGCCAGTCCGGCGCGGCTGCTGGCATCCAGAACACGCTCAAGAACGCCCGGATCCACTTGTCGCAGGCCTCGGTCAAGCTGGTGCTCGATTCCCTGAAAGTGGGGGCCGAGGTCGGCCGGGCCTTTGACCCGACCGGGGCGGCCACCGCGACGTCGGCCGGGTTGACCATGGCGGCGGCGGTTGTCGAATTCGGCTACAAGATGCAGAAGGAAACCGACATCATCCGCGGCTGGTCCACCTACAAGGATGCGCTGGCCAACCCCGGCAACCGCAAGGCCGCGCGCAAGGCGCTGCGGATGAATTCCACGCTGGCCAAGTGTTCGATCGCCTACGGCGCCGCGATCATGGGCGACACCACCGCGAAAGAGGCGATCCGCGCCACCGGCCTGACCGTCGCGGCCTTCCAGAACGACAAGGACATCTGCGTCAAGCTCATCGCCTACCTGGAAAACGAACTGTCCGACGATCCCACGGTGCTGAAGGTCGACTACAAGGACAAGGGCCAGTGGCACCCGGGCACGCCTCGCTTTACCCTGACCTCCTGGACGTCGTTCAAGGCGGCGGCGCATACGGCGGCCAAGCCCCGGTTGTCGGGCGACAGTCTGTCCTCGCCCGCCATCGACCGGTTGTTCGGCGCGCTCGACAAGCACCCGGCCTGGCCCAGGGACGACATCGCGACCCTTGTCGCCGATGCCGGGAAACTGCGCGATTATGACGCCGACAAGATGACCCCGGTTGACCGGCAGTCCTTTGCGCCCGTGGCGGACGCCACCCGGGATCGGGTCGGGAAACAGGCGATGGGGCTGGCCGAGGTGAAGGGCTACCTCGACCGGTTGAACGACGCGCTGCAGGCCTATGCGCCGCTGGCCGAAGGCACCCGCACCGCCCCGCACGAAGGCATGGCCCAGATCGCCGCCACCTTCGCCACCCTTGCCCGCGCCGAACGCGCCACGGTCGAAGCACGGCTGACCGATCTGGCGCTGCCCTGAGAACGGCCCCGGGATGGGCGAGACAGCCGGTAGCGGCTGGCGAGCGCATCCGCATGAAAGCTTGCCAGCCCATCCCCCGCGCCGGATAACCGGCGCATGGATCACGCACCCCTTCCCCTCACCCGTGACATCGTCCTGGTGGGCGGCGGTCACACCCATGCGCTGGTGCTGCGCATGTGGGGCATGTCCCCGCTGCCCGGTGCCCGCCTGACCCTGATCAACCCGGGACCGACGGCGCCCTATTCCGGCATGCTGCCCGGCCACGTGGCAGGCCATTACAGCCGCGACGACCTGGATATCGACCTGGTCAGGCTGGCCCGTTTCGCCGGCGCCCGCCTGATCCTGGGCGCGGCCACGGCGCTGGACCCGGCGGCGCGCGAAGTCCACGTGCCCGGTCGCCCGCCGGTGGGGTACGACCTGTGTTCGGTCGATATCGGCATCACCTCGGCCATGCCCGCGCTGCCGGGCTTTGCCGACCATGCGATCCCGGCCAAGCCGCTCGGCGCGTTTGCCGCCGCCTGGGCCGCCTATCTCGACCGATCCGGCCCGGCCGATGTCGCGGTGATCGGCGCCGGTGTTGCCGGTGTCGAACTGGCGCTGGCCATGGCCCATGCCCTGTCGGTGCGGGGCCGGCCCCATACCGTCACCCTGGTCGACCGCGACAAGGCGTTGAGCGCCCTTCGCCCCGCCTCGGCCCGCCGGATCCGCACCGTGCTTGACCAGGCCGGCGTGGTCCTGCGCCAGGACACCCCGATCACCGCCGTCACGCCCGAGGGCGTGCAGCTGGGCGACGAAATCCTGCCCGCGACCTTCATCACGGGCGCCGCCGGGGCGCGCGCCTACGACTGGCCCGCCGCCTCCGGCCTGGATACCACCGATGGCTACCTGACCATCGCGCCGACGCTGCAGACCTCGGATCCGGACATCTTCGCCACCGGCGACTGCGCGCACATGGGTTTTGCCCCGCGCCCAAAGGCAGGGGTCTACGCGGTGCGCCAGGCACCGATCCTGTTCCACAACCTGCGCGCCCGCGCCATGGACCGCCCCCTGCGCGCCTACCGGCCGCAGGACGATTACCTCAAGCTCATCTCGCTGGGCGGCAAATCCGCGCTTGGCGAACGGTTCGGCCGCCCGCTGATGGGGCCGTTGATGTGGCGCTGGAAGGACCGCATAGACACAAGGTTCATGCAGAAGTTCCGCGATCTGCCCGTCATGCCCGCGCCCAAGCTGCCCCGGGACCATACATCGGGCATGATCGAGGCCATCGGCGACAAGCCCCTTTGCGGAGGGTGCGGCGCCAAGGTGGGTCGCGCCGGCCTGTCCGGCGTGATCGCGGCCGCGCCCGCCGACCGCCCGGATATCGAAATGCTGCCCGGCGACGATGCCGCCGTTCTGAAGGTCGCGGACCACCGCCTTGTGCTGACCACCGACCACCTGCGCGCCATGGTCGAGGATCCGGTGACCATGACCCGCATCACGGCCGTGCATGCGCTTGGCGACATCTGGGCCATGGGCGGCACGCCGAAAACCGCGCTGGTTTCGCTGATCCTGCCGCGCCTGTCGCCCACACTGCAGCAGCGCACGCTGGCCGAGATCATGACGACCGCCCGCGCCGAAATGCGTGCGGCGGGGGCCGAGATCGTCGGCGGCCATACCTCGGTGGGGGCGGAACTGACCATCGGATTTTCGGTGACCGGAGAGATCCCCGACCGCCCCGTCACCCTGGCCGGTGGCCGGGCCGGGGACGTCCTGATCCTGACCAAGCCACTGGGGTCGGGCGTGGTGATGGCGGCGGAAATGGCGGGCAGGGCGCGGGGGGCGGATGTGGCGCAGGCGCTGATGTGGATGCAGCAGGGACAGGGGCGCGCGTCCGAGATCTTGCGGGAGGCGCATGCCATGACCGACGTGACCGGCTTTGGCCTTGCCGGGCACCTGGAGGGGATCTGCACTGCATCGGGCATGGGCGCTGAACTGGCCCTCGACGCGATCCCGCTGATGGAGGGCGCCGTGCAGCTGGCAGAGCAGGGCGTGCGATCGACCCTCTTCCTGGAAAACCGGGCCCTGGCGGTGACCCTGCCGATGGGGGGCGCCGCCGATCTGCTGTTCGATCCCCAGACGGGCGGGGGGCTGTTGGCCGCCGTCGCCCCGGACCGGGCCGACATGCTGATCGAGGAGCTGAAGGCGGCGGGCTACCGGGCGGCCTCTGTCGGGAGGCTGATGGATGGGCCGCCGGTGATCCGACTGGTGCCCTGAGCACAAGGGCCCCGCTCAGCCCTTGGACAGTCCGTCCAGCACCGCTTCGACCTTCGACGCCGTCGCGGCGATGCCCGACGCATCCAGCGTGTCGGCCTGAACCACGGCCACCGGGTCCGCGCCGATGGCCCGGCGCGACTTGGCATAGGCCGGGTCGTAATGCTGCGCCATCAGCGCCTCGGTCAGGCCGGGCTTGTCGCCTTCGGCGATGCGCGCCAGCCAGCCGTCGACCATCTCGTGCCCGCGCACGGATCTCAGGTGCCACAGCAGCGCTTCCAGCCGGGGGCCGTCGCTGAGGATGTCGTCATAGGCCCGCACCAGGTATCCAACCCGGGCGGGCATCGGCGCTTCGACCGCGATCCGGGGCGCGTCCTTCATCAGCGCCCAGACCGACGGCGGGATGATCCGTTCGCCGATCTTGCTCGACTCGGCCTCGACCAGCACCGGGCGGGTCGGGTCCATGCGGGTCAGCACCCCGGCAAGGGTGGATTCGAACGCCTTCTGGCTGGGCTGATCGCCCATCCCGCCCAGCAGCGAACCACGGTGGTTCGCCACCCCTTCCAGGTCCAGCACCTGCCAGCCCCGGCCGGCCATTTCGTGCAGCAGGTCGGTCTTGGCGGTGCCGGTATTGCCGTCGACCAGCACGAAGCGATGGGGCAGGGGCCGGTCGTAAAGATAGGCATTCACCAGCCGCCGGTAGGTCCGATAGCCGCCCTGCACCGTCTCGGCCCGCCAGCCGATTTCCTTCAGCATCCAGGCAAACGACCCCGACCGCTGTCCGCCGCGCCAGCAATAGACCAGCGGCCGCCAGCCGCCTTCGTGGTGCGACAGGGAATGTTCCAGGTGCATCGACGCATTCCGGAACACCAGCGCCGCGCCCAGCTTGCGGGCCAGGAACGGGCTTTGCTGCTTGTAGATCGTGCCGACCCGCGCGCGTTCTTCATCATCCAGAACGGGAAGCGAGATTGCCCCGGGCACGCGGTCCTCGGCGAATTCGGAGGGACTGCGCACGTCGATCACGGTGTCGAAATCGTGCGAGAGGAAGTCTTCGAGCGTGGAAAAGGTCAGGGCCATCGGGAAGTCGTAGCGCCGGGTTGGAAGAAAGAAAAGCGGCGGATGCGGATAGGGGTTTGTATTTCATGAAAACATGAAATAATGGATGGGCACGTGAGTCACCAAACTTGCCCAGGACCCTTCGGCGCGCAGGAGCCCCCATGCACAACGTCCTTTTCATCTGCACCGCAAACTCGGCCCGTTCGCTGATGGCCGAAGCCATCCTGAACCGCGAAGGCATGGGCCGGTTTCACGCCTATTCCGCCGGCTCACAGCCCGCCGAGGCACCGCATCCCCATACGATCGACCTGTTGAAGCGGTTGAACCACCCGACAGAGGGTATCCGCACCCGCAGCTGGTCGGACTACGCGGGCCCCGAAGCGCCGCAGATGGATTTCGTGTTCACCGTCTGTGACCAGGCCGCCGCCGAACCCTGCCCGGTCTGGCCCGGCCAGCCGATGTCGGCCCATTGGGGCGTGCCGAATCCGACAATTGCCACCGGGAACGCCGCCGAACGCCGCCTGGCGTTTTCCGAGGCCTACCGGATGCTGCGCAACCGGATCTCGATCTTCGTCAACCTGCCGGTCGCGACGCTGGACCGGTTCGCATTGAAGCGAGAGCTTGACGAAATCGGTCAGATTTCGGACAGCCCGGTTGAAATCGACGGGTGACGCAGCGGCACTTCGCGGTGTGTCACAAAACTGAAATGGAAGCAGGTCACCATTCGCCGACTGGGGACTTTATTTCACGAGACTTGGAATTATGACGAAAATTGCTGTGAATGGTCTGGGCCGGATGGGGAAACTGGTCCTGCGATCATTCGTCGACGAAGGTCTGCAGGGCGACATCGTGCTGCTGAACGATCCCGCCGGGACGCCCGAACAACACGCGCTGCTGATGGAATTCGATTCCGTCCATGGGCGCTGGCGCCACGATTTCGACTGGGACGATGACCACCTGGTGATCGACGGGCAACCGATCCGCCTGACGCAGGAAAAGGCGCTGCAGGATCTGCCGCTGGCCGAGATGGGCATCGACGTGGTGGTCGACTGCACCGGCGTCTTCAAGACGACGGCCAAGGTGCAGCCCTATTTCGATGCCGGCGTGAAGAAGGTCGTGGTGTCGGCCCCGGTCAAGGAAGGCGGCGCGCTGAACGTGGTCTACGGGGTCAACCACGACCTTTACGATCCGGCGCGCCACGACCTGGTGACGGCGGCCAGCTGCACGACCAACTGCCTGGCGCCGGTGGTCAAGGTCATCCACGAGGGCCTGGGCATCAAGCACGGGTCGATGACCACGATCCACGACGTGACCAACACCCAAACCATGGTCGACAAGCCCCACAAGGATCCGCGCCGGGCGCGATCCGCCCTGAATTCGCTGATCCCCACGACAACCGGGTCGGCCACCGCGATCACGCTGATCTACCCCGAGCTGAAGGGCCGTCTGAACGGCCACGCCGTCCGGGTGCCGCTGCTGAACGCTTCGCTGACCGACTGCGTCTTCGAGGTGGACCGAGAGACGATGGTCGATGAGGTCAACACGCTGTTCCGCGCCGCGTCAGAAGGCGCATTGCAGGGGATCCTGGGTTACGAGGAACGGCCGCTGGTGTCTGCGGATTACCTCAACGATGCACGGTCTTCGATCGTGGATGCGCCGTCGACCATGGTGGTGAACGGCACGCAGGTAAAGATCTATGCCTGGTACGACAACGAATTCGGCTATGCCTGCCGGTTGGCCGACGTGACCCGGATGGTGGTTGCCGGGCTGTAGGCGAGGGAAAGCGATGACGGAACACAGGACCGAAGGCCTGGCCGCCTATGTCGCCGTGACGGCGGCCTACTGGGCCTTCATGCTGACCGACGGCGCGCTCAGGATGCTGGTGCTGCTGCATTTCCACGGGTTGGGCTTTTCGCCGGTGCAGCTGGCCTACCTGTTCCTGCTGTATGAATTCATGGGAATGGTCACCAACCTGTCGGCCGGCTGGATCGCCAAGCGGTTCGGGCTGACGACGACGCTTTATGCCGGCCTCGGCCTGCAGATCGTGGCGCTGTATGCGCTGACCCGGCTGGATCCGGCCTGGTCGGTCGCGGCGTCGGTCGGGTTTGTCATGGCGGTGCAGGGGATTTCGGGCGTGGCCAAGGACCTGGCCAAGATGAGTTCGAAGAGCGCGGTGAAGCTGCTGGCGCCGTCGGGCGATGGCGCCCTGTTCCGTTGGGTGGCCCTGTTGACCGGGTCGAAGAACGCGGTGAAGGGGCTGGGCTTTCTGTTGGGCGCGGCGCTGTTGGCGACGGTGGGGTTCACGTCGGCGATCTGGGCCATGGGCGTGGTTCTGGCGGCGATCCTGGTGGCGGTGGTGCTGTTCATGCCGCCGGGCCTGCCGCGCGGCAAGAAGGGCACCAGGTTCACCGAAGTCTTTTCCAGGGATCCCCGCGTGAACCTGCTGTCGCTGGCCCGCGTGTTCCTGTTCGCGGCGCGCGACGTCTGGTTCGTGGTCGGAATCCCGATCTATTTCTACGCGGTGCTGTCGGACGGCACCGAAGCGGGCAACCGCGCGGCCTTCTTCCAGATCGGCACCTTCATGGCGCTCTGGATCATCGCCTACGGCGCGGTGCAGGGCTGGGCCCCTGGGCTTCTGCGCGCCAGGGATCGCACCCTGCCCGAGATCGTCCGGCTGGAAGTGCTGTGGGTCGGGGTGCTGACGCTGGTGCTGCTGGCGGTGACGACGGTCGCCTGGGCGGCGGGCGGGCCGTCGCATGAGCTGACGCTGTTCCTGGTGGGCGGGCTGCTGGTCTTCGGGTTCGTCTTCGCGGTGAATTCGTCGGTCCATTCCTACCTGATCCTGGCATTTTCGGATCACGAGCGGGTGTCGATGGACGTCGGGTTCTACTACATGTCCAACGCCGCCGGGCGGCTGCTGGGCACGCTTCTGTCGGGGCTCAGCTATCAGGTGGGCGGGCTGCCGCTGTGCCTGGGGACGGCGGCGGTCATGGCGGCGCTGTCCTTTGTCGGCGCGCGCTGGCTGAATGCCGAGATCGGGCGGCCGATGACGGCCTGAGCGCCCCTGGTCATCGGGGCGTGCGTGGCGTCCGGCGGCAGGGGTATTTGAAAAGAGAAAGAAGCATCAGGTGGGCCTATGCCGGGGCCAAGTCGCCCGCGGTGATCGGGGCCGGTGCGCCGTGGCGACCCGAGACCAGTGCGGGCAGATTGGCCGCTGCGCTGATCCGCAAGTCATCCAGCCTGGCACCTTTCACCAGGACCGGATCGCGGCCAAGGGCGCGGGCGGCGTTGGTGGTGATCGTGGGCAGCCAGCGGGCGAAGGGCGGGTCCATGTGACCGGTCAGCACCGCCAGGTTCAGCGCGGCCATCGGGTCGTGGGCACCGGTAGGGCAGAAGGCATCGGCCACGTTGTCCGAGGCGATGGCGATGGGCACGCCCGCCGCGTCCAGTTCCCTGAGCCGTGTCAGCCCGCGCCGGTCGGGCGTGCCCGGCCCGCGCCCCTGCAGGTAAAGGTTCGTCGTTGGCAAGGCGGTGACGCAGATCCCGGCCTTCGCGATCCGCTCCAGCAGGGCGTCCAGGGCGTCGCCGGAGACGTTCATCAGGCTGCAGCAATGACCGCAGAGCACCGGGCCCTGATAGCCGGTTTCGATCACCAGGTCGGCGATCATGCCCAGCCCGTCCAGGCCATCCGCCAACCCTTCGTCCACGTGGAAATCCAGGCTCAGCCCATATTTGTCGGCCGCGGCAAAGACGGCCCGCATGCCTTGGCCGCGCCCCGCATGATCGAGCACGAAGGCGCCCAGCGTCCCGCCTGTCCTTGCAATGACCTGCGCGATTGCATCCGCCGCGCCCGGCTCGGCCAGCACGTCGATACCCACCAGGGCAGAGCGGTCGACCGCCAGTCCATCGCGCAGTCCATCGCGCGCCGCCGCTTCCTCGGCGATCACCGACCAGGCCGGCGGCGGGGCGATGCCCTCCAGCCAGTCCACGTGGGTGCGCACCAGCCGGCAGCCCGCGGCCGCGACTTCGTCCATGCCCTGGCGCACCCGTGTCCGCAGATCGTCCTCGGTCCAGAGCACCTTGTCCTCGACCTGTGCCGCGATCGCCTCGCGCAGGTCGCCGCCGATGCCCTCCATCCGGTAGATCGTGTGGCACTTGTCCAGGTGGCAATGGGCCTCGACCAGCGCCGGCATCACCACGCGCGGCGCATGGCCGTCACCGGCCACCATGTCGACCACGACGCCGTCCCGCACCAGAAGGTCGCCGCGCAGGCAGCCATCCTCGCGCGGCAGGTCCGCCGCCCCGCCGTAAAGCACCTGGGGCACAAGAACATCGCGCAACCGCTGGACCGTCATGGAAAATCTCCGAATATCGCGCGGCGACCCTTTCAAAGCCCGGGCGCAGCGGCAAGAGTGAAGCGCCGTCTGCCAGGAGCCGTCATGAAATCCCTTGTCCCCGCGACCATTTCCCCGCCGTTCGCCCGCTATTCGCATGGGGTCGAACTGCCGCCGAACCAGCGCATCCTGCGCACCTCGGGCCAGCTGGGCCTGGCAAGCGACGGCGCGATCCCCGAAGACGCTTTCGATCAGGCGCGGATCTGTTTCGCCAATATCGCCGCGATCCTGGCCGAAGGCGCGATGACCCCGCAGGACATCTTTCACCTTTCGGCCTACGTGACCGACCGCGCCCACATGCAGGGCTACATGAAGGCCCGCGACCTGTTCCTGGCCGTCACGCCCACCGACCGCCTGCCCAGTTCCACCCTGGTCATCGTCTCGGGCTTTACCCGCCCCGAATTCAAGGTCGAGGTCGAGGTCTGGGCAGCCGCCCCCTGATCTTCACCTTGGTTCAAATACTCTCGGGGGAGTCCTCCTGCGGAGGACGGGGGCAGCGCCCCCACATGTCCGAGGGCCGCCACCAGCGGTGTCGTATGGTGTTTCATGTGGGGAGTGCAGCGGGCGCTCCTCCCTGTCGACCGAAGCCGACGCGCCCGCGCACGACAAACCGTAGCACGACAATTTGCCTCACGCGAAGACAAAATTTCATATTTTGCATATCTTTTGCGCCCTGCACGGTTTCAGTCAAAACTGACGTAACGTCGAACCTTGCGATGTGGTCCCGTCGCTCCATCGCGCGGTTCAGCTGAAATAGGCTTCTGCCGTCGGCGCCCTGTCAAAATCCAGAAAGAATTCGTCCAGCTGCGGTGGCGCCACGCCCAGGTGCTGAAGCTGCACATGCGCTTGTCCGCGATGGTGGATCTGGTGCTGCGCCAGGTGCAGGATCAATGCGTCGATCCGCTCGGTCACCGCGCCGTGGCGGCGCAGTGTGGTGCGGCGTTCGGACAGCATCGGTTCGCTCAGGTCCTTGCAGAAGCGTGCAAATCTCTGGTCGACCCCGGCCTGCGCCCGGCCCAGACCGGCCGGGTCGTCGATTTCGGGCAGGTCATAGACCGTCCGCCCCTGGCCGCCGTTTTCCAGCGCGTCGACGTAATACAGGTCCACCTGCCAGATGTGGTTCATCGTCTTCTTCAGCGACCCGAAGAACCCCGGCGCGGGCGCGTCAAAAGCGCCTTGGGGCAGGTCCTTCAGGGCGGCGTAGAAGGTCGCATTGGCCCAGGCGTTGTTGAGCGCAAGCAGGCGGTAGGGGGCCAGGGTGGAAGTCATCGCACGATCCTTTGTCCGGGTCGCCATCGTCGGCGGGCTAAGTGTCAGCGTTCGAAGGGATCGTCCAGTGCCGCCAGAATCAGGCCGCTGCAGGTGCCGAAGCCGATCCGATACCCCGCGCCCGCGGCATGCCCGCTGAACGTTACCGTATCGCCGTCCTGCAGAAAGCTGCGCGTCTCGCCACTCTCCAGGGTCAGCGGTTCCTTCCCGCCCCAGGACAGTTCCAGCATCGACCCCCGTTCGGGCCTTGTCGGGCCCGAGATCGTGCCGGACCCCAGCAGGTCGCCGGCATTCATCGGGCTGCCGGCGGTCGTGTGGTGGGCCAGCTGCTGCGCGGCCGAAAAATACATTTCGCGGTAATTCGTCCGGCTGATCGTCGTGGGCGTCTGGCCTTCGGGGGTCAGCGTCACCTCCAGCGCGATGTCGAACAGCCCCGGGCCATCGTCCTGCAGATGCGGCAGCAGGGGCACTTCGCGCTCGGGCGCGGGCACGCGGAAAGGGTCAAGCGCCGCCTTGGTCACGATCCAGGGAGAGATCGTCGTCGCCGTGGCCTTGGACTGGAACGGGCCCAGCGGCTGCATTTCCCAGGCCTGGATATCGCGCGCCGACCAGTCGTTCAGCAGCACGAAGCCGAAGACATGGGCATCGGCCCGCGCGACCGATATCGGCCCGTCGGACGGGGTGCCCACGATCGCGCCCATCTCGAGCTCGAAATCGAAGCGACGCGAGGGCAGGAAGGCCGGCGCGTCGTGATCGGGCGATTTCAGCTGGCCCCAGGGCCGGCGCACCGGCGTGCCCGAGACATGGACCGAAGACGCCCGCCCGTTGTAGCCGATGGGCACGTGCAGCCAGTTGGGCGGCAGGGCGCCCTCCATCCCGCGAAACATCGCGCCCACGTTCAGGGCGTGGTGCTTGCCGGCGTAGAAATCGGTGTATTCGCTGACGACGAAGGGCAGGTGCAATTCGGCTTCGGCCAGGGGGACAAGCAGCGGTTCGACCCGGTCGCGGTCGTCGGATCCTTCGGCCAGCAGCGCCGTCAGCCGCGCCCGCAGGGCGGCCCAGACGGCGGGTCCCTGTTCCATCAGGTCGTTCCAGAACGGTTCGGCGAACAGCGGGTCTTCGGTCAGCTCGATCACCCCGTCGTCTTCGGCCGCCGCCATGTCCAGGATCATGTCGCCGATGGCCACGCCGCAGCGCGGATCGTCGCCGTCGATCGAAAAGACGCCGTAGGGCAGGTTGTTCAGGGGGAAGTCGCAGTCCGCCGCGTTGGCGCTTTCGACCCAGCTTCGCTTCAGCGGCATCGGGGGATCCTTGGTGACTCGTTCGGCCACAGCGTGGGGCCTGACGCGGGCAAGAGCAATCCTGTGCCGGGCGGCGAAGGCCCGGAATATCTGACCTTGACCGGACCGTGGCAGAGGGCGTATCGCCACGTCCAACCTGACGCAGCGGAATTCAGACGCCGTCGGGGGCAAGTTTGCATCTGTGGAATGAGTTGCGTCACGCGGGCCATTTTGCCCGCATTTCTGCGCAGTGAGTATTGGGTATTTGAAATGAGACACCTCAGAATGGCCGATTGCGTTGAACAGAGTGTCCGGGTCATTTCCGACCGGCTTCTGCAGCAGGGCCTGGACGGAACACGGCGCGAAGACCTTCTGGTCGACTATTGCGATGCGCTGACGGAACAAAGCGTGCCGCTGTTGCGGCTGCACGTGGCCCAAAGGGCGCTTCACCCCGAGATCGGCGGCCTTGGCCTGATCTGGTGGCGCGAGGGCACGGTGGTCGAGGAAAGCTATCCCCGCAGCAACCCGGACGAACAATGGCAGGTTAGCCCGCTGTTTTACATGCTGCAGAACCGGATGCTGAGTTACCGCGAACGCCTGTCGGACGGACCGTCGCGGTTCACCTATCTGAACGACATGCGCCGCATGGGCGCGACCGATTATTATGCCCGCACGCTGCCCTTCGAACGGATCGACCCGGACCGGGCCTTCGACCCCCAGCAGCCGCCCGAAGGCGCGCAACTGACCTTTACCACCGATGCCGCGGGCGGGTTCACGGACACCCATCTTGAGGTGATCGACCGCACGCTGCCGGTGCTGGGCGTGGTGCTGAAGGCGGCGGCGCATCGGCGGATGGCCTATGACCTGCTGGCCGTCTACCTGGGGCGGGATGCCGGGCAACGGGTGATTTCGGGCGAGATCCAAAGGGGGTCTTCGACCGAGATCACCGCCGCGATCATGATCTTCGACCTCGAGGATTTCACCTCGCTCTCCGAGCGGATCGACGGCAAGGTGCTGGTCGATCTGCTGAACGATTATTTCGGCGTCGTGGTGAAGGTGATCGAACAGGCCGGGGGGCATGTGCTGAAATTCGTGGGCGACGGGCTGCTGGCGATGTTCGATTTCCCGACGGAATCCGAAGCCGCCGATGCGGCGCTGGCTGCGGCGCACATGCTGATGGACGAGATGGCCGCGAAGATGGCGGCGCGGGCGGCGGCCGGCCTGCCGGTGACGACATACACGCTGGCGCTGCACGCGGGCGACCTGCTTTACGGCAATATCGGGGGGGACCGGCGGCTGGACTTCACCGTCATCGGCCCGTCGGTCAACCTGACGGCGCGTCTGTCGGGGATGCACCGCAGCCTCGGGCGGCGGGTGATCGTGTCGGACCGGGTGCGCGATGCGGCGCGGGCGCGGCGCGGGGACCTGGTGTCGCTGGGGCGCTACATGCTGCGCGGCGCGGCGGACCCGATGGAGCTGTTCACCATCCACCGGCCCGGCGACTAGGCCGTCGGGCGGTCAGAAATCGACCGTCACCGCCGGCAGGTGCAGGGCCTTGATCAGCTCGCGCAATTCCTGCCGCGCGGCGATGTTCGAGATGTTCAGCTGCTTGACCCCGATGTCGCGCAGATCCAGCAGGGTCAGGCCACGCGGGAAGAGTTCGCGAAAGATCACGCGTTCGGAAAAGCCGGGGCCGACGCGGAACCCGATCCGCTTGGACAGCATGTCCAGCGCGCTTTCCATCTTTTCCTTGTTCACCATCCGCTGGGCGCCCACCCGGTTGCGGATGACCACCCAGTCGATCGGCTTCAGCCCGGCCTGCGCCCGCAACTGGCGCGCGTTCCAGACCATCTCGGAATAGACGGACGGGCCCTGGATCTTTTCGCCCCGGCTGTCGATCCGCGCCAGCAGGTCGAAATCGACGAAACTGTCGTTCAGCGGCGTGATCAGCGTGTCGGCCAGCGAATGCGCCACCTGGCTGAGCCTGGTGTGCGACCCGGGGCAGTCGATCAGGATGAACTTGTGCCCGGGTTCCATCTGCGTGATCGCCAGCGACAGGCGCTGGTCATAGATGTTCTCGCCCTCCTTCAGGGTGGCGGGGTCGATTTCGGGCAAGGGAAAGCTGTCGGGGGTGGGCAGGTTCAGCTTGGACCGCGTGGTGAAGGATTGGCGGTTCTCGATATAGCGGGCGACGGATTTCTGGCGCAGGTCAAGGTCGAGCACGGCGATGGAATGACCCAGCCGCGCAAGCGCCGTGGCCACGTGCATCGAGACGGTGGATTTCCCGGCACCGCCCTTTTCGTTGCCGACGACGATGATATGCGCCATGTCCGCTATTGCTCTCCACAGGCTTCCAGACCTCTCTATATGGTGGGGCCATGGCGATGAAAAGCGGCCACGCACAAGCTGTTGCGGAAACCAGGGTCACGCGGCGTGGGCCGATCCCAACCCGTCCAGAAGCGTGCCGATAAAGGGGGCATAGGGGCGCCACTTGCCCCGGTTGCCGTTGTAGATCTCGCGTCGGACCTGGTGGACGCTGGCGGTCAGCACGGCGCGGTCGACCGTTTCGGGATGCAGGCAGCCATCGGACCAGTCCAGCCCGCACCACTCGACCAGCGCGCGCATCACCGGGTCCGGGCGGGCCACCAGGTCTTCGTATGGCACGGTCCGGAAACGGTCGGGAAAGCGGCCGCGCCAATGGTCGGTCAGGTCGCTGTAAAGCCTGTGGTAATGCACCAGGTCGTCCAGCCCGTAGGCAAAGCCGTTGCCATGGGACGAAAAGCTGGTGGTGAAGTTGGACCAGCAGGTTTCAACCGGATCGCGGCGGATATGCACGACGCGGGCGTCCGGCAGCGCGGCCAGGATCAGCCCCACCCAGCGGAAGTTCAGCGGCATCTTGTCCAGCACCACGGGCTGCCCCTGCGACACCGCGCCCAGTCCCGCGCGCAGTTCGGTGGCGAACTGGCGCATGTCCTCGGCCGTCGGGATCCTGCGATTCTCGACTTCAAGCCGGCGCAGAAGGTCGATGGACAGGCGTTCCACCATCGTCAGCTCTCCGGCGGCATGAACGTCGGGGGCGGCGGAAAGCATCTGTTCGGTCAGCGTGGTGCCCGACCGGGGCAGGCCGACGATGAAGACCGGGCGCGGCCCATCCGGTATTTCACGCACGACGGGCGCGTCGTCGGACATCACGCGGATGGTCCGGAACAACGCCGTCTGGTTATCCACGCTGTAGCGGATCAGCTCGCGCCGCAAGGCGTTGCCCTCTTGCAGATGCGCGTATGCGCGGGCCGGATCCTTGCCTTCGCGGTCGCGCAGGCGGAACAGCGCGAAGTTCAGCTGCGACCGGTCCTGCAGGTTCAGCCCGCCATCCTCAAGCAGCCGTTCCGCGCGGCGCGCCAGGGTATGGGTGTCTTCGGGAAAGGCCAGGGTGACCAGGTTGAGAAGCGCATGCACGTTGCCGCGGCGTTCGGTCAACGCGGCCAGATAGCGGTTTCGCGCGCCCTCGCGGTCGCCCCTGGACGACAGGATCACGCCGATATTGGCCTGGATCAGGCTGCGGTCGGCCGGTTCGCGCGACAGGGACAGCGCGCGTTCATGGGCTGCAAGCGCCATGTCGGTGCGGTCCATGTCACGCAGGACCTGGCCCAGTTGATCCAGCGCGGCCACATGATCGGGATCGCGGCCAAGCGCCTGTGTCAGCGCCTGGAAGGCAGATGGATTGTCGCCGCGCCGCTGGTGGCAATTGGCCAGCTTCAGCCAGTTGCCCGTCACGTCGGGGGCCAGCCGGGTCGCCATTTGCAGGCATTCGGCGGCCTCGCCCAGGCGCAGCATCGCGACCAGCGTGCTGCCGCATCGTTCCCACAGCCCCGCATCGCCCGGATCTTCCTCGAGCCGGGCGCGATAGATCGGCAGCGCCTTTTCCGGCGCGTCCATCATCCGGTGGCAGGCCGCGATCAGGTTGCGCGCCTCCTTGTGGTCGGGCGCGTCGGCGACGACCTGCTGCGCACCCTCCAACGCCTCCGCGTACAGGCCGTTGTGGTAGAGCCCCAGAAGTCGCGCCATCTGTCGGCCGTCCGGATCGGTGACCACCGCCTGGCCCAGCCCGGCCAGCCCTGCGCGGGCCTTCCTGTTGCCGGGGTATTTCCCGAGGATCGCCTCGTATAGCGCCTGCGCCCGGGCGCGATCACCGCGCCGCGCGGCGGCCTTCGCCTCGGACAATTGCCACGTTACCGATTTTTCCGCCTTCACCGACTCGTCCTGCGTCGTTTCCGTCCGCCCCAAGACTGGACGGTGAAAGTTTCCAAACCGTCACCGGAAACGAAAAACGCCGCCCCGGGGGGGCGGCGTTTGCATGCGAAGAAGAGAGGGGTATCAGAAACCCAGGCCTTCGTATTTCTTCTTGAACTTCGACACGCGGCCGCCCTGGTCCATCAGGCGGGTGTTGCCGCCGGTCCAGGCCGGGTGCGAGGTGGGGTCGATGTCCAGCGACAGCTGATCGCCTTCCTTGCCCCAGGTCGATTTCATCTGGAGGATGGTGCCATCGGTCATCTTGACGTCGATGAGGTGGTAATCCGGGTGGATGTCTTTTTTCATCGGTCGGGTCCTCAGGCTTCGGCGTCGGCCTTGTCGGCCTTCGGCTTGTAGTTGGAGACTTCTGCGATACGGGCCGACTTGCCGCGGCGCGCGCGCAGGTAATACAGCTTGGCGCGGCGGACACGGCCACGGCGCACGACGGTGATGCTTTCGATGTTGGTCGAATACAGCGGGAACACACGTTCCACGCCTTCACCGAAGGAAATCTTGCGGACGGTGAACGAACCGGCAATGCCTTCGCCGTTCTTGCGGCTGATGCAGACGCCTTCGTAGTTCTGCACGCGGGTCCGCGTACCTTCGGTCACCTTGTAGCCGACGCGGATCGTGTCGCCGGCCTTGAAGTCGGGGATCTCTTTCCCCAACGAGGCGATCTGTTCCGCCTCGATCTGTGCGATCAGGTCCATCTGATCAACTCCTATGCTGCTCGTGGTTTTCCCACGAAGGTCTTGCGCCTCAGAGCTCCGGTCTTCGGTCGGGTCCGCCGCAGCGCCCGCCGGAGAGTTCAGGACACGTTTCTTATTCGTCCAGTCGTGTTCGTCCAGTGGCCCGACAGGGTGCCGGCGGAAGAAAGCGCGGCGTGTGCACAGGCAACATGGCCCGACGACCCCAGCGGGGCCCGGACGCGCGGGGTATAGGGAGAGTCGGGGTGCGGATCAACCCTTTTCGTATCCGCGCCTTGGGCAGGTCAGCCGAAGACGTCGGACCATTCGGGATGGCGCGCGTACTGGGCCTTGACGAAGGGGCACAGCGGGATGACCTTCAGCCCCCGTTCGCGCGCATCGGCGACCAGCGCCCTGACCAGCGCGCCGCCCACGCCCTTGCCCGCCAGCGCGTCTGGAACACCGGTGTGATCGGCGATGATCATGGTCGGGCTGGTGATCGAGAAGGTCAGTTCCGCCTCGACCCCGTCAAGGACGGCGACGAAGCGGCCCTTGGTTTCGCCGGTCTCGCGGGTGATGTCGATATCGCTCATTCCATTCCCGGGGCCGAAAAGCCCGCATCCTTGTGGCTGCCACCGCAGAATGGTTTGTTTTTCGAATGACCGCAACAACATGGAAAGGCGCTTTTCGTGGTCGTGAGCCGCCCCTGGTGCCCGGCATGAAAACCTGCGGCAGACCCGGCACGCAGCGGCGGGCGTGGTTGCATTTCCTGGCGTCCCAATGGACGGTGATGGCGTCGGAAAGCGTGGCTGTCACCTTTCACCCCAGTCCGGGCAGGGGGGGCGCGATCCAACGGGACATCTCAGTCCTTTGACTTGCGCTTTTCGTAGTCGGCCCAAAGATCGGGCCGGCGTGCGCGGGTGATGGCCTGCGCCTGGTCGTGGCGCCATTCGGCGATCTTGCCGTGGTGGCCCGACATCAGCACGTCGGGGATCGGATGGCCCATCCATTCGGCGGGCCGCGTGTATTGCGGATGTTCCAGCAGCCCGTCGGAAAAGCTTTCCTCTTCGGCCGAGGCGGCATTGCCAAGCACACCGGGCATCAGGCGGACAGTGGCGTCGATCAGGGCCTGCGCGGCGATCTCGCCGCCGGTCATGACAAAATCCCCAAGCGAGACTTCCTGGATCCCGTAGTGCTGCAGCACGCGTTCGTCGACGCCTTCGAAACGGCCGCAAATCAGCGTCATGCCGTCGGTGCGCGCCAGGTTGCGCATCATGGTCTGGTCCATGCGCCGACCGCGCGGGGACAGGTAGATCAGCGGCCAGTTGGGGGGTGTGCCGGCCATGGCCGCATCGATCGCCCCGCCCAGCACATCGGCCCGCAGCACCATGCCCGCGCCGCCCCCGGCGGGCGTGTCGTCGACATTGCGGTGCTTGCCAAGGCCGAACCGGCGCAGATCGATGGTCTCCAGCTGCCAAAGCCCTTCCTGCAGCGCCTTGCCGGTCAGGCTTTCGCCCAGAACGCCGGGGAAGGCGGTGGGAAACAGCGTGATGACCTTGGCCTTCCAGACGCCATGCAGGTCCGGCGTGGGGGTCATCAGTTCGCGCGGCTTGACCGAGACCCGGATCGCCTTGCGGCCATGGGAGCGGGAGGGCGTGTCAGTCATGCGAAATCCTTCTCGTGGATGGCGGCGCGGACGGTGCTGGCAGGCGCAGGCCGGACCAGGGCCGCGCGGATGTCGCCGGGCAGGAAAAAGCGCAGGTGCGGGGCAGGCCGCGCCCGGTTGCGGGGCAGCCGGGCCTGGACCGGGGTGGTTCCGGTCTTGTGGAATCCGGCGTGGATCAGACCCCGCATGGGGTTCAGAAAAGCCCGTCGGGCGGATCGGCGATGATGCGGCGGGCGGCCAGGTCGACCGTGGGAACCGCCGCCAGGGTGAAGGGCAGCAGCACGGTGGATTTCAGCCCGGGCCCGTGGATTTCCAGCAGGTCGGTCGCCCCGTGGTTCAGCACCGATTTCACCCGCCCCAGCCGCGTGCCGCCGGTGTCGAAGACATCGAGGCCGATCAGGTCGGCGTGGTAATATTCGTCGTCGGGCAGGACCGGCAGGCGGCTGCGGTCGACGTAAAGCCGCAGGCCTTTCAGCCCGTCGGCCTGTTCCTTGGTCGCGACACCGCCCAGGCGGGCGGCGAAGCCGTTCTTGACCGAGCGGACGATGCGGACGGAATAGGTCTGCGATCCGTCCTCTGTCGTCAGCGGCCCGTAGGTCGCGATGTCCTCGGGCACGGCGCAGAAGCTTTTCAGCCGCACTTCGCCACGCACACCGAACGAGCCGGCGACGGCGCCGACGCAGACAAGGTCCGTCATGCGGGTTCTCCCTGTGGGATCATGGGCTTACGTCATGTGCCGGGGCCGGGACGGAGGGTGACGCTCGCCTGCGGCATCGCCCCACCCGCCGTCCCGCAGCGCAATCACTCTGCCGAAGCTTCCTCGGCGGGAGCGGCGGCTGCTTCGGCTGCTGCTGCGGCCTTGGCGGCTTTCTCCTCGGCGCGGTCCTGGGCTTTCTTGCCCGGCTTGCCGCGCTTGGGGTTGTTGCGCTCGGTCTTGTCGCGGACGCCTGCGGCTTCCAGCATGCGGGCGACACGGTCGGTCGGCTGTGCGCCCTGGCCCAGCCAGTATTCCACGCGCTCCAGTTTCATCTGGACGCGGTCTTCGCTGTCCTTGGGCAGAAGCGGGTTGTAGGTGCCCAGCTTCTCGATGAAGCGGCCGTCACGCGGCATGCGGCTGTCGGATGCCACGATGCTGTAGAAGGGGCGTTTCTTGGACCCACCACGGGCCAGTCGGATCTTCATAGCCATTTGTTGTTCTCCTTTGCGAATGGCGTTGGTTCGGCGGGTTTCTCCGCCGGGGTTCGGTTATTCCTGGTGTTTCTTGTGGTGCCGGATGACTTCCTGGATGATGAAATTCAGGAAGGCCTTGGCGAATTCGGGATCGAGGTCGGCTTCGACGGCCAGCGCCTCGAGCCGCGCGATCTGGGTTTCCTCGCGCGCGGGGTCGGATGGCGGCAGGTCGTGTTCCGCCTTCAGCTTGCCCACCGCCTGGGTGTGCTTGAACCGCTCACCCAGGGTGTAGACGAGGATGGCGTCCAGCCGGTCGATGCTTTCGCGATGCTCTTTCAGAAGCGCGGCGGCGCGGGTGGTTGCGTCAGTCAATCTTCCATCCTTTTGGCTTGAAGAGCGGATCCCGGTAATGGCTGATTTCCATCTCGATCCCGTGGGCCAGCTGGGTGCCGTCCAGCGCCCAGGGCGAGGGATGGCGATAGACCGCGTCATTGCCGTCGATCGTCGCCGCGTCCTTGTCCCGGGTCGCGCCGAGACGTTCGGCCAGCCGAATGGAATCGAGGTTCTTGGGGTCGATGTAGCTGACCGCCCCGTCCCAGCCGAGCTGCGTGTAGAAATGGCGTCGGGCCGCGTGCACGGCTTCCAGAGCGAAGCCCCGGCCGCCCTTGTCTGGCCAGATCACCCAGGCGATTTCCCGTTCGGGCCACTGGGCGGGCATCCAGCCGCCGGCCATGCCGTAGGTTTCGCCCGTCACCTTGTCGTGGATCATCCACATGCCGAAACCGCGGATCTGCCAATGGCCGATCTCGGCGGCATAAAGCATCCAGGATTCATACGGGTTCAGCGGCCCGCCCATGAAACGGGCGCGGTAGCTGGTGAAGGTGGCCTTGAAATCCGGGTAATCCTTGGCCTCGGGGCCGCGCAGGACCAGGCGTGGGGTTTCCAGCACGGGGATGTGGGGCGCGTTCATGCCAGCGCCTCCGGCCCGGGATGGCGGAAGACAAGCGTGCTGTCCCAACCGTCCAGATCCGGCACGCCCGCCTGCGGGTCGTGCCGCGCGCCCAGCCGTTCGGCCAGCGCGATGGACCGGGCGTTGGCGGGGTCGATGTAGCTGACGGCGGTGGTCCAGCCGAGAGTGTCGTAGGCCCATTGGCGCGCGGCCTGCGCCGCCTCGAGGACCAGTCCCTTGCCTTCGGCCTCGGGCGCCCAGCAGGACCAGCCGAATTCCGGTTCGACCCAGCTTTCGGGAAAGAACGGGCCGGTGGCGCCAAGCGGCTGCCCGGTGGCCTTGTCGCAGAAGACGAACAGCCCGTAGCCCTGCATCACCCAGTGGCCGATGAAATGCCCCATGGTGCGCCACGCCTGGTGACGGGTGTAGGGGCCGCCCATGTATTGCGACCGCTCGGTCGCCAGGAAGGCGATGGCGGGTTCCACGTCCGAGGATTGCGGCGCGCGCAAGATCAGGCGCCGGGTTTCCAGCACCGGGGTATCTGCCAGGGTCACGGTCATCCCAGCGACTCCCGCGAGGGGTGGCGCCAGACGTACAGCTCGCCGTAGTCGGCGGAGTGGAAGCTCCCGTCGCGCAATGCGCCCATTCGCTGGGCCAGCGCGATGGACCGTGTGTTGTCCGGCGTCGTGCAGGAGATCACCGTTTCCCAGCCCAGCGTGTCGTAGACATAGGTTCGCGCGGCCTGCGCGGCCTCGTAGGCGATGCCCCGGCCTTCGGCGGCCTTGAAGACTGTCCATGCGATTTCCGGTTCCGGCCAGCCGACCGGGTAGAACGGGCCGACGATGCCAAGTGGCGCATTGGTCTGCTTGTCGGCGATCATCCAGCGGCCGTAGCCGCGCAGGGACCAGTGGCCGATGATGGCCGACAGCTTGTGGAACGCGTCGCCGGCGGTGAACGGGCCGCCGACGCCGACCGACCGGTCCGAGATGCAGAAATCGGTATAGGCCTGAAGATCGGTCGCGGCGGGGGCGCGCAGGACCAGGCGTTCGGTTTCAAGCGTGGGGATCAGGGGCGGATGGCTCATGGCCGGGCCTCCGTCAGATCGTGGACGATGACGACGTCGCCGGGGTCTTCGCCTTCGGCATCCGGGTCGACCCGGCCACCGATACGCAGGCCAAGCGCGATGGACCGGTCATTCGCCGGGTCGATGATGTTGATCAGCCGGGTCCAGCCCAGGTCCTTGCGGGCCCAGTCCATGACGGCGCGGGCGGCTTCGGCGGCGATGCCACGGCCTTCGGCCTCGGGCACGACGAACCAGCCCAGTTCCGGGGCGGGATAGCCGTCGGGTTCATAGATCCCGACCTCGCCCAGGTAGTCGCCGGTTTCGCGATCATCGATCCCGAAGGGGCCGTAACCGCGCAGCTGCCAGATCGCCACGTCCGAGGCCCAGACCCGCCAGGCCTGCGCCCGGTCCATCATGCCCCGTTCGTGGATCGACCGGGGAGAGGCGAAGAACGCGGCCCAATGTTCGAAATCGGCAAGCTTCGGGGCGCGCAGGATCAGCCGGTCGGTGGACAGTGTCGGGATCATGCCGCACCTCCCGCCCGATGGCGATAGACCACGCCGGTCTCGGCCTGCGGTGTCGCATCCGGGTCCGCCACGGCGCCCAGCCGTTCGGCCAGTGCGCGCGAACGGGTGTTGTCGCGGTGGATGTAGCTGACCAGCGTCGGCACGTTCAGCGTGTCGAAGGCGTAGTCGCGCGCGGCGGAGGCCGCTTCGAACGCCAGGCCCTGGCCTTCGAACCCGTCGAAGAGGATCCAGCCCAGTTCCAGTTCCGGGAAATGCGGCGGCTGCGAGATGCAGACCTGGCCGGCGAACTGTCCGTCCCGGGTCTCGATCGCCCAGCCGCCATGGCCGCACAGATCCCAGGATCCGACTTCGGAGGCGAAGCCGTACCAGAGATGCGTGCGGTTGTTCGGCCCGTCGACATGGGTGGCGCGGTCGCCCTGGTAGAAATCCCAGAAGGCGTCCATGTCCGACAGGACATGCGGGCGCAGGCGGGTGCGCGGGGTGTCGATGATCGGCGCGGTCGTCATGACGTGACCCAAAGGCCGCGCTGCCGCGCGACACCAGATATCAGCGGGAGCCCGACGCGATGCGCCGTCCCGCAGACAGGTTTATGTGGTCCGCCGCGTGCCATCACTTCTTCTTGCCGAAGCCCGAAAGGCCGGGGGGCAGGCCCATGCCGCCGCCCAGACCGGGCAGCCCGCCGGGCATCCGTCCGCCGGCGGCCTTGGCCGCGGCTTCCAGCGCCTTGGGGTCCATGCCGGCGGCCATGTCGGCCGGGTTGCCACCCTTGCCCATCATCGCCTTCATGGCCTGTTTCATCATGCCGCCCTTGGACTTGCCGATCTTCTTCATCATGTCGCCCATCTGGCGATGCATCTTCAGAAGCTTGTTCAGGTCCGACACGTCCTGGCCCGAACCGGCGGCGATGCGTTTCTTGCGCGACGCCTGCAGCAGCTTGGGGTTCGCCCGTTCCTTCTTGGTCATCGACTGGATCAGCGCGATCTGGCGCTTGATGATCTTGTCGTCGAACCCGGCATCTTCGATCTGCTTGGCCATCTTGCCCATGCCGGGCATCATGGACATCATGCCTTCCATGCCGCCCATCTTCAGCATCTGTTCCAGCTGCATCTTCAGGTCGTTCATCGAGAACTGACCCTTGGCCATCCGGCGCATCATCTTCTCGGCTTCCGCCGCTTCGATGGTGGCCTGCGCCTTTTCGACCAGCGCGACGATGTCGCCCATGCCCAGGATCCGGCCGGCGATGCGTTCGGGTTCGAACGTCTCGAGCGCGTCCATCTTTTCGCCCAGACCGACGAAGCGGATCGGCTTGCCGGTGACCGCGCGCATCGACAGCGCCGCGCCGCCGCGTCCGTCGCCGTCCATCCGGGTCAGGACCACGCCGGTCACGCCGATCTTGTCGTCGAATTCGGTGGCCACGTTCACCGCGTCCTGGCCGGTCAGGCCATCGACCACCAGCAGGGTTTCGCGCGGGTTGGCCACGTCGCGCACGGCGGCGGCCTGGGCGATCAGCTCCTGGTCGATGTGCAGGCGGCCGGCGGTGTCCAGCATGTAGACGTCATAGCCACCCAGGGAGGCCTGCGTCTTGGCGCGTTTCGCGATCTGGACCGGGTCCTCGCCCTTGACGATGGGCAGGGTGTCGACGCCGATCTGCTTGCCCAGGATCGCCAGCTGTTCCATCGCGGCCGGGCGGTTGGTGTCAAGCGAGGCCATCAGCACCCGCTTTCCCTCGCGTTCCATCAGCCGCTTGGCCAGCTTGGCGGTGGTCGTCGTCTTGCCCGACCCCTGCAGACCGACCATCAGGATCGGTGCCGGGGGCGTGTCGATCTTCAGCTTGCCGGGATCGCCTTCGCCGGTCAGCGTGTCGATCAGCGCGTCATGCACGATCTTGACGACCTGCTGACCCGGCGTGATCGACTTGGTCACCGCCTGGCCGGTGGCCTGGTCCTGCACCCTCTTGACGAAGTCGCGGGCCACGGGAAGCGAAACGTCGGCTTCCAGAAGCGCCACGCGGACCTCGCGCAGGGCGGTCTTGACGTCGTCTTCCGAAAGCGCGCCCTGCTTGGTGAGCCGGTCGAAGACGCCTGACAGGCGCTCGGACAGATTTTCAAACATGTCTTCGGCCTCCTACGCCGTTACGTCTTGCCGGTCCGAATGTAAGGGCCGACGGCTCAATGCACAAACGCCCCCACGGGCGCAACGCGCTGGTGGAGGGCGATCCCGGCCACGGGGCAGGGACCGGAAGGCTGGGCTTCCGGTGAATTGGGCTGCGCTTACGACGGCTGGGGCGGGCGAGTCAAGGCGCATGGTCGCCCCCGGGGGGCGGCGAACCGGATTGTCCGCCGGCCGCAGTGGTGTAGAACCCTGATGGCGCAGCGGGAAAGGGCGTGTGATGTCGGATGGATGGGACGCCTCGGCCGGAGCCTGGATCGACGAACAGGGCGAGGCGGGGGATTTCGGGCGGGCCTTTGTTCTGGACCTGCCGATGCAGGCCCGGGTGCTGGCGGCCGCGCCGCGCCGTGTGCTGGACGTGGGCTGTGGCGAGGGGCGATTCTGTCGCTGGCTGTCCGCCCAGGGCATCGCGACCGTGGGGATCGACCCGACCGAGGGTCTGCTGGCACGGGCGCGGGCGCTGGATCCGGGTGGGACCTACCGGGCAGGCCGGGCCGAGGCGCTGGATTTCGACGACGACGCGTTCGACATGGCGGTCAGCTACCTGACCCTGATCGACATCCCCGACCATGCAAAGGCCATTGCCGAGATGGCGCGGGTGGTGCGCCCCGGCGGGCGGATCCTGGTGGCGAACCTGCAGGGCTATCACACCTGTGGCGATGGCCGGGCCGACTGGCGCGACGATGGCGCGGGCCGGGTGCTGCTGGACCGCTACCTCGAGGAACGGGCGCAATGGGCTCAATGGCGGGGCATCCGGATCCGGAACTGGCACCGGCCGCTGTCGGGCTACATGCGGGCCTTCCTTGAGCAGGGGCTGCAGCTGACCCATTTCGACGAACCCGCGCCCCACGGCGGGGCGGAGGCAAAGCGGCAAAGGTACATGAACGCCCCGTTCTTCCATATCATGGAGTGGCTCCGCCCGGCGTCGGCCTGAGCCTTCGGGTCAGTCAGGCAGTCAGTCGGTCAGCGCGCGGCGCAGCGCGGCGGCGACATGGGCGGCGCAGGGGTTCACGAACAGAAACCCGTCGGCCTCGAACGTCACGTCGTCCAGGTGGTCGGGGAAGGCCAGGGGCAGTTCGGTGCAGGCCAGGATCACCGCCATTCCCGGTTCGGCATGGCGCCGGCAATAATCGATCAGCTTTGCCCGGGCGTCGGGCGATGCGCCGCCGTGAAAGTCGCTGTCGATCATCGCCTGCATCTGGGCAATCGCATCCGCGGGCAGTCGCGCATTCGCCGCGACGCATTCGCGTTCCAGCGCCAGCGCGTAATCCCGTGCCTCCATCGTCACCGCCGTGCCCAGCACCAGCGCCCGTTCCGCCCCCCCATCGGCCGCGGCGGTCGCCGTGCAGTCCAGGATCGACAGGACGGGGATGTTCACCCCCTTGCGGATCGCTGCCAGCCGGGCATGGGGCGTGTTCGAGGCGATCAGGGCAAAGGCGCAGCCGGCCTTTTCCAGCGTCAGCAGCGCGGTGCGGAAGACGGCGTCGAACCCGGCCCAGCTTCCGTCGTCCCCGGTGCGGCCGCGCAGCACCCGGGTCTGGGCCTGCACCACGCTTTCGATGGTCATCGGCGGGATCGGCAGCGGCGGCTTCAATCCCTTGGCCGCGTAATGCCGCGCGGCGCCCTCGGCGATCGCGCGGTAATATTCGACCGTCGAGACCCATCCGACTCCGCCGACAATGCCGATCTTCCTCATTCCGCGCGCTCCGCTCTTCCGGTTCCGGTCACCTTGGGCCAGAGGATCCGACAGGGCCACAGGTTTCCACCCGGTGACCGAAGATCGGGCAGGACCGGGCCAAAATCGGGGCAACCGGGAATCCGCTCTTGTCTCGGTGAACATATGTGCCAAAAAGCGGGACTGAGTGTGAGTTTCCGCACAGAGAGTTGCAGATGGACAATTGGGACGAGGTCCGGACAGCCTATCAGGTGGTGCGTCTGGGAACGGTCAGCGGCGCCGCCGAAGTGCTGGGGGTGCACCATGCCACGGTCATCCGGCATATCGATGCGCTGGAGGCCCGGCTGGGCGTGAAGCTGTTCCAGCGCCACGCGCGCGGCTATACCGCGACAGAGGCGGGCACCGATCTGGCCCGCGTGGCCCAGGCGACGGAAGACCAGTTCAACCAGCTTGTCGGCCGCCTGAAGGGGCAGGGCGACAGCATGACCGGCGAACTGGTCATCACCTCTCTCGACACGCTGGCGCCGCTGATGGTGCCGGCGCTGGCCGATTTCCAGGAGAAGCACGCCGATCTGACCGTCCGCTACCTGACCGGCGAACGGATCTTTCGCCTGGAATACGGCGAGGCGCACGTGGCCATCCGGGCCGGCACCGCGCCCGAACAGCTGGACAACGTGGTCCAGCCCTTTGCCCAGCAGCGCATGGCGCTTTACGCGGGCGAACCCTATGTCGCCCGTCACGGTCTGCCGGCGGGACCTGCGGACTTC
Source organism: Marinibacterium anthonyi (assembly GCA_003217735.2). GTDB lineage: Bacteria > Pseudomonadota > Alphaproteobacteria > Rhodobacterales > Rhodobacteraceae > Marinibacterium > Marinibacterium anthonyi. The sequence continues at coordinate 4,658,821 of CP031585.1, read as the reverse complement.
TCCGCCCACCGCTTCGTCGGCCATGACGACGAGAACTTCCGCGCCCCCCACGCGCGCTGGATGCGCAGCCATGCGCCCAACGCGCCGGTGGTGTTCCGCACGACCGATTTCCGTTCGATGGAAGAAGCGATTGCCGCCGGCACGGGCATGGGGTTCCTGGCCTGCTGCGATGCCACCCGCCGGGGCGGCCTGGTCGAGGTGATGGCGCCGCTGCCGGAATGGGCGGTGCCGCTGTGGATCGTGACCCACGTGGACCTGCACCGAACCCACAAGGTGCAGACCTTCCTGAACTACATCAAGTCCCGCGCCAAGGAATGGGGCCTGTGATCAGGTCCCTCACCCCGGCCATGCAGGGGCATCTGGCGATGCTGACCTTTTCGGCGCTGGTGGCGGGATCCTTCGTGCTGGGCGCCCAGGTCGCGGGCGAAATCGCCCCGGCCGCGATCAACGCCGCCCGCTTTGCCATCGCCGCCGTGGTCATCGGCATCGCGGCCCTGGTCACCGGGGGCATCCCCCGCAGCGCGGTCCGCGCGCCCTGGCGCTACCTGGTGCTGGGCGCGCTCTTCGCGCTCTACTTCGTGCTGATGTTCGTCGGGCTGCAAACCGCCTCGGCGCTCAATACATCGGCCGTCTTCACCCTGACGCCGATCCTGTCGGCGGTCTTCGGCTACGTGCTGCTGCGCCAGGTCACCACCCGCCAGATGGCGCTGGCGCTGGCCATCGGGGCAGGGGGCGCCGTCTGGGTGATCTTTCGCGGCGACTGGGCGGCGCTGAAGGCGATGCAGATCGGCCGGGGTGAGGCGATCTATTTCCTGGGCTGCATCAGCCACGCGATCTATACACCCATGGTGCGCCGCCTGAACCGGGGCGAACGGCCCGTGGTCTTCACCTTCGGCATGCTGATCGCGGGGTTCGTCGTGCTGACGGCCTGGGGCTGGCCCGACATCATGGCCACCGACTGGTCCGCGCTGCGGCCGCTGGTCTGGATCACGCTGATCTACCTGGCGCTCTTCGCCTCGGCCTCGACCTTCGTGCTTCTGCAGTTCGCCACCCTGCGCCTGCCCTCGGCCAAGGTCATGGCCTACACGTATCTGACACCAAGCTGGGTCATCCTGTGCGAACTGGCCATGGGCAACGGGGCGCCGCCGCTGAAGGTCTTCCTGGGCATCGCCATGACGGTCGTGGCCCTGCTTCTGCTGCTGGAACAGGATCCGAAGCCTTCCGATGGAAGGCCCCTGGCGAAGGGTGGTGCATGATCCGACCGGCTACGGGTTGTCCGTCGCCTGGGCCGGCTCATCCCCCTCGTCCCGCAGTTCCACCTTCAGGAACCGCTCGAACGCGTCCAGGTGCACCGGCTCGAACTGCCCGAACCCCTGCATCCAGACCGACGCCGCCTTCAGCGCGTCCGGCTCCAGCTTGCACCATTTCACCCGCCCGCGCTTTTCCTGCGCGATAAGCCCGGCGCGGGTGAGGATCGTCAGGTGCTTGGAAATCGCCGCCAGAGACATCTCGAACGGCTCGGCCACGTCGGTGACCGCCATGTCGTCTTCCAGCAACATGGTCAGGATCGCCCGACGGGTCGGGTCGGCCAGGGCGGCAAAGACGGCGTCAAGCGATGTGGACATGGATCCGCTGTGCCGCAGCGCGATCGTATCGTCAACCATCCGGTTGAATATGCCATTCCCATCCGTTTGCGCCCCAACGCGCCTGCGGCGCGATGACCCCTGTCTTCATATTTGAAAAAATACTCAAACAAAACAATGCAATACCTACGTCTTCGCCACCCAATCCTGGCAATTGACTCATGCCCGTTTAGTGCTTAGCAACCTATCCGACACCTGCGTGAGGACCTGTCTTGACCGGGCCGAAGGACGACCAAAGCACCGAGCTCAGCCGCGAAGAACGGATGGCCCGGCTCGAGGCGCGGCTTGCGGCGGCGAAGAAGGCTCAGGAACCGGCTCCGCGCAAGGATGAGCATTATTCCCAGGCACAGCTGGCCTGGCGGATGGTGATCGAAATGGTAGCCGGTCTCGCGATCGGTTTCGGCATGGGGTACGGGCTGGACGTCCTGTTCGGGACGACACCGATCTTCCTCGTGCTGTTCACACTTCTGGGGCTCGTGGCCGGCATCAAGACGATGATGCGATCGGCCGCCGAGATCCAGGCGAAACAGGTCGCGGCCGAGGCCGGGACCAAGGGCAACACGGCGCCCGCCCCCGGGCAGGACGTCGACGAGGACAGGAGCTGAGACGTGGCAACCGAAACGCACGGCGCAACCGAGACCCACGCAGCAGATGCAGCCCACGGGGCGGCCGACGCCGCCGGTGGTGGTCTGACCTTCCACCCGATGGACCAGTTCATCGTCAAGCCGCTGTTCGGCGGTGACACGATAACCTTCATCACGCCCACGAACGTCACCTTCTGGATGCTGATCACCGTCCTGTGCATCATGGGCCTTCTGGTGCTGACAACCTCCAAGCGCGCCATCGTTCCGGGCCGCGGCCAGTCGATCGCGGAACTTGCCTACGGCTTCGTCTACAAGATGGTCGAGGACGTCACCGGCAAGGACGGGCTGAAATACTTCCCCTACGTGATGACGCTGTTCATGTTCATCGTCGTGGCCAACTTCATCGGCCTGATCCCGATGGCCTTCACCACCACGTCGCATATCGCCGTGACCGCGGTGCTGGCGCTGGCGGTGTTCCTGACCGTGACCATCCTGGGCTTCGTCAAGAACGGCACCGCGTTCCTGGGGCTTTTCTGGGTGTCCAGCGCGCCGCTGGCGCTGCGTCCGATCCTGGCCATCATCGAACTGATTTCCTACTTCGTCCGCCCGGTCAGCCATTCCATCCGACTTGCCGGCAACATGATGGCAGGCCACGCGGTGGTGAAGGTCTTTGCCGGGTTCGCCCAGGTCACGGCCATCGCGCCCATCGCGATCCTCGGCGTCGTGGCGATCTACGGGCTCGAACTGCTGGTGGCCTTCATCCAGGCCTACGTCTTTACCATCCTGACCTGCGTCTACCTCAAGGACGCACTTCACCCGCATCACTGACGTGACGGTGCGTGCCTGGCGCGCATCCTCCAAAAACCATCCCAACTTCCAATCGTAAGGAGAAACACTATGGAAGGCGATCTCGCACACATCGGCGCAGGCCTCGCAGCAATCGGTTCCGGCGCAGCCGCTATCGGTGTGGGCAACGTGGCCGGCAACTTCCTGTCCGGCGCTCTGCGCAACCCTTCGGCTGCCGCCAGCCAGACGGCCACGCTCTTCATCGGCATCGCATTCGCGGAAGCACTGGGCATCTTCTCGTTCCTGGTCGCCCTGCTGCTGATGTTCGCCGTCTGATCTGACAGACGACACGATCCTTACGACGGGCCTTACGACGGGCGGCACCGCACCAGCGGGCCGCCCGAAGGCCTAAACGAACAGCACTCGACCGGAGGACCTTATGGCGACCGAACCCATCCTTGAAGAGGTGGCCGGCATCTGCGTGGACAGCCACGGCGCCGCGATCGGCATGCCGCAGCTTTGCGGCACATGGATGCCCAACCAGATCTTCTGGCTCGTCATCACGCTGATCGTCATCTACCTGGTTCTGACGCGCGTGGCCCTGCCGCGTATCGCCGGCATCCTTGCCGACCGCGCCGGGACGATCACCAACGATATCGCCGCTGCCGAAGACCTGAAGGTCAAGGCCGTGGAGGCCGAGAAGGCCTATGAAAAGGCGCTGTCCGATGCCCGCGTCGAAGCGCAGCGCATCGCCGCCGAAGCCAAGACCGCCATCCAGGCCGAACTGAACGACGCCATTGCCAAGGCCGACGTTCAGATCTCTGCGAAGACCGCCGAATCCGAGAAGGCCATCGCCGAGATCCGCGCCGGCGCGATCGAGAGCATCCGCGAGGTTGCGACCGAAACCGCTGCTGCCGTCGTCTCTGCCTTCGGTCAGACCCCGGACGACGCCGCGATCGACGCGGCCGTCTCCGAGCGCGTGAAAGGATAAGCCGATGCGCAAGATCCTCGCCCCCGCCCTCACCACCGCCGTGACAGCCGCCGTGACCCTGGCCGTCGCAAGCCCCGCGTTTGCCGCCTCGGATGCGTTCTTTTCGCTGGACAACACGAACTTCGTCGTGTCGATCGCGTTCCTGGTGTTCCTGGGCGTGCTGGTCTACTTCAAGGTGCCCGGCATGATCGGGCAGCTTCTGGACAAGCGTGCCGAGACCATCCAGACGGAACTGGTCGAGGCCCGCACCCTGCGCGAGGAAGCCCAGACGCTTCTGGCCTCCTACGAGCGCAAGCAGTCGCAGGTTCAGGAACAGGCCGACCGCATCGTGGAAGCGGCCAAGGCCGACGCCCAGGCGGCTGCCGACCAGGCCAAGGCCGATCTGGAGAAATCCATCGCACGCCGGCTTGCCGCGGCGGATGAACAGATCGCTTCGGCCCAGGCCGCCGCCGTCAAGGACGTCCGTGACCGGGCCATCGCCGTGGCGATTTCCGTCGCCCGGGCCGAAATGGCCCGACAGATGTCCGGCGCCGACGCCACCGCCATGATCGACGCCTCGATCGAAGAGGTCGGTGCCAAGCTGCACTGATCCGCCACCTGGCTTGCAGGGCATCCTGCCAGACACACCCGGCCCGTCAGGGCCGGGTGTTTTGCGTTTAATTTCCAATTCTTTGGACATTCCCGCGCACACCTTGCGGTAGATCAAGTCCGCCCCGTTTTATTCATGCGAAGAGCGGGGTCTTGACGACGAGCGGGGGCAGCGAGGCATGACCATGGACAATTCATCGAATATCTTCGCCATGGCCAGACGCGACGGATGTCCCGCCCCGATCCTGAAGGTCGAGGGGCTGTCGGTCTGGTTTGGCGGCAAACAGGTTCTGAACGGGCTCAGCTTCGATCTTGGGCCATCCGAGGTTCTGGCGCTGGCAGGGGGAAGCGGCAGCGGTCGGACGACGGCGTTGAAATGCCTCAAGCGCATGCACGACGGAACCCCGGGTGCGCGGGTCGAAGGGCGGATCCTGATGGACGGCAGGGATGTCCACGGGGCCGATATCCAGCCGGTCCGGTACCGGCGCCGCTTTGGCTGGATCGGGTCGCAGCCCAATCCGCTGCCGATCTCGATCTACGAGAACCTGGCCTATGGCGCCCGGCAGAACGGCCAGACCAGGACGCGCGGCGAACTGGCCGCGCTGGCCGAGGCCTGTCTGAGGCGGGTGGACCTGTGGGACGATGTGAAGGACGGGATCTACAAGGTCGCGGCGCAGACGCTGTCGCCGGACCACCAGCAGCGGCTGTGCATCGCCACCGCGCTGGCCGGCCAGCCCGAGGTGCTGTTGATGGACGATCCGACGGTCGGGCTGGAGAAGGACGAGGCGGACCGGCTGGAGGTGCTGATCAGGTCCTTGCGGACCGATCATGCCATCGTCGTCGCGGTGTCCGATCCGCAGCAGGCGCGGCGGCTGGCGGACCGCGTCGCCGTGTTGCACGAGGGCCGGCTGGTGGAGTTCGGCAAGGCATCCGAGGTTCTCGCCGCCCCGCGCACGCCCGAGGCGCAGGCGTTCCTGCAGGGCGCGCAAGCCGGACGTCCGAGGGTGTGAAGGCGGCGGGATCGTCCCCGTGACACCTCCCGCCCACCCACCCCGGTGCCCCGGGGACGATCCCTTGGCGCCTCAGGTGTCCCGGGTCTCGTGATCCAGCCGCTGGCGGGCGATTTCCTCGTTCGCCTCGGCCCGGCGCCGTTCGGTCAGCGCGCGTTCCACGAAATCCAGATGGTCTTCGACCGCGGCTCTGGCCCGCGCCGGGTCGCGCGCCTGCAGGGCGCCGTTGATCGCCCGGTGCTGGTCCAGCAGGGCATCGCGCGCCGGCACCTGGTCGAAGATCGCGCGCCTGTTGTAGAACACGCCCCGCTGCAGCAGGTCGTACATCGACCGCATCATGTGCAGCATGACCACGTTGTGGCTGGCTTCGATGATCGCCATGTGGAATTGCGCGTCCAGCGCCGCCTCTTCCTCGGCCGTGCCGCGCTTGTGCATGGCCTCCATCCGGGCCAGCACCGTCGCGATGACCTTCAGGTCGCTGTCCGATCCCAGCCGAGCCGCGCGCTCGGCCGCCAGCCCCTCCATGTCGCGCCGGAACGACAGGTAGTCCGACATCGCCGTGTCGTGGTTGCCCATCAGCCGCACCAGCGCCGGCGAAAAGGCCGAGCCCAGCACATCCGCAACGAAGATCCCCGATCCCGCCCGCGCCACCAGCAGCCCCTGGTCCTGCAGGTCGGCCAGCGCATCGCGCAACGACGGACGCGAGACCCCCAGCCGTTCGGCAAGGTCGCGTTCCGAGGGCAGGCGTTCGCCGGGCCGCAGGATGCCGCGCAGGATCAGCAGTTCGACCTGGCGGACGACGGCGGCAGAGATCTTTTCGGGCAGGACTTTCTGGAAGGGCATCGGGTCGGCTTTGCGGGAAATTGGTCAAATCATATGACCAGAGGTCGGCGCGCGCAACCTGGGCTCCGCCGCGCAGGCGTCCACCACCTGTTTACCATTCCCGGCCATGGTCGACCTATGCGGACGGGTCTGTGCCTTGTGATTCTGGCGATCGCCGCGGCCTGTGACGGGCCGAGCCTGCATTTCGCGGGGCAGGAGGCGACGCGCATCGCCATCGACGGCAGCGTCTTCGACGTGCGGGTCCGCGGCCGGCTGGCCGAGGCGATCCGCGTCAATCCGCAATACGCCCCCCGGTTGGGCCCCGTCGGCGACCGCGCGGTGGTGGCCATGGCGGCGGTCAGCGGCTGCAGGGTCACCAGCCTTCTGGGCGACCAGGCGGTGCAGGTGGGCCGGCTGGATTGTGGCGGCCCCCCGCCCCTGGGGCCGATCCTGGTGCCCGATTACGATTGCCTGGAAACCCCCAGCGGCGTCGACCGCGAGGATGGGGTGCAGTACATCGACTACGATTGCTCCTCCTATTGAGTGGGGATCCGCGCAATATCTTGTGGAAAAGCCGGGTCCGCGCGCCATATCTGCCGCGATCGCGTTGACAGCGCCGCCGGGGACCGCGACGATAAGGGTCAATCCTGAATCGGCATAGGGCCAGACCGTTGCGTTTTTCAAAGCTGCGTCTCACCGGGTTCAAGAGTTTCGTGGACCCGACCGACCTGATCATCCACGAGGGCCTGACCGGCGTTGTCGGGCCGAACGGCTGTGGCAAGTCGAACCTTCTGGAAGCGCTGCGCTGGGTCATGGGCGAAAACCGCCCCTCGGCCATGCGCGGGGGCGGCATGGAAGACGTGATCTTCGCCGGATCGGGCACGCGGCCAGCCCGCAACTTTGCCGAAGTCTGCCTGACCATCGACAATGCCGACCGATTGGCGCCGGCGGGGTTCAACGATCTGGACAACCTTGAAGTCGTGCGCCGGATCACCCGCGACGTGGGGTCCGCCTACAAGGCCAATGCCAAGGACGTCCGTGCGCGCGACGTGCAGATGCTGTTCGCCGATGCGTCCACGGGGGCGCATTCGCCGGCGCTTGTGCGGCAGGGCCAGATTTCGGAGCTGATCAACGCCAAGCCCAAGGCGCGGCGCCGGATCCTGGAAGAAGCGGCGGGGATCTCGGGGTTGTACCAGCGCCGGCACGAAGCCGAGCTGAAGCTGAACGGGGCCGAACAGAACCTGACGCGCGTCGACGACGTGATCGAACAGCTGGCGCAGCAATTGTCGCAACTGGCGCGGCAAGCCAGGCAGGCGGCGCGTTACCGGGCGATCGGCGAGGCGCTGCGCCGGGCCGAGGGGTTGCTGCTGTACCGGCGCTGGCGCGAGGCGGATGATGCGCGGGCGGCCGCGGCCGAAGGGCTGCGGACCTGCACGACGCTAGCCTCCCAGCTGGAGCGCGCCGTGCGCGAGGCGACAGCAGCGCGCGAGGCCGCCGAGGAAGCCATGCCGCCGCTGCGCGAGGAAGACGCCATCGCCGCGGCCGTCGTCCAGCGGCTGACCGTGCGCCGCCACGCGCTGCAGGACGAGGAAAAGCGGGCCGAGGAGACCATTCGCACGCTGAGTGGCCGGATCGAGCAATTGTCGAAGGATATCGACCGGGAGACCGGGCTGAACCGCGACGCGGTCGAGACGATCGAGCGGCTGGAATGGGAAGCGCGCGAGCTGAAGAAGGCCGGCGAGGGCCATGACGACATGCTGGCCGAGGCGCTGGACCAGGCGAGCGAGGCGGCGGCGGTGCTGAGCAACCGCGAGGCGCATCTGAGCACGGTAACAGAGGATGTCGCCCGCCTGGCCGCGCGCCACCAGTCGGTGGCACGCCTGCTGTCGGACAGCCACAAGACCCTGGAACGGTCCGAAAACGCGGCCGCGCAGGCCGAGGCCAACATGGCGGAGGCGCGCCAGGCCCTAGGCCGGGCCGGCCAGGCCTGTGAAGAGGCGCGCGCCAACGAGGAACGCGCGCAGGACGCTGCGGAACGGGCCGAAGCGGCGCTGGATGCGTCCGACGAGGCGCTGACCGAGACGCAGGAACAGGAAGCCGAGGCGCGGGCCGAAAGGTCGTCCGCCGAAGGCGAGGTCGGCGCGATCCAGGCCGAGGTTCAGGCGCTGGCCCGATTGGTCGCCCGCGATGCGTCCGACGGTGGCCAGGTGATGGACGAGATCCGGGTCGAGGCCGGGTTCGAGAAGGCGCTTGGCGCCGCATTGGCCGACGACCTGCGGGCGCCCCGGGTGGGCGCGGACGGGCCTTCGGGCTGGGTGAACCTGCCGGATTACGACGCCGCCCCGACGCTGCCGGCTGGCGCGCGGCCGCTGACCGAGGTGGTCGAGGTGCCCGATGTTCTGGTCCGACGGATCGGTCAGATCGGTGTCGTGTCCGCCGAAGACGGCGCGCGGCTGCAGGGTGACCTGCGGCCCGGCCAGCGGCTGGTGACGGTCGAGGGCGACCTGTGGCGCTGGGACGGCTATCGTGCCCGGGCCGAGGATGCGCCCAGTGCGGCGGCGCTGCGGCTGGAACAGATGAACCGGCTTGAGGCGCTGAAACAGGACCTTGACGAGATCAGCGCCCGGGCCTCTGCGGCCACGCAGGCCCACGAGGCGCTGAAGATGCGCCTGAAGGAACTGGCCGATGCCGATGCCGCGGCGCGGACCGCCCGACGCGAGGCCGACCGGATGGTGGCGGACGCGGGCCGGGCCCTGAGCCGGGCCGAGTCGGAACGGAACCTGTCCGAAGGGCGGTTGGAGACGCTGAGCCTGGCCCAGGCGCGCCACCGCGACGAGGCGACCGAGGCGCGCCGCCAGGTGAAGGAAGCGGAACGGTCTATGGCCGGGCTTGGGGACCTGGACCAGGCGCGGGCCGGTGTCGAGGATCTGAAACAGGTGGTCGAGGCCGCGCGGATCACCATGATGACCCGCCGGTCGGCCCATGACGAACTGCGCCGCGAGGGCGAAGCCCGGCTGAAGCGCAGCCAGGTGGTGACCAAGGAGCTGAGCGGCTGGCGGCACCGTCTGGAGACCGCGGGGACGCGGATCGCCGAGCTGGAAGAGCGCAAGGAAGCCACGCTGGACGAGCTGATGGAAGCCAAGGCGCGCCCCGAGGAACTGGCCGAGGAACAGGCGGAAGTGGCCGCCGAGATGGAGCAGGCGGAGGCGCGCAAGACGGCGGCGAGCGACGCCCTGGCGGGCGGTGAAGCGCGTCAGCGCACCACGGTGCAGGCCGAGCGGGACGCGGAGCGCGCGGCATCCGAGGCGCGCGAGAACCGGGCGCGCGCGGAAGCCCGGGCCGAGGCGGCGCGCGAGGCGGTACTGCAGGCGGCCGACCGGATCGCCGAGGAACAGCAGAAGACGCCGGCGCAGCTTCTGGCGTCGCTGGAAGTCGATCCGTCCGGGATGCCGGACGCCGAGACGCTGGAACACGAGGTCAACCGCCACAAGCGCCAACGCGAGGCTTTGGGGGCGGTCAACCTGCGGGCCGAGGAGGATTCCAAGGAGGTCCGCGAGGAACACGACACGCTGGTGCAGGAAAAGGCGGACCTGGAAGAGGCGATCCGGACCCTGCGGTCGGGCATCGCCAGCCTGAACCGCGAGGGGCGCGAGCGTCTGCTGACGGCGTTCGAGCAGGTGAACAGCAACTTCGCGATGCTTTTTACCCACCTGTTCGGCGGGGGCGAGGCCAACCTGGTGATGGTGGAAAGCGACGATCCGCTGGATGCGGGGCTTGAGATCATGTGCCAGCCACCGGGCAAGAAGCTGTCGACGCTGTCGCTGCTGTCGGGTGGGGAACAGACGCTGACCGCGATGGCGCTGATCTTTGCGGTCTTCCTGGCCAACCCGGCGCCGATCTGTGTGCTGGACGAGGTCGACGCGCCGCTGGACGATGCCAACGTGACCCGGTTCTGTGACCTGCTGGACGAGATGTGCCGGCGGACCGACACCCGGTTCCTGATCATCACCCACCACGCGGTGACCATGGCGCGGATGGACCGGCTGTTCGGGGTGACCATGGCCGAGCAGGGGGTGTCGCAACTGGTGTCGGTGGACCTGCGCAAGGCGGAACAGATGGTGGCCTGATCGGGACGGCGGGACGGACGCTCGCCTGCGGCGTCGCCCCGCCCGCCGTCCCGTGGGGCCGTCACGCCGTCACATGGCCGTGGTTAGCAGCGGCTTAAGTCATCTTCTGCAGGGGTTCCGAACCCGTGACGCTTCGCGGCGGAAGGAGGTGATGACGCTGAACCGGCAATCCTATCGGACCTGGATGGTAATCCTGACGGCGGCTGCGCTGCCCTTCTCCATCATCCGACTTGTGTCCGGTCTTTAAGGTCCGGGAACAAGAAACCCCCCGCAGAGCTGCAACTCTGCGGGGCGCGGGGTCGGTGATGACATTGAACCACAATTCCACTTGAAGGTCGTATTGGGCGGACGTCAGCAATTCGTAAAGATCTGGCCGCTCAGAGCCGGTTGAGCAACTCCGCCGTCGGCCAGGCATCGGCGGGCAGGCCCAGGCGCTGTTGTTCGGCCTGAACCGCCACCCGGGTGCCCGCGCCAAGGATGCCGTCGATCTCGCCCACGTCGTAGCCACGCGCCTCCAGCTTGCGTTGCAGGGCCTTCATCTGCTCGCCGCTCAACCCCGGATCGGGGGTACCGGCCAGGTAGATCGGCGCGCCCTCCAGCCGCGTGGCGAAATAGGCGGCGGTCATCACGTAGACAAAGCTTTGGTTCCATTCGAAATAGACGTCGAAATTGGGATAGGCGATGAAGGCCGGCCCGTTGCGCCCCTGCGGCAGCAGCAGCGAGGCGGGCAGGTTGGCCAGCTGGCCGTTGCGTGCCTTCACGCCCATCTTCGTCCAGTCCGACACCGGACGGGGCTTGCCCGGACCGGTCAGCGACCAGTCGAGACCATCGGGCACGGTGACCTCCTGGATCCAGGGCTCGTTCGGTCGCCAGCCCAGGTGCGACAGCAGGTTCGCCCCCGACATCAGCGCATCGGGCGCCGAGGTCTTGAGCCGCACATGCCCGTCCCCGTCGCCGTCCACGCCGTAGTCCAGGATGTCGCCGGGCAGCATCTGGACCATGCCGATCTCGCCGGCCCAGGCGCCGGTGGTGGTGGCCGGGTCGAAATCGATGTGTTCCGACAGGGTCAGCGCGGCCAGGATCTGCGGGCGGAACAGTTCGGGGCGGCGGCAATCGTGGGCCAGGGTGGCCAGCGAATTGGCAGTGTTGAAATCGCCCTGCACCGCGCCATAGTCCGTCTCGAACGCCCAAAAGGCCAGAAGCACCCCGCGCGAGATGCCGTATTGCGCCTGGATCCGGTCGAAGACGGCGTCATACTTGGCCGCGTTCTGCTTGCCCCGGTCGATGCGGTTCTGGCTGATCAGCCGGCGCGAAAAGTCGACGAAGGGGCGTTGGAAGACGCCCTGCGCGCGGTCGGCCTTCAGCACGGCGGGATCCTGGCGAACGGTGGCGAAGAAGGCGTCGACGGCGGCCGGGGAATGGCCCAGCGAGACGGCCTCGGATTTCAGACCCTTGATGAAATCGGGAAAGCTGCCGCCGCACTGGGCTGCCAGTGGACCGGCGCAAAGGCCGAGGACGGCGGTGAAAACATTGGCGAAAAGGAAGGCGCGCATGAAAATTCCTGTCTGTTCACAGGGTGCATGCCTACAGCAGCGCCAGCCCCGAGACCAGCACCAGGCCCAATCCCCAAGTCCGCCACAGGCAGGTGACCGCCGCATCGATGTCGGCCGCGCCGATGTCGCGCCGGGCCGCGCCGTTGACCCAGGCCAGGTCGCGCATCTGCCCGTCATAGCTGCGCGGACCGGCCAGGGCCACGTTCAGCACGCGGGCCATGGTGGCTTCGGGCCAGCCCGCGTTGGGCGACTTGTGGCGGCGCGCGTCCGTGGCGATGGCGGACCAGGGCAGGCGGGCATAGGCCGCGCCGATCAATAGCGCGGTCAGCCGGGCCGGCACCAGGTTCAGCAGGTCGTCCATGCGGGCCGAGGCCCAGCCGAAGGCCTCGAACCGATCGGTCCGATAGCCCACCGTGCTGTCGGCGGTGTTGACCACCTTGTAGATCAGTATGCCGGGCAGGCCGCCCAACAGGAACCAGAAGGCCGGCGCGATCACCCCGTCCGACAGGTTTTCGGCGGCGCTTTCGATGGCGGATCGGGCAATGCGCGGCGCATCCATCCCGGCCGTGTCGCGGCTGACGATCATCGAGACCGCGTGCCGCCCCTCGGGCAGACCCCGCCGCAGCCCCCGGGCCACCGCCGCCACGTGATCGGCCAGCGACCGTTGCGCCAGCAGCACCGCCGCAACCAGGATCTCGGCCACCGGGCCGGCCAGCGACAGCAGCCAGCCAAGCGCCCAGGCGCCCGCCATCAGCACGACAAGCGCCAGCACGCCCCTGGCCCTGCGCCCGGCCCCGTGGTTCAGCCGCCGTTCCAGCGCCCCCACCGCCCGACCCATCAGCACCGCCGGATGGGGCAGGCGGGACCACAGCCAGCCGGGTTCCCCCAGCACGCCGTCCAGCAGCGCCGCCAGCAGCAGGCAGACCGGTCCGCTCATCCCCGCCCCCCTGGCATTGGGCCCCCTGGCATTGGCCCCCGGGGCAATCCGTGTATCCGCATGGTCATCCGCCCCAAGAATAGCCAGTTTCCGCCGCAGGCAAGCGGGAAACCGCGTTATTAACTCTCGGCTCAGATTCTTTAATCGTTTGTTAACGCATTGGGAGGATCACTGGATGCAGTCGGCCAGCCCCGGTGCCGAGAGCAGGATCCATGAACGTACTGATTGTCGAGAGCAAATCGGAACTCGGACACATGTGGCAGAGACATCTGGAGCGCATGGGGGCCGATGTCGAACTGGTAAACTCGCAGGCCGGCGCAATCTGCGCCCTGCAGGAGACCGAGTACGATGTGCTGGTGGTGGACCTGGTCCTGCAGGACGGCAGCGCGCTGACGGTGTCGGATTTTGCCAATTACCGATGTCCCGAGGCGCGGGTCATCTTTGTCACCAACACCACCTTCTTCTCGGACGGGTCGATCTTTGCCCATTCGCCCAACGCCTGCGCCTACGTGCCCTCCGGCACCAAGCCGGAGGACCTGGCCGCCATGGTCGACTACTACGCCGCGCTGCGCTGATCGCGCCCGTGCGGGGTGGTGAAGTCGATCACCGGGTTGATGGGGATGATCCGGTTCGGGTTTATCGTGTCGTGGCTGTAGTGATAGTGCCGCACGAAATGGTCCGGCCGCACGGTCTGCGCCACGCCCGGCCTTTGGTACAGCTCGCGGGTGTAGCCCCAGAGGTTCGGGTAATCGATGATCCGCTTGCGGTTGCACTTGAAGTGCATGTGATAGACCGGATCGAACCGCAATAGCGTCGTCAGCAGGCGCCAGTCGGCTTCTGTCACGGAGTCGCCCATCAGGTAGCGATGGGTGGCCAGGCGGTCTTCGAGCCAATCGAGCGAGACGAACAGCGGGTGGACGGCGGCGTCGTACGCCTCTTGCGAGGTGGCGAAGCCGGCCTTGTAGACGCCGTTGTTGACCGTGTCATAGACCCTTTCGTTGACCTCCTCGATCCCGTCGCGCAGCGCTTCGGGCCAGTAATCGTCGGTGTTGCCGGTGATCCCGTCGAAAGCCGAATTCAGCATTCGGATGATCTCGGAACTTTCGTTCGACACGATGGTCCCTCGCTGCTTGTCCCACAATACCGGCACGGTGACCCGGCCCGAACAGGTGGGATCGGCCTGCAGATAGACCTGGTACATGTACGCCTTGCCCAGCAGGGTATCGCCGGTCGCGCCGTCGAAATCGGTGCGGAAGGTCCACCCCTTGTCCAGCATGTCCGGGTGCACGACCGAGACCGTGATGTGATCCTCAAGCCCCTTGATCGCGCGGAAGATCAGGGTGCGGTGCGCCCAGGGGCAGGCGAAGGACACGTACAGGTGATAGCGCCCGCTTTCCGCCGGAAAGCCGCCTTCGCCCGACGGGCCGGGGCTGCCGTCTGCGGTGACCCAGTTGCGAAAGCTCGACGTAGACCGCTTGAAGGCCCCGCCGGTGGACTTGGTGTCGTACCATGTGTCGTGCCAGGTGCCGTCGATCAGCTGTCCCATGGGATCTCCTCTCGGTCGTTTGTCCGTGAAACGTAAGGCAGCGGCGCGCCAAGTCACAGGGGCATGGACGCGCAGCCGTCCTGTATGGCTGCACAATGAGGCCCCGTGCCCCCGCGTTATCGTCAGAATTTCATGTTGTGCCGGTATGGTGGCGCCGATGGCGCGTGTTCAGGCCCGGATGAGGCCCGGATGAGGCCTGGATGATGCCTGCGGGCAACAAGGGATTTTCTAGCCTGGGTGAGGGTTGATTAACGGGCCCGTGGCATACCTTTCTACAGGCAATGAAGACCGGAGATTCGACCATGTCGACCTATCTGCCCCAGGACGTCCGTGACGGACTTGATGCCGCCCGGATCGCGCGGCTGCGCAAAGGCAACCGGCTGCGCGTGGTTGTCGGGGGCGATTCCTGGCCGCTGCTGCGCTTGTGGCGCACCGGCTTCTCGGTCGAGGCGGAAAAGGTGCCGTCGCTGCGCGGGCTGGTGGATGTCTATGACGGGGCGACGCATCTGTACCAATGCCTGATCGTCGCGTCCGAGGAAGAGGCCGGCGAGATGCGCTATGAGTTCAAGCGCAACACCGCCGCCCACGACAAGGCGCCCCTGGACCACTTCCGCGACCCCGAGGCGCCCATCGCGCTGCTGCCCCGCTGATTACTGCAGATCGGCGAAGGCGCGCGTCATCCGTTCGACCGCCTTCTCGATCTGCGCGCGTGGCATGCCGATGTTGAACCGCAGGAAGCTTTCGCCGCCGGTGCCAAAGGCAGGGCCTTCGTTGGCGGCGATTTTCGCGGTGCCGTAGACGCGCTGCTTGATCTCGTCCAGCGTCATGCCGGTGCCGGCGAAATCGACCCAGGACAGGTACGTCGCCTGCAGCGGCATCGAGGTCACGCCGGGGATCGCGTTTATCCCGTCGTCGAAGACCTTGCGGTTGCCATCCAGGTAGGCGGTCAGCGCATCGACCCATTCGGCCCCTTCGGGCGAATAGGCAACGGTCGCGAATTCCACCCCAAAGACGTTGCTCGCCACCCGCAGCGCGTCTTTCCGCGTGCCGAAACGGGCGCGCAGGTCGTCATCCTCGATGATGACGCAGCCGGTGTGCAGCCCGGCCAGGTTAAAGGTCTTGGACGGCGCGGCCAGGGTGATCAGCCGGTCCTTGCAGTCTTCGATCAGGGCCATGGGAATGTGTTTCTGCCCGGGCATGATCAGGTCATGGTGGATCTCGTCCGAGACCAGCAGCATGTCGTGACGCCTGGCAAAGGCGGCGATGCCCTCAAGTTCCTCGCGGGTCCAGACCCGGCCGCCGGGATTGTGGGGCGAACACAGGACGATCATCTTCTCGGCCCCGGTCATCTGCGCGTCCCAGGCGTCGAAATCCATCGTGTACAGCCCGTCGACCAGCGGCATCCGGCATTCCACCACCTTGCGGTCGGCGCCCAGGATGGTCTTGGCGAAGGCATGGTAGACCGGGCTGAACAGAACGATCCCGTCGCCCGGCGCCGTGAAGGTATCCAGGCACAGCGCCACCGCGTTCACGATGCCGGTGGTGGTGAACATCGCCTCGGGCGCCACGGTCCAGCCGTGGCGTTCGCCCATCCACCAGGACACGGCGTCGAACAGCCCGCCATCTCCGGTTGTGTAGCCAAAGACGCCCTGGTCCATCAGCGCGCGGCCCCGGTCCAGCACGCATTGCGGCGGGCGAAAGTCCATGTCGGCCACCCACATCGCCAGACCTTCGTCGGGGGACACGCCGTACAGTTTTTCCATCGCGTCCCACTTGGCGCAGCCGGTGCCTTGCCGGTCGATGATCTGGTCGAAATTCGGGAGGGTCGTCATGTAGTGTCCTTTCGGCTCGTCGCTTGGCCCGAACGCTAGACCGTTTGGGAACGGGCGCAAGGGGCGTTGCGACAGACCGGCCGATCGCTTACATCCAAGCGCATGAAGCGCCCTATTCTCATCCACCCCGATCCGCGCCTGAAGAAGGTCTGCGCACCCGTGACCGACATTACGGACGATCTGCGCAAGCTGGCCGACGACATGCTGGAAACCATGTACGACGCCCCCGGGATCGGGCTGGCCGCGCCGCAGATCGGCGTGTTGTCCCGCCTGATCGTTCTGGACTGCATCAAGGGCGACGACGAACCGCCGCGCCCGATCGCCATGTTCAACCCCCAGGTGATCGCGTCGTCGGACGAAACCAACACTTACGAGGAAGGCTGCCTGTCGATTCCGGACCAATATGCCGAGGTCACCCGCCCCAAGGCGGTCGACGTGCGCTGGATCGACCCCGACGGCAGGGAGCATACCGAAACCTTCGGCGGGCTCTGGGCCACCTGCGTGCAGCACGAGATCGACCATCTGAACGGCAAGCTGTTCATCGACTACCTCACCCCGATGAAACGCCAGATGATCACCCGCAAGATGCAGAAGCTGAAGCGCGACAAGGCCCGCGCCTGATGACCCTGCGCGAGATCCTGACATGGCCCGACCCGCGCCTGTCCCGCGTCTGCGAACCCGTGGGCCGGGACGAGGATCTGGACAGCCTGATCGCCGACATGTTCGACACGATGTACGCCGCTCCCGGACGGGGGCTGGCCGCGCCGCAAGTGGGCGTGATGAAACGGCTGTTCGTGATGGACGTGACCTGGAAGGCCGGGCCGAAGACGCCGGTCGTCATGATCAACCCGCAGATCATCGACCGGTCCGCCACGCTGCAGACCAATGCCGAAGGCTGCCTGTCGATCCCCGGCGTGACCGTCGATGTGGACCGCCCGGATGCGGTCACGATGGCCTGGACCGACGTGCAGGGCCTCCTGCGCGAGGATCGGTTCACCGGATTCGGCGCCATCTGCGTGCAGCACGAACTGGATCACCTGGACGGCATCGTCACCTTCGACCGCGCCGCCCCCGCCGTGCGCCGCGCGGCCGAAGCCGATTACGCCCGGCGCCCCGCATGACGATCCGCCGCTGCCTGCCGTTCCCCGACAAGCGCCTGCGCACCAAGGCCGCCCCGGTCGCCGCCATCACCGACGAGGTCCGCGCGATCTGGACCGACATGATCGACACGATGGAGGCGATGCCCGGCGTTGGCATGGGCGCCCCCCAGATCGGCGTGATGCTGCGCCTCGCCGTGGTGGATTGTTCAAGCGAACGCGGTCAGGTCGTCCGCCTGGCCAACCCCGAGATCATCGCCGCGTCCGAGGACCTGCGCCCGCATGACGAGGCCAGCCCCAACCTGCCCGGCGTCTCGGCCCGCATCGAACGGCCCGCCAGGGTCACGGTGCGCTACGTGGATGAAACCGGCGCGCAAACCACGCGCGACTTCGAAGGCCTGTGGTCCACCAGCGTGCAGCACCAGATCGACCACCTGAACGGGCGGCTTTTCATCGATCATCTCAGCCGGGCGAAACGCGACATGCTGATCCGCAAATCCCGCAAGTTGGGGGCCGCCTGATGCGCATCATCTTCATGGGCACGCCCGAATTCTCCGTCCCGGTGCTGGACGCCCTGGTCCAGGCCGGCCACGACATCGCCGCCGTCTACTGCCAGCCGCCGCGACCCGCCGGCCGGGGCAAGAAACCGCGCCCCACCCCGGTCCACGCCCGGGCCGAGGCGCTAGGGATCGAGGTCCGCCACCCCGTCTCGCTGAAATCCACGGATGAACAGGCCGCCTTCGCCGCGCTCGACGCCGACATCGCCGTTGTCGTCGCCTATGGCCTGATCCTGCCGCAGCCGATCCTCGACGCGCCCACCCATGGCTGCCTGAACATCCATGCCTCGCTGCTGCCCCGCTGGCGCGGCGCCGCGCCGATCCACCGGGCGATCCTGTCGGGCGATGGGGAAACCGGCATCTGCATCATGCAGATGGAGGCCGGGCTCGACACCGGCCCCGTGCTCCTGCGTCAGTCCACCGCCATCGGGGCCGAGGAAACCACCGCTGACCTGCACGACCGCCTCAGCGCCATGGGCGCGGCGCTGATCGTCGAGGCGCTGGCCAGGCTCGACACGCTCACGCCGGACCCACAGCCCGAAGACGGCGTCACCTATGCCGCCAAGATCGACAAGGCCGAAGCCCGCATCGACTGGACCAAACCGGCCGCGCAGGTCGACCGCCAGATCCGCGGCCTGTCCCCGTTCCCGGGCGCCTGGACCGAAATCGACGGCGAGCGGCTGAAGCTCCTCGCCTCGCGCCTTGCCACGGGGCAGGGCACACAAAACACACCGGGCACACCGGGCCAGGCCCTGGATGACCGCCTGACCATCGCCTGCGGCGACGGCGCGGTCGAAATCCTGCGCCTGCAACGCGCGGGCAAAGCGGCCCAGGATCGCGACAGCTACCTGCGCGGCCATCCCCTGCCCGCCGGTACGGGGCTGTAAGGCGATGTTCCCCACGCTCATCGGCACCATCGTCATCGCGGGGATCATCGGCTACGCGTCCGAACGCACCGGCTGGACAAGGAACGGCATCCTGCCCTCGATCATCATCTGCATCGGCGGCGCGTTCCTGTTCTACGTCCTGCGGGTGATGTTCGGCATCGGCTTCCACAGCGCCGGTCTCAATGCCATCGTCTCCTCCATCGGCGCGCTGATCATCGTGCCCTTCCACTGGCGGGGCCGCAGATGAGCATCCTCCTCCTGGTCATCATCGGCGCCGCCGCAGGCTTCATCGCCACCCGCCTGATGCGGATGGACACCGACATCATCACCACGATCGCCATCGGCATCTTCGGCGCGCTGCTGGGCGGCCTTGTCCTGCGCATCCTGCTGACGGTGATGGGCGCCATGGCCGGGTTCGTCGGCGCCGTTCTGGGCGCCCTCGTCCTGATCTGGCTCTGGAAAACCTACGGCCCCAAAAGATAAGGCCGACGCATCCCGGCGCCGGCCCCCATCTTCTTCTTGGCAAAAATACCCTCCGCCGGAGGCATCGCGCGGCACGCGCGATCTACCCCTTGAACGGTTTCATCCCCGCCCGCGCCAGTTCATCCGCGCGCTCGTTCTCGGCATGCCCCGCATGGCCCTTGACCCATTTCCACGTCACGTCGTGGCGGGCCTGCGCCGCGTCCAGCCGCTGCCACAGCTCGGCATTCTTCACCGGCTTCTTCGCGGATGTCTTCCACCCGTTCCGCTTCCAGCCGAATATCCACCCGGTCACCCCGTTCTTCACGTAGGCGCTGTCGGTGATCACGGTGATCTTCGACGGCTTGCCCAGCGTTTCCAGCGCGGAAATCGCCGCCATCAGCTCCATCCGGTTGTTGGTGGTCCCGGCCTCGCCGCCCGACAGGGTGCGTTCCTTCACCACCGTCGCGCCGTCCTTGGCCTGCAACAGCACGCCCCAGCCCCCGGGCCCCGGGTTCCCCGAACAGGCGCCGTCCGTATAGGCATACAGCTCAGCCACGGGCAAAGACCGAAATGCTTGGCTCCGGCTCGCCGGCCAGGCCCTTTACCATCTTGATGCGCGTCCAGGTCACCGCAAAACCTGCCTCTTCCAGCAATGTCACAAGGTCCTCTTCCGAATAGTAGCTGTAGAACCGGCCCAGGCTGTCCACCTTCTCGCCGTCTCCGATCTTCATCCCCAGGAACAGCAGCCCGCCGGGCCGCATCGCCCGCTTCAGGGCCGCCAGGTGGGCCGGGAAATCGGCACGCGGCGCATGCAGCAGCGAAAAGCTGGCCCAGATCCCGTCATAGGCGTCGACCTCGTCGATCTCGTCAAAGCGGGCCTGGCGCGCCGTGATGCCGTCGATCTTCGAGGCCAGCCGCACCATCTCGGCCGACCCGTCGACCGCCGTCACGACGAACCCTGCCGCGGCCATCGCCTTCGCCGCATGGCCCGGGCCGCAGCCCAGGTCAAGGATGGTGCCGCCCGGGGTCATTTCGGCCATGAACTTGTCCTCGGACGTGTCCCGCACGCCTTCGACCATGCGCGCATAATCCTCGGCCTTCGCATCGTAGATGCGGATCGTATCGTCGTTCACCAGAACACTCCTACTCCAAGACACAGGATGACCACCGCCGTCAGTCCGACCCGCAGCGGCAGCCACCACCGGGGCGTCAGGCCCCAGGCGGCAAAGGCCACGTCGATCAGCAGCACGCCGGCGAAGCCGAAAATCAGGTTGGTCGCCGCGCCCGTCGGCCCGCCGCCGGTCATGAAGAACGCCCACAGCGCGGGCAGCACCGACAGCCCGTAACAGATGTTGCCCCGCATGCCCGCGGCCCGGGTGGCAAAGCCCCACAGCACGCCCGACATGAAGGCCAGGATAACCGCGCCGTAATACAGCTGGATATAGGGCCCCACGAACCGCCCGCCCAAGGCCTGCATCCCCCAGGCCGACAGGGACGGGCTGAGATAGGTCAGCGCGCCCCAGACAAAGGGGATCAGCCCGGCCAGGCCAAGCGCGAACGGCACCTTCGGCACGGACATCAGGCGCGTTCCAGCGCCAGCCGGGCCGCCAGGGCCGAGGCCCGCGCGCCCTGTCCCAGCCCGATGGCCAGGGTATGGATCACGCCCGTCCCGGGGGCCAACACGACGACGAAGGCGGTCAGCAGGAATTGCAGCGACATGGCCCCCTCACGCGGGCACGCGCAGCACGCGCGGCACCTTGAATTCGACGGTTTCCTTGGCGGTTTCCACCGTCTCGACCGTCACCTGGTAATGATCGCGGAAGGCGTCGACGACCTCGCGCACCAACTCCTCGGGGGCCGACGCCCCGGCGGTGATCCCCAGCGCGGAAATCCCCGTCAGCGCGCGCCAGTCGATATCCGTGGCCCGCTGCACCAGCTGCGCATAGGAACAGCCTTCGCGCGCGCCGACTTCGACCAGGCGGCGGGAATTGGACGAATTGGGCGCGCCGACGACCAGCATCGCATCCACCTTCGACGCGATGGACTTGACGGATTCCTGCCGGTTGGTCGTGGCGTAGCAGATGTCTTCCTTGTGCGGCCCGACGATGGCCGGGAATCGCGCGCGCAGGGCGGCTACGATGTCGATCGTGTCATCGACCGACAGCGTCGTCTGTGTCACGTAGGCCAGCCGGTCCGGATCGCGCACGTCCACATGCGCCACGTCGTCCACGGTTTCCACCAGCAGGACCTCGCCGTCGGGCAACTGGCCCATGGTGCCGATGGTCTCTGGATGGCCGGCATGGCCGATCATGATCATCTGCAGCCCGGCCTCGGCATGGCGCTGCGCCTCGATATGCACCTTTGACACAAGCGGGCAGGTGGCATCGACGAACAGCATCTCGCGCCGCCCGGCCTCGGCCGGGACGGATTTCGGCACGCCATGGGCGGAAAAGATCACCGGCCGGTCGTTCGGGCAATCGTCCAGTTCCTCGACAAAGACGGCGCCCTTTTCGCGCAGCCCGTCGACGACATACTTGTTGTGCACGATCTCGTGGCGCACGTAGACCGGGGCGCCCCATTTCTCCAGGGCCATTTCAACGATCTTGATGGCGCGGTCGACACCGGCGCAGAAACCGCGCGGGGCAGCCAGGTAGATGGTCAGCGGAGGTTTTGACATGGATGAGATCTCCTTGCTTCGGACCTAGGCCAAACAGCAACGGAAATCCAGACGGCGCCGTGACGCCTGTGGCCCGCCGGGGCGGGCCTGCCGTGAAAGGCGGATCTCAGGCGTTGCCGCCGGCGACCGTGATATTGCGATCGGACTGGTGTTCCCGCGGCGGGCGACCGATGACTTCCTTGAGCTCTTCGAGCTCGATGAAGTTGTCGGCCTGGCGGCGCAGGTCATCAGAGATCATCGGCGGCTGGCTGCGGATGGTCGACACGACCGATACGCGAACCCCCTGCCGCTGCAGGCTTTCCACCAGAGGCCGGAAATCCCCGTCTCCCGAGAACAGCACGATATGATCGACACGCGGGGCCAGTTCCATGGCATCGACCGCAAGCTCGATATCCATGTTGCCCTTGACCTTGCGGCGGCCCATGCTGTCGGTGTATTCCTTGGCCGGCTTTGTCACCATGGTGAAACCATTGTAATGCAGCCAGTCGACAAGCGGACGGATGGGGGAATATTCGTCGTTTTCCAGCAAAGCCGTATAGTAGAACGCCCTCAGCAACTTGCCCCGACGCATGAATTCCATCCGGAGCAGCTTATAGTCTATATCAAATCCGAGCGCTTTCGCTGCCGCGTAAAGGTTTGACCCGTCGATGAACAGCGCAAGCCGTTCGTCTTTGTAAAACATCAATATGTCCTTCCGGTCGCACGTTCGCCTAAAAATCCAATGAGTGGACGCCACATTCCGGCGAGACGGCTGTCCCAAAAATAGAGGCTCAATTAGGGTGAGCAACCCTGAGTACCCTGCGAAATAGTGAAAATCATGACCGACCTAGGGTCAAGCCTTATCATCTGCCTCGGAGCAAACCTGCCGTCACGTGCCGGCCCGCCTGCCGAAACCCTTCGCAGTGCGTCACGTGACATAAGCCGAATCGGAATTCGCGTCACCGGTGTCAGCCGGTTTTTTTCGACGCCCTGTTTTCCGGCCGGCGCCGGTCCCGATTATGTGAACGCCGCGCTGATCGGGCGCACCGGGCTTGCGCCCGAAGAGGTGCTGGCCGGTTTGCACGACATCGAAGGCCGCTATGGACGCAACCGCAAGACCCGCTGGGGCCAGCGCACGCTGGATCTGGACCTTGCGGCATATGACACGCTGGTGCGGCCCGACCTGGACGGCTGGCGCGCCTGGATGACGCTTGCCCCGAAAGATCAGCAACTTGCCGCCCCCGACCGCCTGATCCTGCCGCATCCGCGGATGCAGGACAGGGCCTTTGTGCTGGTGCCGCTGTGCGATATCGCGCCGGATTGGCGCCACCCTGTCCTGGGCAAGACCGCGGTGCAGATGGCCGCCGAACTGCCGCTTGCGGACCGGGCGGCCGTGGTGCCGCTTTAAGGCAAAACACCGCTTGTCAAGCGATAGATTCCCGTTTAGCTATGCCATTTCCGGCCCCGATATCATCAGTACTGGAGTACTCTCATGGCCCGCGTGACGGTTGAAGATTGCGTTGACAAGGTTCCCAACAGGTTCGAGCTCGTGCTGCTCGCCGCGCATCGCGCGCGCGAAGTGGCTGCAGGCGCGCCTATCACCGTGGACCGTGACAACGACAAGAACCCGATCGTCGCCCTGCGCGAGATCGCCGAAGAGACGCAAAGCGCTGACGAACTGCGCGAGCGTCTGATCGAATCGAACCAGAACCAGATCGAGGTCGACGAGCCCGAAGAAGACGCAATGGCGCTTCTCATGGGGGCCGAGCCCGACAAGCCCGCCGACGACGACATGTCCGAAGAAAAACTGCTTCGGGCTCTGATGGAGGCGCAGGGCCAGGGCTGATCCAGCCCGATCAAGGCCCCGACGAGGCATGCGGACCAGATGATTGCGGCAGACGATCTGATTGCACTGGTCCGCAACTATAACCCAAAGACCAATGCCGACCTGATTGCCGAGGCCTACGCCTTTGGCAAGGACATGCACGACGGCCAGCTTCGCCAGTCCGGTGAACCCTATTTCACCCACCCCGTGGCCGTCGCCGCCATCTTGACCGAACAGCGGCTGGATGACGCCACGATCATCACCGCGCTCCTGCATGACACGATCGAAGACACCAAGGCCTCCTACAAGGAGGTGTCGACCCGGTTCGGCCCCGAGGTCGCGATGCTGGTCGACGGTGTCACGAAACTGACCAACCTTCAGCTGTCCAGCCGGGAAACCAAGCAGGCGGAAAACTTCCGCAAGCTGCTGATGGCGATGTCCAAGGACCTGCGGGTGATCCTTGTGAAACTCGCCGACCGTCTGCACAACATGCGCACCATCAAGGCGATGCGCCCGGAAAAGCAGATGCAGAAGGCGCGCGAGACGATGGATATCTATGCGCCGCTGGCCGGGCGCATGGGCATGCAGTGGATGCGCGAGGAACTCGAAGACCTGGCGTTCCGCGTGATCAACCCCGAAGGGCGCCAGTCGATCATCCGCCGCTTCATCATGCTGCAGCGCGAAACCGGTGACGTGATCCACCGCATCACCGGCGACATGCGCCATGAACTGGACAAGATGGGGATCGAGGCCGAGGTGTTCGGCCGGGCCAAGAAACCCTATTCGATCTGGCGCAAGATGGAGGAGAAGAAGCAGGGCTTTTCCCGCCTCTCCGACATCTACGGCTTTCGCGTGATCACAACCGCCGACGAAGACTGCTACCGCGCGCTTGGCGCCATCCACACCCGCTGGAAATCGGTGCCGGGGCGGTTCAAGGACTACATCAGCCAGCCGAAATCCAACGGCTACCGGTCGATCCACACCACCGTGTCGGGGCGCGACGGCAAGCGGGTCGAGGTCCAGATCCGCACCCGCCAGATGCACGACGTGGCCGAAACCGGCGTCGCCGCGCACTGGTCCTACCGGGACGGCGTGCGGTCGGAAAACCCGTTCGCGGTCGATCCCGCCAAGTGGATCTCGCAGCTGACCGAACAATTCGACGCGGAAGAAGACCACGACGAATTCATGGAAGCCGTGAAGCTGGAAATGTATTCCGACCAGGTCTTCTGCTTCACGCCCAAGGGCGACGTGGTCAAACTGCCCCGGGGTGCGACGCCGATCGACTATGCCTATGCGATCCACACCCGGATCGGGTCGGCCTGCGTCGGCGCCAAGGTCGACGGCATCCGCGTGCCCCTGTGGACCCGCCTCAAGAACGGTCAAAGCTGCGAGATCATCACCGCCGAGGGTCAGACGCCCCAGGCGTCGTGGCTGGACATCGCCACCACCGGCAAGGCCCGCACCGCGATCCGGCGCGCCCTGCGCGAGGCTGACCGCGAACGGTTCATCCGGCTGGGCCGCGAACTGGCGCGGTCCGCCTTTGAACACGTGGGCCGCAAATCCACCGACAAGACGCTGGATACCGCCGCCCGCCACCTGAGGCTGGGCGACCGCCAGACGCTGCTTGCCCGTTTGGGCAGCGCCGAACTGACCACTCACGAAGTTGTGCAGGCGGTCTATCCCGAACTGACGTCGAAGGAGACGGACCAGATCGAACCGCGCCGCGCGGTCATCGGGCTTGAGCCGGGGCAAAGCTTTGACCGCGCGCCCTGCTGCCAGCCGTTGCCCGGCGAACGCATTGTGGGCATCACTTCGCGTGGAAAAGGCGTGGTCGTGCACGCCATCGATTGCGAAAAGCTGTCGGATTTCGAAGACCAGCCAGACCGCTGGGTCGACCTTCACTGGCAGGCCGGCACCCACCCCGCGGTCTACGAGAGTACCCTTGAAGTCACGATCGGTAACGATGCAGGCGTACTGGGACGAATCTGCACATTGATCGGAGAGAAGAAGGCCAATATCTCCGATCTGAACTTTGTTGATCGAAAACCAGATTTTTACCGATTACTCGTTCATGTAGAGCTGCGTGACATCGAACAATTGCACTCGCTGATGCTGATGTTAGAGGCGGAAAGCGATGTGGCTTCGGTGGCCCGGTTTCGTGAACCTGCGCGACCGGATCCGGCGGTGCGCTGACGCCCTGATAACGCAGGAAGGGATGGCTGCGTCGTGTTCAAACGACGAGAAAGACGAGGGGTGCTGCAACAGGCGGCCCATATGGTCTATCCGCGTGGCGGCTGGGGCCGGGCTTTCCAGTACGTCAAGCACCGCGTCCGGCGTCTGCCGGACAAACCCGAACGGATCGCCCGCGGCATCTGGGTGGGCGTCTTTACGGCCTTCACGCCCTTTTACGGTCTGCACTTCATCATCGCCGCCCTGCTGGCCCGGCTGATGAACGCCAACATCCTGGCCGCCCTGACGGGGACCTTCTTCGGCAACCCGCTGACCTATGTGCCCATCGGCGTCGTGTCGATCGAGACGGGGCATTTCCTGCTGGGCAGCCGGTCGCGGTTCGACACCGGCCGGTCCTTCGCCGGCAAGTTCGTCGATGCCTGGGGCGACCTGTATCACAATTTCTTCGCGCTTTTCACCGATGCCCATGCCGACTGGCGCGGGCTTGCAGTGTTCTACCACGAGGTCTTTCTGCCCTACCTGATCGGTGGGATCCTTCCGGGCATCATCTGCGCCACGGTCTGCTATTACCTTTCGGTGCCGGTGATCCGCGCCTATCAGAACCACCGCGCGTCGAAGATCCGCAAGAAGTTCGACAGCATCAAGGCCAACGCCGCCAAGGCGCAGGAAAGGGCGGCTGACGCGCGCCCGGATGCGCGCTAGAAACCCCGCATCATGACGTCAGGAGAATGACATGTCCCCCACCGGTCCTTTGCGCCTTGGCGTGAACATCGATCACGTGGCCACCGTGCGCAACGCCCGGGGCGGGGCCTATCCCGACCCGCTGCGCGCGGCCCGCATCGCCGAAGCCGCCGGCGCCGACGGCATCACCGCCCACCTGCGCGAGGACCGGCGCCATATCTCGGACGCCGATATCGAAGGCCTCGCCGAAATCCTGACCGTGCCGCTGAACTTCGAAATGGCCGCCACGGCGGAAATGCAGGCCATTGCCCTGCGCCACAAGCCCCACGCGGTCTGCATCGTGCCTGAAAAGCGCGAGGAACGGACAACCGAAGGCGGCCTGGAAGTCGCGCGCGAGGAAAACCGCCTGGCCCATTTCATCGCGCCGCTGCGCGAAGCCGGTTGCCGGGTGTCGATCTTCATCGCCGCCGACCAGCGCCAGATCGAAGCCGCGCACCGCATCGGCGCCCAGGTGATCGAACTGCACACCGGCGCCTATTGCGACGCCCACGCCGAAGGCCGCTTGGACGTTCGCGACCGCGAACTGGCGTCCTTGCGCGAGATGTCAGCCTTTGCCCATTCCCTGGGCCTTGAGGTTCACGCCGGCCATGGCCTGACCTACGACACGGTCAAACCCGTGGCCGCCTTTCCCGAGGTTGCCGAGCTGAACATCGGCCATTTCCTGATCGGCGAGGCGATCTTTCTGGGCCTGGAACCGGCGATCCGCCAGATGCGCGGCCTGATGGACGAGGCCCGCGCGTAAGGGTCAGATCGGGTTGCGCCGGCCGTCGTAGCGACCAAGCAGCCATTTCACCAGCAGGACGAGGTTGATTGCCACCAGCAGGCCGACAGAGACCGTGAAAACGACAAGGATGGGTTTGCCAAAGCCATCCGCCAGGCCGAAAAAGGACAGGACGATGTACAGCGCCGCCAGCCAGGGAAGGGTGGCGGCAAACAGATAGATCCAATTGCTGTATCGCACACCCTCGTCCTTGCGCAGGTCCTCGTCAGTGCTGTCATAGGCGTCGTCGAAGATCATCCCGCACAGGGTCGAAACGATCGTCTTGTCCCTGAAATAGCCGGTATGGGATCCGCCCGGGTTGGGGAATTTCATCCCGGCCACATGAACGTTGTCGACCCTGCGCTTCAGCGTGCGCGCCGCCACCGCCGATTGGATCGGCCCGCTGATGATATCGCCCCTGTCCCAGAAGTTGACCCAGTTCACATGCGCTGTCCCGGCCCGGCTGAACGGTTCGGTGCCGATATCGCCGCGCAGCCCTTCGACCACGCGGGTATAGTTCCGCGATCCCGACCGGTAGGTTTCGAAAAAGTAGTTGATCTTGTCGACCGGGCAGCCGGCGGTCACGAAATGCCGGATCCTGCTCAGGTCCACGGGTCCGGATATCGGGTCCGTCGGGTTCGTTACCCGGTTCGTGTTGACCATCGCCAGCAGTGTGTCCAGCGCCACGCTGGTGCCCAGGCTGTGGCTGACCACCACCGCGCGCTCGCACCTGTCATGGCCCAGCACATGGGCCACCACCTTCGATCCCAGTGCGATCACCTTCTTGCGCTTGAGGTATTTGGTGTCTGTCTCCTGATAGGTCGACCACGCTTCGACGTCGCCCATGTAGTCGGTCAGGAACTTGCGGACCCCCAGCGCCATGAGGATCCCGACGGCCGGCGTCGCGATGCTCCAGAAATCCAGCGCGTTCAGGTACTCGGAGAGCCTGACCCGGAAATTTGCGGCGTTCCCGCCCGTCACTGCCATGCCGGCGGTGCTTGCACCATCCACCGCCCCGCCCGCGTTGTCCTGCGCTTGCGGCAGGTTCGACGCCACGAACTGGCCGATCCAGTCCACCACCATCATCGCGCCCCAGATGCAGGCCGCCAGCGAGGTCAGGATCGCCAGCAGGATGGTCAGCAGGAACAGCAGGTTCCCCACCTCTCTCCTCAGGAAATGGCGCCGCCATTTCCGCGCCAGGGCCAGCACCCGCCGCTGCTCGTCGGTGCTGTTGCAAAGCCGATCTTCCAGGAATGTCGTGAAACAGGCAAAGCTCTGGCCCCCCTTTGGTGCCACGGTCCTGCCGTCGCCGAAATCGGCGTAGGCCTGGCACAGGGCCTCGTAATCGTCCTCGTTGACCGTTTTGGGTCCGCCTTCCCTGTCCAGCAGCTCGGCCAGCATCGACCGGCGCAGGCGGCGGAATTCCATCCAGTTGCTGAAGAACGACGCGAAGGGGCGCCGCACCTGCCTGACGATCCACAACGCAACCGCCCCGGCCGAGCTTGTGTCGGCCATGATCGGCGCCCAGTAGGCCTCGTAGATGCGGATCTCCCGGTCGGGCTGGCCGGCCTTCACGTAGGTGGCGCCAAGGTACGTGACATCGGGATCGTCCGGCGTCCGGCCGGCCTCGTGCCGGGGGCCGATGTCCTTCAGCCTTGCGTCGGATTCGCAGGAGGATTTGTCCTGCAGATTCCTGTCGATGGAATCCAGTAACCGGCTGCCTTCCTCGTACCGCCGCTGACTTCCCATTCCGTGGAAATAGATCACCGCAACAAATGGGGCGGAATTCGCTTTTGCGTCGTCCATGGCAAATTACCTTTTGGTGAAGGTCGGAAACAAATTCACGCAAAAAGGTATCAAGCCGGATGTCATGCGACAACCGCCGGATGTGACCGGGCATTTGCCAAATCCCGCAAACCTTGCCAAAGCTCAATTATGAAACACCTCGGGGCAGGGGCGATGCGGCCGCCGTCCCGTCCGATCCACCAGGCGGCCGGGCCCGGCCGGAAAAGGCACGGCACATGATCCTCGGCATCGGCACCGATCTGGCCAACATCGACCGTATCGCCGCCACGCTCGACCGGTTCGGCGACCGCTTCCGCAACCGCGTCTTCACCGACACGGAACAGCTGAAGGCCGACCGCCGCCGCGACACCGCCGGCACCTATGCCAAACGCTGGGCCGCGAAAGAGGCCTGTTCCAAGGCGCTTGGCACCGGGCTGCGCATGGGCATCGCCTGGAAGGACATGTCGGTCAGCAACCTCGACACCGGTCAGCCGGTGATGCACCTGACCGGCTGGGCGCGCGCGCGGCTCGACGCGATGACGCCGGATGGTCACGAAGCCATCGTTCACGTGACTTTGACCGATGATCACCCCTGGGCGCAGGCCTTCGTCGTGATCGAGGCCCGCCCCGCGGGGGCGCGGGTTGACTCGGGCCGATAGCCACCTCATGAAGCCCGCACCGGACCTCTGACGGAGAGCCAAATGGCCGAAAAATCCTCCACTGGGAACGCCGTTCTCGAGACAATAAAGACCATCGTCTTTGCGCTCCTGATCGCCGGCGTTTTCCGCACGCTGTTCTTCCAGCCCTTCTGGATCCCTTCCGGCTCCATGAAGGAAACCCTGCTGATCGGCGATTTCCTCTTCGTCAACAAGATGGCCTACGGCTATTCCTACGCTTCCTGTCCTTCGGTCGTGATCCCGCGCTTTGGCATCGACATCGACGCCGAGGACATCTGCGGCTTTACCAAGGGCTCCAACAAGCGGCTGTTCGGCGGCGAACCCCAGCGCGGCGACGTGGTGGTCTTTCGCCACCCGGTCACCGGGCGGGACTTCATCAAGCGGCTGATCGGGCTGCCGGGTGACAAGATCCAGGTCAGGCAGGGGCTGCTGTATATCAACGGCGA
Source organism: Marinibacterium anthonyi (assembly GCA_003217735.2). GTDB lineage: Bacteria > Pseudomonadota > Alphaproteobacteria > Rhodobacterales > Rhodobacteraceae > Marinibacterium > Marinibacterium anthonyi. The sequence continues at coordinate 4,628,319 of CP031585.1, read as the reverse complement.
CCCGGTCGAGGTGGCGGATGCCGGCGTTTTCGAGGAATTGATGGAACCGCAGGGGCCCCAGGGCCTGCGCCCGCGCTGTGCCAACGGGCCGGTGGGCGATGGCGGCGAATGCATCAAGGAACGCCAGATCGAAACGCTGCCCAACGGGGTCACGCATCCGATCCTGAACATCGGGAACCTGTCGCTGGACAACACCGGGATCTACACGGTGCCCGAAGGCAATTACTTCTTCATGGGTGACAACCGCGACAATTCCACCGACAGCCGTGTGCCGCAGACGGCGGGCGGTGTGGGCTTTGTGCCCTATGAAAACCTCATCGGCCGGGCCGATCGGATCATGTTCTCCTCCGCCGGGCGCTCGATGCTCTATTTCTGGACCTGGCGCGGGGACCGCTTCTTCAAGAGGATCGAGTGAAGCTCTCTGCTGACCTGAACGACTTCCAGACGCGGATCGGCCACCGGTTCGCCAACCCTGAACTGCTGGTCCAGGCGCTGACCCATGGCTCCATCGCCACGGCGACGCGCCCGGACAACCAGCGGCTTGAATTCCTGGGCGACCGGGTGCTGGGCCTGGCCATGGCCACGGCCCTGCTGCAGGCCGACACCGGCGCCCGCGAAGGCCAGCTGGCGCCGCGATACAACGCGCTGGTGCGCAAGGAAGCCTGTGCCGATGTCGCGCGCGAGATCGGGCTGGGGGACGTTCTGAAACTGGGCCGGTCCGAGATGCTTTCGGGCGGGCGGCGGAAAGAGGCGCTGCTGGCCGACGCGCTGGAGGCGCTGATCGCGGCGGTCTACGTGGATGCCGGGTTCGATGCGGCGCAGGCGCTGGTTTTGTCGCTGTGGGGCGACCGGGTCGGCCGGGTCGAATCGGACGCGCGGGATGCCAAGACGGCGCTGCAGGAATGGGCGCAGGCGCGGGGGCAGATGCCGCCGTCCTACACCGAAATCGCCCGGTCGGGCCCGGATCATGCGCCGCGCTTCACCATCTCGGTCCGGCTTGCCGACGGGACAGAGGAGAAGGCCGAGGCCGGGTCGAAACGGCAGGCCGAACAGGCCGCGGCCAAGGCCCTGCTGGATCGGCTGAAGGGCTGAGGCCCGGCAATGTCCCACGCGTGGGACATTTTTCGCCTTCAATGATATCAAGGGTTTGCAGCGACGGATTTACCGTTCGTTAGGTTTTGGCCGTCCCCCGAAGATGGGTCGGAACGACCCATCCTACGCGCCGTCCCGATCTGCTCCACTCTCTGCTCCAAGCTCTGCCAGCAGCCCGTCGTAGAAGTCCCGCAGGGTCGCCGCCCGCGCGCTGGCCATCGCCCGGCCGGTCCGCGTCTGCATGCCATCGCCCAGCCTCAGCAGCTTTGTGCGGAAATGGTCCAGCGCATAGGCGCCGTCGTCCAGCGGCCGCGCCCGCGCCGCCGGATCGGTGGCGTGGCAGATCGACGTTCCGCGCGCCCCGGCCAGGTACATGCACCGGGCGATACCCACATGCCCCATCGCGTCCAGCCGGTCGCCGTCCTGCAGGATCTTCGCTTCGAGGCTGTCGGGCGTGATGCCGGCCGAAAAGCTGTGCGCCTCGATGGCGTGGCAGACCCGGGACACCGCCGCATCGTCCCAGCCCATCGACACCAGGACCTCGCGCGCCCTGGCCGCCGCCATCCGCGACGCAAAGGGCCGGTCGGGCGAACCCTTGTCGACCCGGACGCAATCGTGCAGCAGCGTCGCGGCCAGCAGGATCCGCGTTTCGCCACCTTCCACGCGGGCGATCCGTTCGACGTTGCGCCAGACCCGCAGCAGGTGCGCCGTATCATGGGCGCCATCCTGCGTGTCGAAGGCATGGGGCAGCAGGGCGCGGGCGAGGTCGGGCAGGGGAAAGTGGTCGTGCATGGGGGTCTCCGGGGGGCGGGGCGTCGCCGTTTGGATACCGTTTGCCCGCCGGTTTGTCCCGTGCGGGGGGCTTAGGATGGGTCGTTTCGACCCATCTTCCCCCATCTTCCCCCATCTTCCCCGTCATCCTATTCGCGTGTCCCGCGTCGGGGCGCCGTGCCATAGGCGCGGCGGAACGCCTGGCCAAAGGCGCTTTGCGAGGCATAGCCGACGCTGACCGCCACGTCGGCCACCGGTGCCGTGCCCCGCGACAGCGCGGCATGGGCGACGCTTAGCCGCCAGGCGCGCAGGTAGGCCATTGGCGGCTGGCCCAGCCTGCGGGTGAAGTCGGCCGAGAAGGCGGCGCGCGACATGCCCGCGACCCCGGCCAGCCGCGCCACCGTCCAGGGTTGCGCCAGGTCGGCGTGGAACGCGGCCAGCGCCCGCCCGATCCGCGGATCGTTCAGCGCGCCCAGCCATCCGGTCGCCGCCGGCCCCGCCTGGGCGGCATGGGCGCGGATCGCTTCGACCAGCAGAACGTCGGCCAGCCGCGTGCAGACGATGCCATGGCCCAGTCCGGGCCGCGCGACCTCGACGGACAGCAGGTGCAGGAGGGTTGAAACGACGTCCGAGCCGGGGGCATCCCCGGGCACGACCATGAAATCGGGCAGCATGTTCAGCAGGAACCGGGCCGCTTCGCAGTCAAAGGTCACGGTGCCCCCGACGCTGACGACCTCGTCACCGCCCAGCCGCACCGCATCGGCCCCGGCATCGCCAAAGTATTGCTGCCCGTCGCGGGGCGGCAGGGTCGGATCGCTGGCGATCCCGTAGTCGGTCCGCCCGATCAGGCAGACATCGCCGGCCCGCATCGGGCTGGGCGCATGGCCGGGCCGGACCATCCAGGCGGTGCCGCGCAGCAGGGCCACGAACTTCAGCCGGTCGATCACAGGAAAGGACAGCGCCCACCGCCCCGCCGCCTCCAACCGCGTCAGCCGGGTGACCCGCGCGCCCAGCACGTCCAGCACGTTGGACAGCGGATCGTCTGCCGATTTGGACGATGGCGACACTATCCTGGACCCTGATGGCTCGTTCGTCTGATCCGTCAGCCATATCTCAGGTCGCAGTCCATGGAAACAGCCCAGAAGGAGACACCCCATGACATGTGCAGGAACCGTTATCGTCATCACCGGCGCCAGCAGCGGGATCGGGCGCGCCACGGCACGGCGGCTGGCCCGGGAGGGCGCGCATGTGGTGCTGGGCGCCCGGGGCGAAGACCGGTTGAAGGACCTGGTGGCCGAGATCGCCGCCGAGGGCGGGCGCGCCGATTACCGTGTCACCGACGTGCGCCGCCGGGCGGATGTCGAGGCGCTGGTGGCGCTGGCGGTCGAGCGGGGCGGCCGGCTGGACGTGATGATCAACAACGCCGGGATCGGGCCGATTTCGCGGTTCGACGCGCTGCGGGTCGATGACTGGGACGACATGATCGACGTGAACCTGCGCGGCACGCTGTACGGGATTGCCGCCGCCCTGTCGGTCTTTGCGCGCAACGATCAGGGTCAGCCAGGGGGGCACGTGATCAACGTGGTCTCGACCGCCGGGATCAAGATCGTGCCGACGATGGGGGTTTATGCGGCGACCAAGAATGCCGTGCGCACCGCGACCGAGGCGCTGCGCCAGGAGGCCGGGCCGGACCTGCGGGTGACCGAGGTGTCGCCGGGCATGATATCGACCGGGTTCGCGGACAGCATGACGGATCCGCAGGTCCGCAAGATGATCGAGGGCCAGATGGGCGATATCGCGATCGCGCCGGATGCGATCGCGCGCGCCATCCTCTTTGCCATCGAACAGCCCCGCGATGTCGACGTGGGCAGCATCGTGGTCCGCCCGACTGCCCAGGGCTGAAGCGGCGCGCGCCGGCCCGTATCATGGGGGCGTGGCAGGCGTAGGATGGGTCAAACGACCCATCTTACCTGGGGCTGCGCATCAGCCCTGACCCGGCACCAGCGTTGCGGTGCCCAAGCTTTCGCCGGGCCCGCCCGCGGGGGGCCACCCGCCCGCGGGCGCGCCCATTGCGCCGCCCATGCCGGTGGTCGAGCGCGCATCGCGGCTGACGCCGACGACCAGAGCGGCGACATAGCGGTCGGGCTGTTCGCGGATATAGGCGAAGGCGCCGTCGCCGGCGTCCTGCGCGATGGAATCGTTGGAATTCACCGTGTCGCGGGTGGCAGAGCGGTCATTGTAGGGCGCGACGCTGCGGAACAGGTATTCCGACAGCGCATCGGGAAAGAAGATCTGGCTGGTCAGCAGCGTGTTCTGGTCCAGCCACACCTTGTAGTGGATATGGGTCGTGCGCCCCCGGTACCAGCCCGGATAGATTGTCCGGAAGGTCGATATCCCCATGGAATCGGTCATCTGGGTGCCGCGCAGGAAGGTTTCACCGGTGGTGTCGACGGTCTGGTCGCTGCCCTGGCTGGCATAGCCCGAATAATTCCCCTCCGCGTCGCAATGCCAAAGATCGACCCGCGCGCCTTCGATCGGCTGGCAGGCGGTGTCGACGACCTGCAATTGCAGGTCCATGGGCACGCCCGGCTTGCCTTCGGTGATGTCGGACCGCACCATGTCGGGGTCGATGTAATAGGGGCCTTCGGTCACCTCTGTCGACAGGATGCAGGCGTTCGGCGCGATCAGGCCGGCGGCCAGCGCTTCGGCGCGTGCGGCCCGGGTGGCCACGCCGAACCCGGTGACGACAAAGGGGGCCACTGCCAGGCCGCGCAGCAGGGCGCGGCGGGATCGGTCGGTATTCATGGTGAAGTCCTTCTGCTCGATCAGGGGCTTAACGTCCCATTTATGGTTTTCCGTCGCGATTCCGGCCCGATCGGGCGTCACCCGGCTTCACGAAATCGGCACACTGGATTCGCGTGCGCATTTCCCTTAGATCTTCAACTCCTCAACCGAAGGTTCCGTTCCTATGTCCACCCGCGCCGGATTCGTCGCCCTGATCGGAGAGCCCAACGCGGGCAAATCCACGCTTCTCAACCGGATGGTGGGGGCGAAGGTGTCGATCGTGACCCACAAGGTCCAGACCACCCGCACCCGCATCCGCGGCGTGGCGATGGAGGGGGAGAGCCAGATCGTCTTTGTCGACACGCCCGGCCTGTTCCGTCCGCGCCGCCGGCTGGATCGCGCGATGGTCGCCGCCGCCTGGGGCGGGGCGGCGGACGCCGACATCATCGTGCTGCTGATCGAGGCGCATCGCGGCGTCACCGAAGGGGTCGAACAGATCCTGGAGAACCTGAAGGAAGTCGTGGGCGAACGGCCCGTGGCGCTGGCGATCAACAAGATCGACCGGGTGAAATCCGAGGTGCTGCTGGCGCTGGCGGAAAACATGAACGCGCGGTTTTCCTTTGTTAAGACCTTCATGATCTCGGCCGAAAAGGGCTATGGCGTGGCCGACCTGCGCGCATGGCTGGCGGGCGAGCTGCCCGAAAGCCCGTGGCTGTATCCCGAGGACCAGATCGCCGACCTGCCCATGCGCATGATCGCCGCCGAGATGACGCGCGAGAAGCTGACGCTGCGCCTGCACCAGGAACTGCCCTATCAGCTGACCGTCGAGACCGAGAGCTGGGACGAACGCAAGGACGGTTCGGCGCGGATCGACCAGATCGTCTATGTCGCGCGCGAAGGGCACAAGGGCATCATCCTTGGCAGGAAGGGCGAGACGATCAAGGCCGTGTCCCAGCAATCCCGCGAGGAGATCGAGGAATTCCTGGGCCGCAAGGTGCACCTGTTCCTGCAGGTGAAGGTGCGCGAGAAATGGATGGACGAGGCCGAGCGCTATTCCGAGATGGGCCTGAATTTCAAGGACAGCAACGAGTGATGACGCGACTGCGGCCAGGGAAACGGCGATGCGCCTGACCTCGGGCTTCTGGGTGTCGGCCTACCGCCAGATCCTGTCGCTGCACGGGATCCCGGCCTTTGTCGTCGCCCACGGGGACGACACGGCGGGCGCCGTCCTGATCAAGCTGAACACGCTGGACGGACAGGCGGTGCTGTATCAGCGCAGCTTCGACCTGCTCAGCGGCGAACGGAAATGGATGGAACTGGCCAAGGGCGACGAACCCGAGGTCGACGCGTCGGTCGGGCGCCAGCGCGCCTTTGACCCCGATCTGTGGGTGGTCGAGGTCGAGGACCGCCGGGGCCGCCATTTCCTGGACGATCCGGCGCTGGAATAGCCGATGGACTGGCGCGACACCGGCATCCTTCTGCGCACGCGCAAGCATGGCGAAACCTCGGTGATCCTGGATGTGTTCACCGAAACCCATGGCCGCCATGCCGGTGTGCTGCGCGGCGGCACCTCGCGCAAGATCGCCCCGGTGCTGCAACCGGGCGCACAGCTGGACGTGGCGTGGCGCGCCCGGCTGGAAGACCACATCGGCCATTACACCGTCGAACCGCTGCGCAGCCGGGCCGCCAATGCCTTTTCCGGGCGGCTGGCGCTGGCCGGGCTGAACGCGGTGACCGGGCTGCTGGCCTTCTGCCTGCCCGAACGGCAGGCGCACGCAACGCTTTATGCCCACACCGAACGCCTGCTGGACCTGCTGGGCCAGGACGAGATCTGGCCGCTGGCCTACCTGCGCTGGGAACAGGCGCTGCTGGATGACATGGGCTTTGGGCTGGACCTGAGCGAATGCGCCGCCACCGGCGCGCGCGAGGGGCTGATCTATGTCTCGCCCCGCACCGGGCGGGCGGTGTCGAAGGCGGGGGCCGGCGAATGGGCGGACCGGCTGCTGCCGCTGCCGCCCTGCCTGCTGGGGCAGGGCGCGGCCGAGGATGGGGACGTGGCCCAGGCGCTGAAGGTGACGGGCTATTTCCTGGAAAACCACCTGGCGCCGGACCTGGGCGACAAACCCCTGCCGGACGCCCGCGCGCGGTTCATCGCGGCGCTTGATCGGCGGGTGTAAAGACCATCTCGCCGCCGTCGGGCCCGGTCAGCACCAGGATGTAATCCGTCGCCACCGCACCGCGCATGGCGGCCAGCGCGTCAAGGAACACCTGTTCAAGCTCCATGTCCGGGCAGGCCATGCGCGTCGAGATCAGCGGGCCGACTTCGAATTCCGGGTAGGTCGCGGTCATCTCGCCGGAGTAATTGTTGCAGGTGGCCTTGCCCGCCACGCGCCCCGGTTCGGGGAAGCTGAGCGTGGTGTCGGCCTCAAAGACCTGCCCGTCCAGCACCTGCAGGACCCAGGTGGTATCGGGGTCGGAATAGGGATCGATGGCTTCGGCCGCGCGGGTCGGGCCGGCGGCCAGGGTCAGGGATGCGATCAGGGATGTGATCAGGGTGGCGGCGGTCAGGTTCTGTTTCATGGGTCTCGTCTTCGTTGGCAAACAGGTAAACGGGTCAACAGGTCATGGATCAGCAGGTCACGGATCAGCCGTCGACAAGGTCGTTGGCGACAAGGAAGGCGGCGGTCTGGCGGATCGCCTGCATCGTGTCGGAAAATTCGATCCCCATGTCGCGGCGCGCCGCCAGGTTCGACACCGGATCGCGCCGGCCCCAGTTGGCGACGATGCCGCGCACCTCGGGTTTGAAGATCCCCACCAGCCGCATCACGAATTTCGGCGCCATCCGGTGCGGGATCGACCGGTCCGGGTACAGTTCCCTCAGCATCTCGGACAGTTCCATGAAGGACATCAGCAGTTCGGAGGAGATATACCGTTTGCCCACCGTCTGCGGCAGGTCCATCGCCAGCACGTGCATCCGCGCCACGTCGCGCACGTCGACGAACGGCAGGCTCAGGTCCGGCAGGGCGGGATCCGTCCCCGCCAGCAGCCGCGCCACGATGTTCAGCGACGAGGGCACCGACCCGGTGCCGATCGGCGGGCCCATCACGAAGGACGGGTTGATCGCGGTCACTTCTGCATCCGGCGCCTCGGTCTTGTTCCAGTCCCACAGGGCGCGTTCGGCCAGCGTCTTGGACTTGGTATAGGCGTTCAGGTTGGGCCGGTTGGGATCGGACCAGTCGCTTTCGTCGAATTCCTCGCCGATCTCGTGCCCCTCGGCCCCGGCGATCGCCGCGACCGACGATGTCACCACGAACCGGCGCACCCCGGCGGCATAGGCCGCATGCACCGCCCGCATCGTGCCGCCGATGGCCGTGGTGACAAAGGCTTCGTCCACAATGCGCTTGCCGTCCGGCACCGGCGAGGCCGTGTGCATCAGAACATCCACCCCCGCCATCGCGTCGTCCCAGCCGGCATCGGCGTTCAGGTCCAGTTCGACCAGCCGCAGCCGTTCCAGCGCGGCGGGATCGGCGCCCGCACCGGCCAGCGCCTCGCCCAGTGCGGCGCGCAGTTCCAGTTCCGACTGAAGGCTGCGCACCGATCCCACGACCGAATGGCCGGCCTCCAGCAGCTGCAGGATGATATGTCGTGCGATATATCCGGTCGCGCCGGTCACAAGAACGCAATGCTGGGTCATGGAGGCCCGTCCAATCGTTAAGGGATTCAACCTACCCTAGCAAAATGCACCGCAAAAGCGAACGATCCGCGCCCCGATTGTCCGATCGGCCCCCGCTTGGTAGACCTGCGGTCCAGCGACCGGCAAAGGACATGCCCGATGGAGACGATCTACAGCGACCTGACGCAGCTGGGCAGCGATACCCGCCTGCCCGAAACCCCCGAGGCGGCGGTGCTGGAACGGGTGCGGAACCCGCAGGCCGACGTGGCCTATTGCGTGCGCTTCACCGCGCCGGAATTCACCTCGCTCTGCCCGATGACCGGGCAGCCCGACTTTGCCCACCTGGTGATCGACTACGTGCCGGGCGACTGGCTGGTCGAAAGCAAGTCGCTCAAGCTTTTCCTGGGGTCCTTCCGCAACCACGGCGCGTTCCACGAGGATTGCACGATTTCCATCGCGCGCCGTCTGGTGGATGTCCTGTCCCCCGCCTGGCTGCGGATCGGGGGCTACTGGTACCCGCGCGGCGGCATCCCCATCGACGTTTTCTGGCAAACCGGCCCCGTGCCCCAGGGCGTCTGGATCCCCGACCACGGCGTGCCGCCTTACCGGGGGCGGGGCTGACTTCGGGTTCCGTTTCAGAGGGTTGTGGGCTGGGTTCTGGGACGGTTGACGGGCCAAAGACCCCGTCCACGATCCGTTGCACCCAGGCCTTGTCCAGATCCTGCCCGTTCAGCAGCCGGTACCAGAAGGCGCCGTGGATGAAGACCGACAGCATCTCGGCGTCCTGACCGGGCGGCAATTCTCCGGCGGCCTGCGCCTGTGTCAGCAATCGCGTCACGATGTGTTCGCGCGGTGACACGAAGCGGTCGCGGAAGATGTCGCGAAAGGCCGGATCGTCCTGCGCCGCGCCGATCAGGCTGCGCAGCGTGTCGCCGTCGGCGGCCAGGTGGTCAAAGATCTCGGACAGGAACCGCAGCAGCGCATCGCGGCAGGTGGGGCAGGGCACCGGCTCGGCCACCATCTGGAAGACATCGTCGTACAGCGCCTCCAGCACCAGTTCGGCCTTGGTGGCCCAGCGGTTGTACAGCGTCTGCCGCGACACCTGCGCCGCCCCGATGATCGCCGACACGCTCACCGCCCCATACCCCTGGTCGCGCACCAGCCGCAGGGCCGTGCGCTTCAGCGTGTCGCTGGCCTGCGCATCGCGGGGCCGTCCTGCTGTCTTTTCGGTCGTGCACATCTTCTGTTCGTCCCCTGGCAGGCGTGCCAGTTGATTATTAGACTGCGGTCTATTAATAGAGTACCAAAGAAATAATCGTGTGTTCAAGAACAATCCAATGTCCGTATCACCCTCTGCCGGGTCCATCCCGGTGCGCCCCGGCGCCATCACCGCCGTTCTGGCCCTGCTGTCCGTCTTCCCGCCGGTCGCCACCGACATGTACCTGTCGTCGATGGATGACCTGGGCCAGGCGCTGAACGCCTCGTCTTCGGCGACCGAACTGTCGCTGTCGTTGTTTTTCCTGGGTCTCTGCGTCGGCCAGCTGATCATGGGCCCGCTGATCGACGGCTATGGCCGCAAGGGGCCGCTGCTGGCCGGGGTCGCGTTGTTCACGGCGACCTCGCTGGCACTGCTGTTCATCCGCGACGTGACGCTGTTCAACACCCTGCGGTTCTTCCAGGCGGTGGGTGCCTGTGCCGGCATGGTGGTGGGCCGCGCGGTGGTCAACGACCTGTACAAGGGGCGCGAGGCCGCCAAGGTGCTGACCCTTCTGGTCATGCTGATGACGCTGGGCCCGATCCTGTCGCCCTTCCTGGGCAGCCTGATGGCGCAGGCCTTCGGCTGGCTGTCGATCTTCGTCACCATGGTGGCGGTGGGCGCCGTGGCTCTGGGTCTGACCCGGGTCGTGCTGCCCGAAACCCTGCCGCCCGAACGCCGCGCCGTCCGGCCCTTTGCCACCGCCCTGCGCCGCGCCGGAACCCTGGTCACGCGGCGCGCCTACATCCTGCCCGCGCTGGTGGCGGCGCTGGTCCAGGCGGCGATGTTCGCCTTCATCACCGGCTCGTCGGGTCTGTTCCAGACCGGCTTCGGCCTGTCGGGCACGGCCTACGGGCTGCTGTTCGCGCTGGTCGCCGCCGCGCTGATGCTGGCGGGCAAGCTGAACGGCCGTCTGCTCGACCGGTGCTCGCCGGCGCAGATCGTGAACCTGGGCCTGCCGCTGTTCGCGCTGTCGGGCCTGGCGCTGGTCGCGGTGTCGGGCACGTCGATCCTGTGGGTCTTCGTGGTGCCGCTGTGGTGCGCCATCGGGCTGGTCGGCCTGCTGACAGCCAACGTCATGGCCATCACGATGGAGGCCTGCACCGAAGGCGCCGGAATCGGGTCCGCCGTGTTGGGCGGCCTGCAATTCGCCGTCGCCTTCCTGACCTCCGCCGGCGTGGCGCTGGGTGGATCGGACAGCGGCCTGTCGCTGTCGCTGGGCATCTTCCTGCCCGCGCTGGGGGCGCTGGCGCTCTGGTCCCTGCTGCGCCGCGGCGACGTCGCGGCCAAGCCTGTGTGAAACGCGATCGGGCGGCCCGTAAAGGGCGCCCGAAAGGTGTACAAAACGGACAAGACACCCGTCAGATCCTGTACAAAACGGACAAATCAGCCCAGCAGACGCCGCGCGATGACCTGTGCCTGGATCTCGGCCGCGCCTTCAAAGATGTTCAGGATCCGCGCATCGCACAGCACCCGGCTGATCTTGTATTCCAGCGCAAATCCGTTGCCGCCATGGATCTGCAACCCGTTGTCCGCCGCCGCCCAGGCCACCCGCGCACCCAGCAGCTTCGCCATGCCCGCCTCGACATCGCAGCGCCGGCCCTGGTCCTTCTCGAAGGCCGAAAAATAGGTCAGCTGCCGGGCGATGGCGACTTCGACCGCCATCATGGCCAACTTGTTGGCAACACGGGGAAATTCCACCAGGGACTTGCCGAATTGCTTGCGGTCCTCGGCGTATTGCATGGCGATGTCCAGCGCCGATTGCGCCACCCCGATGGCCCGCGCGGCGGTCTGGATGCGGGCGGATTCAAATGTCTCCATCAGCTGCTTGAAGCCGCGGCCTTCCTCGCCGCCCAGCAGGTTCGCGCCATCCACGTGAAAGCCGTCGAAGCCCAGCTCGTATTCCTTCATGCCGCGATACCCCAGCACCTCGATCTCGCCCCCCGTCATGCCGGGCGTGGGAAAGGGATCGTCGTCCGTGCCCGGCGTCTTGACCGCCAGGAACATGGAAAGCCCTTTGTAATCAGACGTTTGCGGATCCGTCCGCGCCAGCAGAGTCATCACGTGCGTGCGCGCCGCATGGGTGATCCAGGTCTTGTTGCCGGTGACCTTGTAATCACCGTTCTCGTCCTTGACCGCCCTTGTGCGCAGCGACCCAAGGTCCGATCCGGTGTTCGGTTCGGTGAAAACGGCGGTCGGCAGGATCTCACCGCTCGCCAGCTTCGGCAGCCATTCCGCCTTCTGTTCGTCGGTTCCTCCGGCCAGGATCAGCTCGGCCGCGATTTCGGACCGCGTGCCAAGGCTGCCAACGCCGATATAGCCGCGCGACAGCTCCTCGGACACCACGACCATCGACGCCTTGGACAGGCCGAAGCCGCCCAGGTTTTCCGGAATCGTCAGGCCAAAGACCCCCATTTCCGCAAGGTCTTCAATGACTTCCATCGGGATCAGCTGGTCCTTCAGGTGCCAGTCCTGGGCAAAGGGTTCGACCTTTTCCACGGCATAGCGGCGGAACTGCTCACGGATCATCTCCAGCTCTTCGTCCAGGCCCGATGCGCCGAATATCGTCTCGGCCTTGCGTTCGCGCATCAGCTCGACCAGCCGCAGGCGCGCGGCCTGGGAATTGCCCCTGAACGTCAGCGTCGCGATCGCATCGCTCGCCAGCCCGGCGGCGTCTTCGGGGCCCAGCCCGACATCCTGCAGCCGCACGATCTCGCCCTGGCTCATCGGGATGCCGCCCTGGATCTGGCCCAGGTATTCGCCAAAGGCGATCTGGTGGATCAGCTGCTCGATCTCGCCGAATTTCTCTTGCGAAACAAGCTTTTCGGCCCAGGCCTGCATTTGCCGAAGCACCTGCACATAGGTCGCCAGCCAGGCAAATCCGTGGCTCGCCGTCTGGTGCTCCTCCACCAGCCGCGACGACACGCGCCCGCCCTCCGACACCAGCACCCGCAGCCTGTCGCGCGCCAGCTCCAGGATCTGTTCGGCGGGCGCCACCGCGGCGCCGGTCAGCGTCAGAAGATCGGGCAGCAGCACCTGCTCGCCATGTGTCTCGACCATCGGGTCCTGTCCGTCATGAGCCATGAATCATCTCCCTTTCTCGCGCCGCCCGGGTGTAGAACCTTCGCACATGCAGCGCAACAAAAATTCGCGAACTAGCCACTCGATGTTCTAATATTGCGCACCCGATTTCTGCGGCATCACCTCCTGCCCAATGATAAGGGAAGTCTCATGACTGACCTTCTTCCCTTCCTGACACCGACCCAGATGGCGCTTGCCTTCATGGTGGGCCTTGTGGCCGGCACCGTGAAGGGGCTTGTGGGTTTCGCCATGCCCATGCTGATGATCTCGGGGCTAAACCTTTTCCTTCCATCGGATATTTCCCTGGCCGGGCTGATCCTTCCGACCCTGGTGACCAACGGGTTCCAGGCCCTGCGCCAGGGGGTCGGGCCGGCCTGGGCCTCGGTCAGGCGCTTCCGGCTTTTCCTTGGAATCGGCGCCGTCTTCCTGTTCTCCAGCGCCCAGTTGGTGCGCATTCTGCCGGCCGACGTGATGCTGTTGATGATCGGTGTGCCCATCACCCTTTTCGCCGCATCGCAGCTTATGGGGCGGCAACTTACGCTGCACGCGCCAAATGCGCGCACCGAAGCCATGGTCGCCGCCTTCGCCGGCTTCATCGGCGGTTTCTCCGGCGTCTGGGGGCCGCCCACGGTAGCCTACCTGACGGCGCTCGGCACCGAGAAGACGGAACAGATGCGCGTCCAGGGCGTGATCTATGGCATGGGGGCCCTGGCGCTGACGGCGGCCCATGTCACCTCTGGCGTGCTGCGCGCGGAAACGCTGCCCTTCTCGGTCCTGATGGTGATCCCGGCACTGGGCGGCATGATGATCGGTTCGGCCCTGCATGACCGCGCCGATCAGAAGGTCTTTCGCAAGGCCACGCTGGTGGTCCTGACGGTCGCCGGCTGCAGCCTGATCCTGCGCGGCCTCTCCTCCTGATCCTGCTTCTTTCTCTTTGAAAATACCCGGGGGAGTCCTCCACCGGAGGACGGGGGCAACGCCCCCCCCATAAACAAAACGGGCGCCCCTTTGGGCGCCCACCTTGTTGTTATCCCTGAAGACTTCAGCCGATTGCAGCGGCTTTCACATCGTCGTCGATGTAGGGGACATATTGCTCGAAGTTGTCGGCGAACATCTGCACCAGCTTCGCCGCCTGCGCGTCGTAGCCTTCGGTGCTGCCCCAGGTCCGGCGCGGATCCAGCAGCAGGTCGGGCACGCCCGGCACCGAAACCGGCACTTCGAAGCCAAAGTTCGGATCCTTCCGGAAGGTCACCTTGCCAAGCGAACCGTCCAGCGCGGCGGTCAGCAGCGCGCGGGTCGACTTGATCGGCATCCGCTGGCCGGTGCCATAGGCGCCGCCGGTCCAGCCGGTGTTCACCAGCCAGCAGGTCGCGCCGTGCTGGGCGATCTTCTCGCGCAGCAGGTTGCCGTAGACTTCCGGACGACGCGGCATGAAGGGCGCGCCGAAGCAGGTCGAAAAGGTCGGCTCCGGCTCGGTCACGCCGCGCTCGGTTCCGGCCACCTTGGACGTGAAGCCCGACAGGAAGTGATACATCGCCTGCGCCGGCGTCAGCCGCGCGATCGGGGGCAGGACCCCGAAGGCGTCGCAGGTCAGCATGATTACGTTCTTGGGATGCCCGCCCAGCCCCGACGGCGAGGCGTTCGAGATGTAGTCCAGCGGATAGGCGCACCGCATGTTGGCGGTCAGGCTGTCGTCCTCGAAATCCAGTTCCTTGGTCTCGGGGTCAAACACCATGTTCTCGATGATCGTGCCGAATTTCTCTGTCGTGGCAAAGATTTCCGGTTCGGCCTCGGGGTTCAGGCTGATGGTCTTGGCATAGCAGCCGCCTTCGAAGTTGAAGGTGCCGCGGTCCGACCAGCCGTGTTCGTCGTCGCCCAGCAGGATGCGGTCGGGATCGGCCGAAAGCGTCGTCTTGCCGGTGCCCGAAAGCCCGAAGAACACGGCGGTGTCGACCGGGTTGCCCGGCGCGTGGTTGGCCGAGCAGTGCATCGGCATGATGCCCTTTTCGGGCAGCAGGTAGTTCAGCAGCGAGAAGATCGATTTCTTGTTCTCGCCGGCATATTCCGTGTTGCCGATCAGGATCAGCTTCTTGGCGAAGTTCATCGCGATCACGGTCTCGGACCGGCAGCCGTGCTTTGCCGGGTCGGCCTTGAACGTCGGGCAGTTGATGACCGTGAAATCGGCGACGTAATCGTTCAGGTCTTCACGATCGGGACGGCGCAGCATGTGGCGGATGAACAGGCTGTGCCAGGCCAGTTCCGTGATCATGCGGGCGTTGATCGACTGGGTCGGGTCCGCACCGCCGACAAGGTCCTGCACGAAGTACTCGCGGCCCTTCATGTGCTCGAGCATGTCGGCATGAAGCGCGTCAAAGGCCTCGGGGGCCATTTCGGCATTGTTGTCCCACCAGATGTTGTCAGCGACATCCGGGGTCTTGACGATGTGTTTGTCCTTGGGCGACCGGCCCGTGAACGTACCGGTCGTCACCAGAAGCGCGCCACCGCGGCCGAGCGTGCCTTCCCCCCGCTTGAGCGCGATTTCCACGAGATCGGACTCAATGAGGTTGTAATAGACGGCGCCCAGCCCCTCGATCCCTTGATCTTCGAGGCGAAACTGCGGGTTGACCCGTCCCATTGTCATGCTTGTGTCTCCTGTGGTCCGACATCGACTTGTCGAAAAAAATCGCGCCAAATTGGGCGTTTGTGCCAATCTCAAATGATGACAGGAGCGGTCATAACACGACGGCGTTCAGGATGAACAGCGCCCTGGCAACAGGTTAGCGCCACCAGAGCGATCTTTAGCGCAACCATCTTTCGCGGCTGTTCGAAAGATACCTGGGAACCTGTGGTCGTTTAGCATCTGCTAAGGGTTTTTTGGCCAAATCAGGGCGCAACTGTGAGTGATTCGCACATAATGATTGATTCGTCCGAGCCAGCACGCGCATAATGCAACAAAAAGAACACAATTGAGCAGTTGAAGGGTAACCGCATGTCGAAGATCGCGCTGGTCGATGACGATAGGAACATTCTGACGTCGGTCTCGATGACGCTCGAAGCAGAAGGCTTTGAGGTTGAAACCTATAACGACGGTCAGGCCGCGCTGGACGCCTTCAGCAAGAAACTGCCCGACATGGCGGTTCTGGACATCAAGATGCCACGTATGGATGGCATGGACCTGCTGCAGCGGCTGCGCCAGAAGACGACGATCCCGGTGATCTTCCTGACCTCCAAGGATGACGAGATCGACGAGGTCCTGGGCCTGCGCATGGGGGCCGACGACTACGTCAAGAAGCCGTTTTCGCAGCGCCTGCTGGTGGAGCGCATCCGCGCGCTGCTGCGCCGTCAGGATGCGGTCGCCGGCGACGCGGTGGGCGAGGGGCCCGAGACAAAGGTGATGGAACGCGGCCAGCTGCGGATGGATCCGCTGCGCCACGCGGTCACCTGGAAGGGCAACGACGTGTCGCTGACGGTGACGGAATTCCTGCTGCTGCAGGCGCTGGCCCAGCGGCCCGGTTTCGTCAAAAGCCGCGACCAGCTGATGGATGTCGCCTATGACGACCAGGTCTATGTGGATGACCGCACGATCGACAGCCACATCAAGCGGTTGCGCAAGAAGATGAGAACGGCCGATCCGGACTTCTCGGCGATCGAGACGCTCTACGGGATCGGCTACCGCTACAACGAAGAATAATCGAACGCCATGAGCATCGCCGAGAGGGTCTTTGTGAGCGATACGCCCAGAGCTGCCAAGTCCGGGCCTCGCGTCGGTGACGTCGTGCTTGGCGACGACTGGGTGTCGCCCGAGCCGCTGGCCGAACGCGAAATGCGCGACACGCGGGGACGGCGCGGGCCGTTTCTGCTGCGTGCCTCGCCGCTGACGCGCAAGATCATCACCTTCAACCTGATCGGCCTGACGGTCCTGTTCGCGGGGATCCTGTACCTGAATGCGTCGCGCACCGACCTGGTGCGGCAACGGGCGAATGCGCTGGTGGGCGAGGCGCAGCTGATCGCCGATGTGTTCGAGGCGCAATTGCCCGCCGACACGCCGGTCAGCCTGGCCGCGGACGATGGCCTGGACGATGGCCTGGACGGTGGCCTGGACGTGCAGGCGGTGCTGGACCGGCTGAGCCTGCGCAACGGGCTGACGGTCTACGTCTTCGACGCCGACCAGACCCCGATGGGCAGCGTGTTCGGCACCCACCAAAGCCCGGCGCTGACCGCCCTTGCCCCGCAGGAGGAGATCCGCACGCCGCTGAGCAATGCGCTGTCGGCGATGGGCTCGGCCATCTCGGGCATCCTGTCGGTGCAAAAGGCGCCCGCCGTTCCGTCGCTCGAGGAACAGGTGCAGTCCATGGTGCCCGCGGCGCTGTCCAGCGCGACGCGGGTGCAATCGGGTCTCGACACCGCGGGCGGCACCGTCTTCGCGGCCGCGACCCCGATTTTACAGGGCGACCGGGTCGTCGGTGCGGTCGCCGTGGCCAGCCCCTCGGGCGAGATCGGCGCGCTGGTGCGCAACGAACGCGAACGGGTGCTGCAGCTGTTCCTGGTCGCCACGCTGGTCTCCATCGGGCTGAGCCTGGTGCTGGCCTCGACCATCGCCAACCCGATCGCCGACCTGGCCGCCGCCGCCGAACTGGGGCGCGACCGCAATGCCCGCCGGATGAACCCCGGCCGCATCCGCATCCCCGACCTGACGGCGCGTCCGGACGAGATCGGGCGGTTGTCGGGCGCGCTGCGCGGCATGGTCGCGGCGCTGTACAACCGGATCGACAGCAACGAACAATTCGCCGCCGACGTCGCGCACGAGATCAAGAACCCGCTGGCAAGCCTCAGGTCCGCCGTGGGCACGATGCGGGTGATCAAGCGCGACGACCAGCGCGAGAAGCTGCTGGAGGTCATTGAACACGACGTGCGCCGCCTGGACCGTCTGGTCAGCGACATCTCCAACGCCTCGCGGCTGGACAGCGAGCTGGTGAAGGAGGAGGAAGAGCCGTTCGACCTGGTCCACACGCTGGACAACCTCAACCAGTACCTGGGCGAGGACGCGCGGTCGAAGGGGATCGATTACATCTCGGACATGCCGGCCGACCCGGTGATCGTGCAGGGGCTTGAAGCGCGGCTGGCGCAGGTCTTTGTCAACCTGATCACCAACGCGATTTCGTTCTGCGAGGATGGCGATGCAATCCGCGTCTGGGCGCGCAAGCGCGAGAACCGGGTGCTGGTGGTGGTCGAGGATACCGGCCCCGGCATCCCGGACGAGGCGCTGACCAAGATCTTCAAGCGCTTCTATTCCCAACGCCCGCAAGAGCATTTCGGCAACAACTCGGGCCTGGGCCTGGCGATTTCCAAGCAGATCGTCGAAGCGCATGGCGGCGTGATCTGGGCCGAGAACATCCGCCCGACCGAAGCCGACATCACCTCTGAACCGCTGGGCGCGCGCTTTGTCGTGGGCCTGCCGATCTGACCGGCCATGGCGGTGCCGCCGCCAGAAGAGATCCTGCACGCCAGCTGCGTGGCGCTGAACGGGCGCGGCCTGCTGATCCGGGGCGCGTCGGGGGCCGGCAAGTCGACGCTGGCGCTGTGGCTGATGGCCCATGGCGCGCGGTTGGTCGGCGATGACCGGGTCCGGCTGTCGCCGGGGCCGCAGGCGCCGATCGCCCGGCCGGTTCCCGCCATCGCGGGGCTGATCGAGGCGCGCGGGATCGGCATTCTGAGGGCCGACAATGTGTCCGATGCGCCGGTGGTCGCAATGGTCGATCTTGACGCGACCGAGAGCGAACGTGTTCCCCCATTGCGACATACCCGCCTTGTCGGGTGCGATGTGGTCTTGCTCCGCCGGGTGGAAGGGCCACATTTTGAAGTTGGACTCCTCCAATTTCTCAGATCCGGACGCCAGGACCCCCAATGACCCAGGCCGATACCGCCCCGACACCATCGCAGACCCAGCTTGTCCTTGTGACCGGACCTTCGGGCGCGGGCCGGTCGACCGCGATCCGGGTGCTGGAGGACAACGGCTTCGAGACGATCGACAACCTGCCGCTGGGCCTGGTGCCGCGGCTGCTGGACGGGCCGGCTCTGGGCCGGCCGCTGGCGCTGGGGGTCGACGCACGCAACCGGGATTTTTCGACCAGCGCGATGCTGGCGATGATCTCGCTGATGCAGGCGCGGCCCGACCTGATGTTGACGGTGCTCTACCTCGACTGCCGGCCCGAGGTGCTGCTGCGGCGGTATTCGGAAACCCGCCGCCGCCATCCGCTGGCCCCGGCCGAGAACCCCGAAAGCGGCATCGCGCGCGAGCTGGACCTGCTGACCCCGGTGCGCGACCGGGCGGACATGCTGATCGACACGTCGGACCTGAACGTGCATCAGCTGCGCGCCGAGATCGAGACATCGCTGGCGCCCGATGGCCAGCGCAACCTGGCCGTCACGGTGCAGTCGTTTTCCTACAAACGGGGTCTGCCGATGGGAATCGACATGGCCTTCGACTGCCGTTTCCTGCGCAATCCCTATTGGGAACCGGCCCTGCGTGCGCGGGACGGGCGCGACCCGCAGGTGGCGACGCATGTGTCGGGTGACCCGCGCTATCCGGAATTCCGGGGAAAAGTGCTGGATCTGACACGGTTTCTGCTGCCGGCCTATGTGGAGGAAGGCAAGTCGCACTTTTCCATCGCATTCGGGTGTACCGGAGGGCAACATCGATCCGTGATGCTGGCCGAATCCGTTGGGGCAACCCTTGCGGAAGACGGATGGCAGGTGTCAATTAGGCACCGCGAATTGGAACGCCAGTCGGCGAAGGTGAGACCGGATTGATCGGAATAGTGATCGTGGCACATGGCGGGCTGGCCAGAGAATATCTGGCCGCGCTCGAGCATGTGATCGGATCCCAGAGCGGCATCCGGGCGATATCGATCGCGCCCGATTGCGACCGCGAGGCCAAGCAGCGCGAGATCGCCGAAGCCGCCGACGCGGTGGATGACGGCAGCGGCGTGGTGGTGGTGACCGACCTGTTCGGCGGCTCGCCGTCGAACCTGTCGCTGAACGCCTGCAAGGTGCGGGACCGCCGGATCCTTTACGGCGCGAATCTGCCGATGCTTCTGAAGCTGGCGAAAAGCCGGCACATACCCGTGCAGGATGCCGTGCGGGGCGCTCTGGAAGCTGGGCGCAAGTACATCAACGCGCAGAATATCTGCCAAGAAGGATAGGCGGACAGGTAGGGCATGATCCAACGGACCCTGAAAATCGTGAACGAGAAGGGCCTGCACGCCAGGGCCTCGGCGAAGCTGGTCGAGGTTGTCGAGGCGCATGACGCTACGGCCCAGGTCTCGCGGGATGGCTTGTCTGCATCAGGTGACAGTATTATGGGTCTTTTGATGTTGGCAGCGTCCAAGGGAACGACTATTGACGTCGAAACGTCCGGGCCGGACGCCGAGAAGCTGGCCGATGCACTGGCAGCGCTGGTGGCGGACAAGTTCGGCGAAGGGTTCTGAGGGTCTTGTACCCGTCCGAAGACAACGATGGTGACAGCACCGTGGTAGACAGCTTTCACACAAGCCGCCCCATGCGGGCCAACCAGGCTCAGGCTCCGAAGCCGGGTCAGGTTGATTTCCGCAAGTACGACCGCCGCAGCCTGTCCTATGCGAGCACGTTCGAAGACCCGTGGAAGGCGTCTGCCATCCGCACGATCGAACTGTTCTCGGGCAAGCTGACCATCGTGCGGCTGATCCGACGGTTCGAGAAGATGGGCGCGCCGCGCGGCCAGGCGTTCTGGCGGGCCTGCCTGGATGTCATGGGGATCGAACTGACGACGCCCCAGGAGCAGCTGGACAGGATCCCGAAGGAAGGCCCGGTCATCGTGGTGGCCAACCACCCGCACGGGATGGTCGACGGCATGATCTTTGCCGACCTGATCGGCCGG
The DNA here is from genome assembly GCA_003217735.2 of Marinibacterium anthonyi. Classification (GTDB taxonomy): domain Bacteria; phylum Pseudomonadota; class Alphaproteobacteria; order Rhodobacterales; family Rhodobacteraceae; genus Marinibacterium; species Marinibacterium anthonyi. The sequence goes on along the minus strand of CP031585.1, from coordinate 4,607,748 downwards.
GTGCGCCCCGATTACCGGATCCTGACGCGGTCTCTGCTGACCGATATCGACGAAGAGGCCGGGTCTTTCATGATCCCTGTGCCCTTCCCGCATGACCAGGATGCGCAGCGCAAGATGGTCGAGATGCGGGCGCGCGCCATGGATCACCTGGCAGAGGGCGGCGTCGTGGCGTTGTTCCCGTCGGGCGTCGTGGCGCATTCCGACAATTGGTGGGGCCCGGCGATCGAGGCCGAGTGGAACCCGTTCACCGCCAAGATGATCCGCCGGTCAGGCGCCCGCGTGGTGCCGATGAAGTTCCCCGGCGCGAATTCGCGGATCTACCAGATCGCCAACCAGATCTCGCCGATCCTGCGGCAGGGGCTGTTGCTGCACGAGATCGTGCACGCGCTGAACAAGCCCCAGGGGCCGATCGTGGGGCACCCGCTGCCCGAAGAGGACGTGAAGGCCTGGGAAAGCGACCCGCGCGGCTTCATGTCCTGGCTTCGGGACCACACGATCTCGCTTCAGGGCTGAGACGCCAAGGTTGACACGAAAGCGCCGGGCGGGGCCCGGCGCATTGCATTTTATCCTGCCGAATAAAATGACCGCTAACGGGTAGGGACCGGCGTTTCCCCGCGGTAGTCGTAAAACCCGCGCTGGGTCTTGCGGCCCAGCCAGCCGGCTTCGACATACTTGGTCAGCAGGGGGCAGGGACGGTATTTCGTGTCCGCCAGCCCGTCGTGCAGCACGTTCATGATCGCGAGGCACGTGTCCAGCCCGATGAAATCGGCCAGTTCCAGCGGCCCCATCGGGTGGTTCGCGCCCAGCTTCATCGATTCGTCGATCGACTGCACGTTGCCGACACCTTCATACAGCGTATAGACGGCCTCGTTGATCATCGGCATCAGGATGCGGTTGACGATGAAGCCGGGGAAATCCTCGGCGCTTGCGGCGGTCTTGCCGAGGGTCTTCACCACCTCGTGGCAGGCCTTGTAGGTGGCATCGTCGGTGGCGATGCCGCGGATCAGCTCCACCAGCTGCATCACCGGCACCGGGTTCATGAAGTGGAAGCCCATGAAGCGTTCGGGCCGGTCCGTGCGGCTGGCCAGCCGGGTGATCGAGATCGACGAGGTGTTCGAGGTCAGGATCGTCTCGGGCTTGAGATGCGGCACGAGGTCTTCGAAGATCGCCTGCTTGACGGTTTCGCGTTCGGTCGCGGCCTCGATCACCAGGTCGGTCTGGCCCAGTTCGGGCAGCAGCAGCGAGGTACGGATCCGGCCCATCGCGTCATTCACGGCTTCCTGCGAGATCTTGTCCCGCTGGACCTGGCGGCCAAGGTTGCGGCCGATGGTGTCGATGGCCTTGTCCAGCGCCGGCTGGCTCACGTCGTTCAGCACCACGTCGTAGCCGGCCAGGGCCATGACATGGGCAATCCCGTTGCCCATCTGTCCCGCGCCGATCACGCCAATTGTCTGGATGCCCATGGTTCTTTCCCCTGTGCGATGTCGCCCGCACCATACGTCCCGGTCCGGGGAACTCGCAAGTGCAGCATGATCCCGGCCAATGCCGCAAATTGCCCCTTTAGGGAAATCGAAATGTCTTGCTGGCAAAACCTGAGGCGGGTGAGAAATTCATGGTGGGTTGAGATGAGCTTTGAGCGCGCTGGCGCCTCGGCGCTGGATTATGACATTTGCCGGTACGGCGTGTCGCGTCTTATGTTTCGCGGCCCGAAAAAAGTGATGGATGGGCCCTACGTGGCCTTTCTGGGCGGGACAGAGACCTTCGGGCGCTGCGTGACCGACCCGTTCCCCAAGCTGGTGGAGGCGGCGACGGGCGCGACCTGTGTCAATCTCGGGCAGGTCAATGCGGGGATCGACGCCTTCATTGCCGATCCCGAGGTCCCGCGCCTGCTGTCCGGGGCGCGTCTGTCGGTGCTGCAGGTGCTTGGGGCGGCGAACATGTCGAACCGGTTCTACCGGGTGCATCCGCGGCGCAACGACCGGTTTCTCAGTGCGTCCTCGACGCTGGCGTCGATCTATCGCGAAGTGGATTTCACCGAGTTCACCTTTACCCGGCACATGCTGCACAGCCTGCGCGAAGCGTCGGATGAACGCTTCCTTCTGGTCGAGGACGAATTGCGGACCGCCTGGACCGCACGGATGCGGTTGCTGCTGCGGGGGCTGAAATGCCCGTCTATCCTTCTGTGGCTGAAGGTGCCGACGGGGGACGACCTGGGGCCCGATCCGCTGATGGTGACGCGCGAGATGGTCGAAGACGTGGCGGACCTGGTCTGCGACGTGGTCGAGTTGACGGTAACGCCGGCGGGCCTGTCGGGCGACCTGGCGGACATGGTCATCGGTCAGACGGAATGGCCCGCCGTGTCCCGGCTGATCGGTCCTGCCGCACATGTCCAGATCGCGACGGCCCTGCGCGGCATCGTGGGATGACGCTGGATTGAAAAACCCCGCCCATGGGGCGGGGTTTTCTGTCTTGCGGTCCGAACCGGGCCGGTAAGATGGGTCATTGACCCATCCTACGCGGGCATCAAAGCTTTTCGACCAGTTCCGGCACTGCGGTGAAGAGGTCGGCGACCAGGCCGTAATCGGCAACCTGGAAGATCGGCGCCTCTTCGTCCTTGTTGATCGCGACGATGACCTTGCTGTCCTTCATCCCGGCAAGGTGCTGGATCGCACCGGAAATGCCCACGGCGATATACAGCTCGGGGGCCACGACCTTGCCGGTCTGGCCGACCTGCCAGTCGTTCGGCGCATAGCCCGAATCGACCGCCGCGCGCGACGCGCCAACGGCTGCGCCCAGCTTGTCCGCCAGCTTCTCGATCAGCGCGAAATCCTCTTCGGAACCCACGCCACGGCCACCCGACACGACGATGCCGGCCGAGGTCAGTTCCGGACGGTCCGACGCCGCGACCTTGTCCTCGACCCATTCCGACAGGCCCGGATTGTCGGACGCGCCGATGGTTTCGATCGGGGCGGGACCGGCTTCGCCCGCGGCGTCGAAGGTGGAGGTCCGGAAGGTGATAACCTTCTTTTCATCCTTCGACTTTACGGTCTGGATGGCGTTGCCGGCATAGATCGGGCGTTCGAAGGTGTCCGCATCGACCACGCCCGAGACGTCCGAAAGGATCATCACGTCGAGGAGGGCGGCCACACGCGGCATCACGTTCTTTGCATCCGTCGTGGCGGGCGCCACGATGTGGCTGTAATCGCCCGCAAGCGACACGATCAGCGCGGCGGTGGGTTCCGCCAGGCGGTGGCCCAGTGTGGCATCCTCGGCGACCAGCACCTTGGCCACGCCGTCGATCTTGGCGGCGGCTTCGCCCGCGGCGGCGGCAGAGGCGCCGGCGCACAGGACGGTCACGTCACCCAGCGCCTTCGCGGCCGTCACGGCCTTGGCGGTGGCGTCGAGCGAGAGTTCACCGGAGGTGACTTCGGCAAGCAGCAGAACGGCCATCAGACGATCCCCTTCTCTTTCAGTTTGGCGACCAGCGTGTCAACATCGGGCACCATCTCGCCGGCCTTGCGGGCCTCGGGTTCGGTGGTCTTCACGATCTCCAGCCGCGGCGCGACCTCGACGCCGTAATCGGCGGCGGTCTTTTCATCCAGCGGCTTCTTCTTGGCCTTCATGATGTTGGGCAGCGAGGCATAGCGCGGTTCGTTCAGGCGCAGGTCGACGGTGACGATGGCGGGCATCTTCACCTTGATGGTCTGCAGGCCGCCGTCGACTTCGCGGGTCACGACCGCTTCGTCGCCTTCAACGGTCAGTTCGGACGCGAACGTCGCCTGGCTCCAGCCCAGCAGGGCCGACAGCATCTGGCCGGTGGCGTTCATGTCGTTGTCGATGGCCTGCTTGCCGCACAGCACCAGGCCCGGCTGTTCCTCGTCGACGATCGCCTTGAGGATCTTGGCCACGGCCAGCGGTTCGATGTCGTTGTGCACGTCATCGGCGGCCACGACCAGGATCGCCCGGTCGGCGCCCATGGCCAGCGCGGTGCGAAGCGTTTCCTGCGCCTGTTTCACGCCGACGGATACGGCGACGATCTCTTCCGCCTTGCCTGCTTCCTTCAGCCGGATGGCTTCCTCGACGGCAATTTCGTCGAACGGGTTCATCGACATCTTCACGTTCGCAAGATCGACGCCGCTCCCGTCCGCCTTCACGCGGACCTTCACGTTGTAGTCGATCACGCGTTTGACAGGCACCAGTACCTTCATGCGTGGCTCTCCTCATTCATGCCGCCCGGGGTCGGACGACTCTGATTGGCATTTACACTGGGGGAGGTGATATTGAAACGCTTGGGGGCAAGACAGCGAAAAAGCGACATCTTGTGTCCATTCGACGCTGCGTTGGGCTGGTGTTAGCGCTTTTGTCCGCAAGCCGTTCCGCAATGCGAAACTGTTGAAGCCTGTCGGCGCGGTCTTGCGCCGATCGGCCCCCGGGTTGCCGCAGGGAGGCATCGCTGCGACCGATGGGCGGGACAGGGGGTCAGCGGTTGGCGCCGGGCACCCAGAGGACGTCGGCCTGGCCATTGTCATTGGCCATGCGGGCGGCGACGAAGAACCAGTCGGACAGCCGGTTGAGATAGCGCACCGCGTCGGGGTTCACGCTTTCGACGGTCGACAGATCCACCGCCAGCCGTTCGGCGCGCCGCGCCACGGTGCGGCAGACATGCAGATGCGCGGCCAGGGCCGATCCGCCCGGCAGGATGAAGCTGCGCAGCGCCTCGAGCGCACCGTTCATCGCGTCGATCTCGGTTTCCAGGCGGTCGGTCTGGGCGGCGATCATGCGCAGGGGCGGGTAGTCGGCCTGGGCGTCCTTTTCCATCTCGGGCCGGCACAGGTCGGCGCCCAGGTCGAACAGATCGTTCTGGATGCGCGACAGGGCGACGTCGACATCCCCTTCGGCGGCCAGGCGGGCGACGCCGACGAAGGCGTTCAGTTCGTCCACCGTGCCATAGGCGGTGACCCGCGCCGAATGCTTGGCGACCCGTTCGCCATTGCCAAGCGCGGTGTCGCCCTTGTCGCCGGTGCGGGTGTAGATCTTGTTGAGAACGACCATCTTGGCGCCTCCGGTCCTGGGGTCAGAATCTGGTATAGAAGTAGATCGCGATCAGCACGACCGCGACGAACTGCCCGATCAGGCGATACCGCATCAACCGGTTCGACCGTTCGCCGCTTTTCTCGCCGCCCTTGGCGAAATTGCCGATGCCAAGCACCAGGATCACCACGACGATGATGATCGCCAGGACGATGAGCAGGAAGAACGGGTCGCGGGTCATGGGACGTGGCCTCCGTCGGGGTTGCCCACTGGTGTAACGGGTGCGGAGCGAAAAGCGAACCGGTCGTTTCGCCTCAGATCGGGCTTCGGATCGGGCTTCGGGCCGGGTTTTGGATCGGGGCGGGGATTGGGCGTCAGATCCGGTCCAGGATGCGATCTGCCGCGCGGGTGGGCAGGATCCGCATCAGGATCGCGGCGATCCAGGTCACCGTGGTCACCCGGTAGCGCGGCGCCGGATTGTCGGTGCCAAGCGCTCTTAGCAGTTTGGCCGAGACCGCGTCGGGCTGCAGTTCGAACCTGTCGGGGGGCGGGTTTTCGGCGTAAAGCCGCGGGATCAGCCCGGTTTCGTAGCGCGCGCGCTGGGGCGAGGCCTGCCAGTCGATGAAGCGTTCGAACCAGGGAATGCCGTTGCGGCGGAATTCGGTCCGGATCGGGCCGGGTTCGATCATCACCACCTTGATGCCGCTGCCGCGCAGTTCCAGCCGCAGCGTGTCGGTCAGCGCCTCAAGCGCGTGCTTGGTCGCGGCATAGGCGCCGCGCCAGCGCATGTAGGTGACGCCAAGCGCCGAGGAACATTGCACGATATGGCCATGACCCTGTGCGCGCATCACCGGGATGACCCGGCGAGTCAGGTCGTGCCAGCCAAAGAAATTGGCTTCGAAGATGGCGCGCAGCCCGTCGGTGGGCAGGTCTTCGACCAGGGCGCTGAGCGGGTGCGCCCCGTTGTTGAAAAGCGCGTCCAGCGTGCCGCCCGTGGCCTCCAGCACCTGCGCCAGGGCGGTGTCGATGCTGGCGGTGTCGGTGTAGTCCAGCCGGGGGCTGTCGAAGCCTTCGGCGATCAGCCGGTCGCAATCGCCCTGTTGGCGGCAAGCGGCAAAGACCCGCCAACCGGCGGCCTTCAGGGTGCGGGCGGCGTCAAGGCCGATGCCCGAGGAACAGCCGGTGATCAGGATGCTTTTCATGTGCGACAGCTAGGGTGGAAATCGCCCGAGTCGCAAGGGGTTCGGGGCTGCCTGCCTCCAAGGCTCCCGCCCGCCCACCCCGCTTTGGAGGCAGGCAGCGGAAGGCGATCAGTTGTTGACGCTGGTCAGCAGGTAGTCGGCCATCCAGCCGATCGGGCCGCCGTTGATCGGCTGCAGGCGCACCCATCCGTCGCCGGGATCGGTCAGCACTTCGACCCTGGTGTCGCGGGGCAGGCTGGCCAGGACCGAAAAGTTGGTGCCCGGCCCGTTGCGCATGTTCACGCGGTTGCCGTCGACGGCGCGGATGTCGCGCTGATCGGGGATGAAATCCGCGCGTTTGGCGGTCGCGGGGTTGGCGGCGCCGGACACGGGCGACGCAATGGCCGAAGCCTGCGACGGGCGCACGGTCATGTCGTTGTTCGCTTCGGGTGTCCGGGTCTCGACCAGGGGCTGGGCAAAAAGCGCGGGGTTGTCGCCAAGCGAGACGAGCGTGATCCCGGGCGCGCGCACGGCGTCGTCGGGCAGCGGGTAAAGCGATCCGGTGGCCGCGGTCAGAACCGCCTTGTCGGCCTTGTCGGCCTTGGTCTGGGTCACGGGGTTACGGGTGTCGACGACGGCCATCGCCTGGGTCCGCGAGGGCGAGAATTTCGGCGTCGAACTGCGGGTGGACAGGGAGGCGACGGAAATGGTCGGGGTGTCGGCGTCCTTGGATGCGTCTGCGGCGGCGAGGCGGCGCGTTTCGGATCGCGGCACGAAATCCTTGCCTCCGCTAAGCTCGTAGAAAGCGAAGACCACTACAACAAGGCTCATCAATACATAACGCACGTCACTATCCCCCAAGGACCCCGGCAACCCGACCCCCGGGCCGTCACTTATAAAGGAAACGCCCGTGGCAGCGGACATGTTCCACTTTTAGGCGAAGGACCGATTCGGGCCAACCGCCAAACGGCGCTTTCCGGACCCAGAAAAGGAACTAAACGTCAATGTATTAAGGGCGCTTTACCCGCTGACTGATGGGGCGTATCACAAGATCCATGAATGACAAGGTCGACGACCCCAACATGAAGCCTACCCCGACGGGCGAGGTTCCCGAGACGCTTCGCCGTGCCATCGGCGAACGCTATCTGCAATATGCGCTGTCGACCATCATGCACCGCGCGCTGCCCGATGCCCGGGACGGGTTGAAGCCCGTGCACCGGCGCATCCTGTTCGCGATGCGCGAACTGCGGTTGACGGCGACCGGCGGTTTCCGGAAATCGGCAAAGATCTCGGGCGACGTGATGGGCAACTATCACCCCCACGGCGACACCGCGATCTATGATGCGATGGCCCGCCTGGCGCAGGATTTCAACGTCCGCTACCCGCTGGTCGACGGGCAGGGCAATTTCGGCAACATCGACGGCGACAACCCGGCCGCCAGCCGATACACCGAAGCCCGGCTGACCGTCGTGGCCGAGGCGCTGCTGCAGGGGCTGGACGAGGACGCGGTCGATTTCCGCGACAATTACGACGGCACCCTGACCGAGCCGATCGTGCTGCCCGCCGAATTCCCCAACCTCTTGGCCAATGGCGCCAGCGGCATCGCCGTGGGGATGGCGACGAACATCCCGCCGCACAACATCACCGAGCTGTGCGATGCCTGCCTGCATCTGATCAAGACGCCCGACGTGCGCGACGACACGCTGCTGAACTACATCCCTGGCCCCGATTTCCCCACCGGCGGCACCATCGTCGAGCCGCGCGAAAGCATCGCGCAGGCCTATCGCACCGGCCGGGGCGCCTTTCGCCTGCGCTGCCACTACGAGGTCGAGGACCTGGGCCGTGGCCAGTGGCAGATCGTGGTCACGGAAATCCCCTACCAGGTGCAGAAATCGCGCCTGATCGAGAAGCTGGCCGAGCTGATCCAGACCAAGAAGGTGCCGATCCTGGCCGATGTCCGCGACGAAAGCGCCGATGACATCCGCGTGGTGCTGGAACCCCGGTCCAAGAACGTCGATCCGGATGTTCTGATGGGCATGCTCTACCGCAATTCCGACCTGGAAGTGCGGTTTTCCATGAACATGAACGTGCTGATCGACGGGGTCACGCCCAAGGTCTGCTCGCTGAAAGAAGTGCTGCGTGCCTTCCTCGATCACCGCCAGGACGTGCTGCAACGCCGGTCGCGCCACCGGCTGGGCAAGATCGACAAGCGGTTGGAAGTGCTGGAAGGCTTCATCATCGCCTTCCTCAACCTCGACCGGGTGATCGACATCATCCGATATGACGATGACCCCAAGGCCGCGCTGATGCGCGAAGACTGGTCGCGCGACTTCGTGCGCGCCATGGCCGAGGCCGATTACGTCACGCCTCCGCCGGGCGAGGGCGAGCTGACCGAGGTTCAGTCCGACGCCATCCTCAACATGCGCCTGCGCAGCTTGCGCCGTCTCGAGGAACTTGAACTGCTGCGCGAGCAATCCGCCCTGATGGAGGAACGCGCCGGTCTCGAGGATCTGCTTGAGGATCCGGACAAGCAGTGGGCGCGGATCTCGGACCAGTTGAAGGAAACCAAGAAGGCCTTCGGCAAGGATTACGCCGGCGGCGCCCGCCGCACCCGGTTCGCCGAGGCGGGCGAGGTCGAGGACGTGCCGCTGGAGATGATGATCGACCGCGAACCGATCACCGTGGTCTGTTCGCAGATGGGTTGGATCCGGGCGATGAAGGGTCATATCGACCTGGGCTCGGAACTGAAGTTCAAGGACGGCGACGGCCCGCGCTTCATCTTCCACGCGGAAACCACCGACCGGCTGCTGATCTTTGCGTCGAACGGGCGGTTCTACACGATTTCGGCGGCGAACCTGCCCGGCGGGCGCGGCATGGGCGAACCGCTGCGCCTGATGGTCGACCTGCCGAACGAGGCGCAGATCATCGACGTTCTGATCCACCGCCCCGAAGGCAAGCTGATCGTCGCCTCGCACGGCGGCAACGGCTTCCTTGTGCCCGAGGCCGAGGTCATCGCACAGACCCGCGCCGGCAAGCAGGTGCTGAACGTCAAGGACGACGTCGCCCGGATCTGCCGCGCGGTGGCCGGCGATCACGTGGCGATCGTGTCGGAAAACGGTCGCCTGCTGGTCTTCCCGCTGGAAGACCTGCCCGAGATGGGCCGTGGCAAGGGCGTGCGTCTGCAGAAGTACAACCAGGTCCGGGGCCGTCAGGGCACGCTGGAACTGGACGGGGGGCTGTCGGACCTGACGACCTTCACCTTCTCCGAAGGGCTGTCCTGGCCGATGGGCGGCGGCAAGACCCGGCATCAGGCGGACATGACCGAATGGCTGGGCAAGCGCGCCGGGGTGGGCAAGAAGCCGCCCCACGGCTTCCCGCGCGATTACAAGTTCCGTTAACCAGGGGGCTGGCCCCCTTACCCGGTGGCCAGTTTCTGCACGTCCGAAGCGCCCTGCGTCTCGCTCTTGCGCCTGGTCGCCAGGCGCTTGGCCGACGGCCAGTCGATCATCGGCAGCGCGGTCGGGCCATAGGCGGTCTCGGGCGCGATCCTCAGCGCCGGGATGTGGCCGAAGATCGACGACCGCTGGCTGTCGCTCAGCGTCGCAAGGGCCGCGGGCGTCGGGTAGTAGCTTTCCGCATCCGCGCCCTCGGCCTTCAGGATCGCATGGGTTTCCAGCATCAGGTGCACATAGGTGATCCGCCGCTTGCCCAGCATCTGCCGCGCGCCGCGCAGTTCCGCCAGCGCGCCGGCGGGCGCCAGGGCCGAGAAATTCCCCGTCAGTTCGGCCACGTCGGGGCCGCGCACCACGAGGTGGTGATCGGGCGACACCACCAGGTCCCGTTCGGGCAGGTTCGGGCCCAGCGACCCGGGGCGGAACAGGATCGGACGGTGACGGTTGTCGCCGCGGGTGAACAGAACTTCGCGGCGTCCGGACCACAGCAGGGGCTGCGGCCCCCGGTCCTCGGTCGCCACGATCTCGCCCGGGCGCAGGGTTTCGACCCGGCGCGGACCGCTTGGCGTCTCGATCTGGGTGCCGGCGGCAAAACACAGGATGCCGTCATGGGGTTCGGTCTGGGGCAGGGCCAACGCCGGCTTGTCGCCGATGGTGACCAGGTCGCCGGGCTGCAGCCGGTGTTCGGCGTCCAGGCAGATGCCCACCGGCGTGTCGTCCAGCGCCAGCACATGGCCGGTGCGCACGTCGGGGGCCATCGCCTCGGCCGGCGCGCTGACGACCGCACCGCAGGGAAAGCCGGTGCCGTCCACCTGCACCGCCTGTTCCAGTTCCAGCGTCCCGCCGCCCGTGGGCGTGCGCAGGATCAAGGGCACCGAAGCGCCCCCGTTGAACACGATCGACCCGGCGGACCCCATCGATTCCTCGTCCGCGCGCGTGAACTGGGACCAGGGCTGGAGGGCGATGATGGGCATGTCGGCTGACCTTTCTGAACCGTCTTGAAACGAGCTTTGCGCAAACACGTTTGACGACGTCCATTCTGGACGCCGGGTGTGCACAGTGTGACAATTACACGAGGCAGGATCTTGTTCAGATTTTGTTGGAATTACCGTAAAAATGTGGCGAATTGTGGCAATGTTCCGCTCAGGTGGGCAATGCCTGCGCGCAGCCGGGGATTGTTCGCGAAATCCGCTGTGTCATCTGTGAATTGAACCCGCGGGCCAGCCGGTCTATCAGCTACGGGATGGATTTTCCGACCGCCGCCGCAAGAGAGGCCCGATGACCCGCATAATTGCCTGCCTGGCCCTCGCCGCCCTGCTTCTGGGCTGCACCAGTGACGACGGCGCCCGCCCCCCGCAGGATCTTGGGGCGTTCGAACTTGGCTACAACGTTGTCATCGCGTCGAAAATGAAGAAGGGGCCGGTGTCGCGCGATGCGACGCAGGCGGAATGGGTCGATGCGCTGACCCAGGCGGTGGAAACCCGGTTCGGCGGCTATGACGGCAATCAGCTGTATCACTTCGGCATCAGTGTCGAAGGCTACATGCTGGCGCCCCCGGGCGTGCCGGTGATCTACAATCCCCGGTCGGCGCTGATCATCAACGTCACCATCTGGGACGACGCGGCCAACGCCAAGCTGAACCCGGAGCCCAGGCAGTTCACCATCTTCGAGGACACGACGGGCGAATCGTTCGCGCTTGGCTCGGGCCATATCCGAAGCAAGGAAGAGCAGCTCAAGGGCCTGTCCGACAACGCCATGGACGCGATCGAGGACTGGATGGTCCAGATGCACAAGACCAAGGGCTGGTTCGACGCGCGCCCCGGCGCCGCGACCACGGTCGAGGTCGACCGCACCCAGCCCGGCAACCCTTCGGGCGTGCCGCGCAAGACCTCGTCGGGTGACACCGCGGCGCCGGCCACGGCCCCCCCCGCCGACGGCTAGGGCGGGGCGCGAAAAAGATGCATCGCGCCAGTCCGATGGATGTCCAGCGGATGGTGCGGATGCGCTTGATTTTCACCCCTGAACCCAATATGTGCCCCGCGCAGATACAAACCGGGTCGCTCCGACCCCCGCAAACCGAAAGAAGGGCGCCTGAGGAATGGCAAAGGCAAAGTTTGAGCGTAACAAACCGCACGTTAACATCGGCACGATCGGCCACGTTGACCACGGCAAGACGACGCTGACGGCTGCGATCACGAAGTATTTCGGCGACTTCAAGGCCTACGACCAGATCGACGGCGCACCGGAAGAGAAAGCGCGCGGGATCACGATCTCGACGGCGCACGTGGAATACGAGACCGACGCGCGCCACTACGCGCACGTCGACTGCCCCGGCCACGCCGACTATGTGAAGAACATGATCACCGGCGCGGCGCAGATGGACGGCGCGATCCTGGTGGTGAACGCCGCCGACGGCCCGATGCCCCAGACCCGCGAACACATCCTGCTGGGCCGTCAGGTCGGCATCCCGAAGATGGTCGTGTTCCTGAACAAGGTCGACCAGGTCGATGACGAGGAACTGCTGGAGCTCGTGGAGATGGAAGTCCGCGAACTGCTGTCGTCCTACGACTACCCGGGCGACGATATTCCGATCATCGCAGGTTCGGCCCTGGCCGCGCTGGAAGGCCGTGACCCGGAAATCGGCGAAGAGAAGATCAAGGAACTGCTGGCGGCCGTCGACGAATACATCGACACCCCCGAGCGTGCCGTGGATCAGCCCTTCCTGATGCCGATCGAAGACGTGTTCTCGATCTCGGGCCGTGGCACGGTTGTGACCGGCCGTGTGGAACGTGGCGTGGTGAACGTTGGTGACGAACTGGAAATCGTCGGCATCAAGGACACCCAGAAAACCACCTGCACCGGTGTGGAAATGTTCCGCAAGCTGCTGGATCGCGGCGAAGCCGGCGACAACATCGGCGCCCTGCTGCGCGGTATTGAACGTGACAAGGTCGAGCGTGGCCAGGTTCTCTGCAAGCCGGGTTCGGTCAAGCCGCACACCAAGTTCGAAGCCGAGGCCTACATCCTGACCAAGGAAGAGGGCGGCCGTCACACGCCGTTCTTCGCGAACTACCGTCCGCAGTTCTACTTCCGGACCACGGACGTGACCGGCACCGTGACGCTGGCCGAAGGCACCGAGATGGTGATGCCCGGCGACAACGTGTCGTTCGGTGTTGAACTGATCGCGCCGATCGCGATGGAGCAGGGCCTGCGCTTTGCCATCCGCGAAGGTGGCCGCACCGTGGGTGCCGGCGTCGTCTCCAAGATCATCGAGTGATCCGGGGGCAGGGCGGGCGGTAACGCCCGTTCGGTTCGACAAGAACAGCAAGGGCGCGCAGGACATCCTGCGCGCCTTTTGCGTTCCGGGGATTGGCCCCCGGGGATCGGCCGGCCCGCGGCGTCAGCCCGTCTTGCGGGCGCCGGCGTTCGTCGCCCGGTCCGGCACCTGGCCCGGCACCTCGTCCGTGCTATCTGCAAGCGCCCACTTGGTTTCCAACATCCAGTCCACCTCGGCCGCGCTGATCGCCTGGGCAAAGATGTAGCCTTGACCCAGTTGGCAGTCCGCCGCCTGCAGGAACGCCAGGTCGCCCTCGGTCTCGATCCCCTCGGCCGTGACATCCAGGCTCAGCCCGTGGGCCAGCGACAGGATCCCGGTCACCAGCTTCTGGTTCTCGGCGTTCGACTGGATGCCCGTCACGAAGCTGCGGTCGATCTTGATCCGGTCGAACGGCAATTGTCGCAGGTAGGACAGCGACGAATAGCCCGTGCCGAAATCGTCCAGCGACAGCGAGATCCCCATCCGGTGCAGCTGTTCGATGGACCACTTGGCCAGGGCGATGTCCTTCATGAACACGCTTTCGGTGATCTCGATGTCCAGCCGCGCCGGGTCAAACCCGGTCTTCGTCAGGATCGCGCCGACCCGTTCCACCAGCTGCGGGTCCTGGAACTGCATCGACGAGAAGTTGATCGACATCTTCAGGGCCGACGGCCACTGGCGCCCGGTCTCGCAGGCCTGTTCCAGGATGCTCCACCCCAGGGGGGCGATCAGGCCGGTGTCTTCGGCGATGCCGATGAAAGTCGATGGCGGGATTTGCCCCCGGGTTTCGGTCTTCCAGCGGGCCAGAACCTCGAACCCGCGCAGCACGTCGGTCCGGATGTCAAAGATCGGCTGGTAATGGGCCACCACCTCGCCCCTGGAAATGGCGTCGCGCAGGTCCGCTTCGATCTGCAGGCGTTCCTTGGCGGCGGCGTCCAGCCCGGCGTCGTACCATGCGAACTGCCCGCGGCCCATGTTCTTGGCGGCGTACAGCGCGTGATCGGCGAACCCCAGGCCGTCGGCAAAACGGGTCGACCGGTCGATCGTGGCCAGCCCGACGCAGGTGCCGATCGTCACCGAAATCTCGCGGTATCGGACGGGTCTGGCGATCTCGGAGCAGATCTTGTGCGCCAGCCGTTCCGCCCGTTCCACCGAAGATCCCGGCGCCAGCGCGATACTGAATTCATCGCCGCCCAGCCGCGCCAGCACGTCACCGTCGCCCAATTGCCGTTCCAGGCGCCGGGCGGTTTCCATCAGGACCGCGTCGCCGCAATTGTGCCCGTGCAGGTCGTTCACCGCCTTGAACCGGTCAAGGTCCAGCATCATCAGGATCAGGTCGGCCTTGCGGTCGCTGTCCAGACCGGCGACCCGGGACAGGTGATCCAGGAAGGCGCGGCGGTTGAACAGCCCGGTCAGCGCATCGTGGCGGGCCATCTTGCGAATGTTCGCCTCGGCCGCATCGCGTTCCCGCAGGGCCTTGCGCATGTCGCGTGTACGCACGATCAGGATGACGGTCAGCGCCACGATGCTGTTCAGCACCAGCACGGCCAATTCGTCCAATTCCCATCGTTCGTGCGCATGGCTGAACTGGTAGAACCGTTCCATCAGGTCCAGCTGCCCACTGATGGCAAAGGTGCTGGCCGTTGTCACGACGATGGCCAGATAGAGCTTGAAGTGTCTGGATCGGCATTTTGATCCACGCATTTTGACTAGTCCCGTTATTCCGCGAACACTGTAGCAGGGCCGGCAGGACCAACCGAAGGGAAATTGCGGTGGCTTTTAGGTATTAACCATGACATTTCAAACGTTTACCATGATATTTGATGCCGGATCTTAACGCCTTTTTCACGCGAAACGGTCTTGCACGCCCCCGCGAGTCACCCGTTTCACCCCTGACCCAGGACAGCGCCATGACGTTTCCCGATGCCGACACCCGGTTCCCCGTCACCCTGCCCGACGGGCAGATCCACAAGGGCGCCGTCTTTCTGTGGCGCCCTCTTTCTGTGGCACCGTCTTTCTGTCGGCCGCCATCGACCATCCCCGCTGGAAGGTCGGCGCCTGTACCTATGCCTGGGCCCACACGACGCCCCGGGACTGGGCCTTTCCCTTCGCCACCTTCGACGGCCTCGACATGGGGCGGCCGTCGGCGGGCGCATCCCGCCCTGTTCGATCGTGGCGGGCAACCCGGGCCGCGTCCCGCGCCGGTGGTTCGAACGCGACGTGATCCGCCGCCTGATCGCGATCGCGTGGTGGACATGGTCCATCGAACACATCCTCAGGCACCAGGCCGAAATCTGCGGTGCCGACCTGGCCGCGCTGGAAGCGGCGATGCCGGAAGGCGGTGCAAAGAGCGACCGGCCGGAGCCTGAATGATCTGGCGGAAGGCCCGAGCTTTTCCCTTGCACTTCTCCGCCGCCTTGCCTATTCACCAAGCCGGTCCTAGGGGTATAGCTCAGTTGGTAGAGCGACGGTCTCCAAAACCGTAGGTCGCGGGTTCAAGCCCTGCTGCCCCTGCCATTCCGCCGGACAATTCGACGACCAGCACCAGGTAACACCAGGCCCCCGCACCGGGGTCGCACGCGCCCCTGAAGGCCGCGCGCGTCGATGTCATTGTGGTGTCATTTCGCTATCATTCCGCCGCGATGGGCAGGGGGCCGGCATATTCGCCGCGCGCCGGGTAATCCTTGGCGATGACGAAATCCAGCGCCCCGATCATCCCCGACAGGTCCGGCCGCATGAAGGGCATGGTCTGCACCGCCGCAAAGTACAGCGTCCGGTCCGGCTTGACGATGAAAAGCCCCGGTTCCGCGAACAGCGCCGGTTCCTCGACCCCGATCGATGTCGTGCCGCGCCCTTCCGACAGGTACAGCCCCCAGTCGCGGGCCACCTGCAGGTCCAGCCCGTAGCCGAACATCATCTTCGTCGCCCCGGCCCGTTCCTGCATGACGCGGGCCCGGTCTTGGGTATCGGTGCTCAGCCCGATGACGCCGAAGCCGCGCGCGGCCAGGTCGTCGGCCAGGCCTTCGACCTGTTTCAGGTAGGGCAGGCAGATCGGGCAATGCAGCCCGCGATAGACCACCACGACCGTGCCGCGTTCGGACGTTTCAGAGGCCAGGTCGAACCGGCCATGATCCAGCGTGTCGACCGCAAGGTCGGGGGTCTTCTGGCGAGGGAGAAGCATGAACGTCTTCCTTTCTGTTGTCGCCTCTCCTAGATAGGTGGTGTTCCGATAAGGGAACGGCGGAAAATCTGATCGGAAGACCGGAAATGTCGCATCTTGACCGGCTGTCGGCGCTGATGGCCCATTTCGCGCTGCAGGTGGAACCGGCCCCGCCCGACCAGGCGCAGCTGTACGTGGTGCAGGGGCAGGGGGCGCCGGTCATCCTGCTGACGCCCCATGCGCCGGGCCAGTGCCATGCGCGGCCGGGCGAAGACCTGGTCTTTGCCGCGCGCGTCAGCTGGGGCGGGGCGCAAAGCCCGGTGCTGGCGGCGCTGCCGACCTGCATCCGTCACGACACCGGTGCCGATCCGGGCGACGACCCGGGCATGGCGTCGCTGGTCGACCTGATCTGCACGGAATACCGGGCGCAACGCTGCGGTGCGGGCACCGTGCTGAACCGGCTGGCCGAGGTGCTGTTCGTCCGTCTCCTGCGGGCCGAAATCCAGAAGGGCGCCATCGGCACCGGCCTGCTGGCCGGGCTGGCCGATCCGCGGCTGGCCCGCGCGCTGGTGGCGATTCACGGCGCGCCGGGGCAGGACTGGACCAATGCCGCCATGGCGGGCGCGGCGGGGCTGTCGCTTAGCCGGTTCGTCGAATTGTTCCGCGCGCGGCTGGGCCAAAGCCCCCAGGCCTACCTGCGTCAATGGCGGCTGAGCCTGGCGCGGCGCGACATTGAACGGGGCGACCGGATCGACGCGATTGCAAGGCGTTACGGCTATGGTTCGCCCGAAGCGCTGACCCACGCCTTCCGCCGCGCCACGGGGCTGGCGCCCACGGCCTTGCGTCGGGCTTGAAACCCGTCTTCGGCCCCGTTATGTACCGCCCATTCGAAACGGGGATACCCATGGCCACCACCAATCCGATCCAGTTCATCCAGCAGACCCGCGCCGAGATCGCCAAGGTCGTCTGGCCGACCCGTCGCGAGACCCTGCTGACCACCCTGATGGTCTTTGTCATGGCGGCCCTGACGGCGGTGTTCTTCGCCCTGGTCGACCTGCTGATCCGCAGCGGGCTGCAAGGCGTGCTGACCTACTTCGGCAACTGATCGCCGTTCAGGATCGCTTCGCTGTCCGCATCGCAGGGCACGAAGAACCCGACTTCCAGACCTTCGACCAGCCACTCATGGGCGGCCGCCAGCCGGCCCACCCGTGACGTCATCCTCAGCCGCTGCCCGCCGCGCAGATCGAAGCGCAGGGGGATGACGACCGGCGCGATTCTGGAGCCGCCCAGGGATCCCGACAGAGATCGGGGCAAGGTGTCGAACAAGCCGTTCGCCTTGGCCCTCTCAAAGACCTCCGCCGCCTCCGGATGGCGCGCCGCCGCCGATTGCAGCCGGTAAAAGACCCTCCCGACCGCCCGCCCACCGAAACCCTCACCCTGGGCCGCGCCCGCCGCGCCCATGAAAACCTCAAGGAAAACCTGCCGGTCTTCCTTGTCGTGGCCACCCTGACCCTGGTCACCGGCACCGCGGCCGCGGCCCTGACCGGCGCGGCGATCTGGGTCATCGCCCGCGCGATCTATCTGCCGGTCCACGTCTTCGGCGTGCCCTGGCTGCGCACGCTGGTCTTCGGCATCAGCCCGATCGGGCTGGTCCTGATGATCGGGGCGCTGACCTCGGCGCCCCTCTGACCGCGACGCGGAACTACGGGTTGATCAATCGGTCTGGGCGGGCTAGTTGACCCGTCAGATTGAGCGACAGGCGTGCGGCGATTCGGTTGCACGCCCGTTTTCGTTCCGGCGCGACGCGGAACGCAGGCGCAACAGGCATAGCAAACCCCTGGCCGGTTCAGGCCGGCGCGGGGGGAAGATAAAGGAAGCGACGGGTCATGGCGAAACGGTGGTATTCGGTCAGCGTGCTCTCGAATTTCGAAAAGAAGATCGCCGAGCAGATCCGGACACTGGTTGCCGAGCACGGGATCGAGGACGAGATCGACGAAGTTCTGGTCCCCACCGAAGAGGTGATCGAGGTCCGGCGCGGCAAGAAGGTCTCGACCGAGCGGCGCTTCATGCCCGGCTACGTGCTGGTGCACATGGAGATGTCGGACAAGGGGTATCACCTGATCAACGACATCAACCGGGTCACCGGGTTCCTGGGCCCCCAGGGCCGCCCGATGCCGATGCGCGATGCCGAGGTGAACCAGATCCTGAACCGCGTCCAGGAAGGCGAGGAATCGCCGCGCACCCTGATCCACTTCGAAGTGGGCGAGCGCGTGAAGGTCAACGAAGGCCCGTTCGAGGATTTCGACGGCATGATCGAGGAAGTCGACGAGGACAACCAGCGCCTGAAGGTGTCGGTGTCGATCTTCGGCCGCGAAACCCCGGTCGAGCTGGAATTCACCCAGGTGACCAAGCAGGGCTGATCCGGCCCTGTCACGGCGGCGGGGGTGGCCCCGCCCCGCAGCCCCTTTGGGCGTGATGGGTTGAAACAACCCATCCTACATCTTCTCCAGACGCTCCCCGCCGGCCCCGTGTTCGGTCACGCACTGGTCGTGATCGGCCAGCGACCGCAGCACGTAACAGCAATCGGCCGTCCCGTCGCCGTCGCAGCCCTCGGCGATCCTGGCCAATTCCGTCTCCAGCGCCTGCAGCCGCCGGATCCGGGCGCGGACCTCTGACAATTGTCCCGTTGCGATCTGGTTGGCCTCAAGACAGGACCGGTCGGGATGGTCCTGCAGATCGATCAGCGCGCCGATCGCCTCCAGTGAAAATCCCAGATCGCGCGCGTGGCGGATGAAGCCCAGCTTGTCCAATTCGCCCTGGCCATAGCGCCGCTGGTTGCCGCTGGTCCGGGCCGGGGCCGCCAGCAGGCCGGTTTCCTCGTAATAGCGGATCGTCGCCACCTTGACCCCGGTGCGCCGCGACATCTCTCCGATGGAAAACATGTAAAATACCCCTTGAACCTCTAGTCGCTAGAGATCCTACATCGGGTGCAGCACAGGAAAAAGGGGGCCGACATGGCTGGTTGCTGCAATCACGAAACCCGGTTCGACGGCATGTCGGCGGATTACAAGCGCAGGCTCTGGGCGGTCATCGCGATCAACGCCGCGATGTTCGTGGTCGAGATGAGCGCGGGCCATGCCGCCCGGTCGCAGGCGTTGCAGGCGGATGCGCTGGATTTCCTGGGCGATGCCATGACCTACGGGCTGTCGCTGGCGGTCATCGGCGCCTCGGTCCGGATGCGGGCCAACGCGGCGTTGCTGAAGGGGACAAGCCTGATGCTCATGGGGATGTGGGTTCTTGGCTCGACCCTCTGGCGGGTGTTTGTCGTGGGCGTGCCCGAGGCGCAGATCATGGGCGGCGTGGGCGTGATGGCGCTGGCGGCGAACCTGGCCAGCGTCTGGCTTTTGATGCGCTACAAGGACGGGGATGCGAATGTGCGGTCGGTCTGGCTGTGTTCGCGCAACGATGCGATCGGCAATGTCGCGGTGATGCTGGCCGCCGTTGGGGTCATGGTGACGGGCACCGGCTGGCCCGACCTGGCGGTGGCGGGGCTGATGGCGGGGTTGTTCCTGTCCTCGGCCACGCAGATCTTTCGCCAGGCTCTGGCGGAACGGTCGGCGGTCGGCGCGATGGGTTGAAACAACCCATCCTACGGCTGTCGCACACCTGTCACATGACGGCGCTAGCAGACGCGGATGTATCGCCACATCCGCGTCTTTTGCGTTCTTGCCCTGACCCAGATCCTGGGTTGGGGCGCCGTCGGCCTGCTGCCGGTGCTGGCCGCGCGCATCGCCGCGGACCTGGGCGTCGATCTGGCCCCGGTCTTCCTGGGCACGTCGGTCATGTTCGTCGCGATGGGCCTGTGCGCGCCGGTGGCGGGGCGCGGCTTTCGCCGGTTCGGCGCGCGCCGGGTGATGGCCTGCGGTGCGGTTGGCATCGGCGCGGGGCTGGGCATTATGGGGCTGGCCCGGGGGATGGTCGTCTTTCTGCTGTCCTGGGGCGTGATCGGTGTCGCCGGTGCGGCGTTCCTGACCACGGCCGCCTATGCCTGGCTGGCGGGCTATGCCGGGCGCGATGCCGGAACCGGGGCGCGCAACCTGATCGGGCTGTTGATGCTGGTCACCGCGCTGGCGGGCACGGTCTTCTGGCCGGTCACCGCCTTGCTGGACCTGCATCTGGGCTGGCGCGGCACGGCCTTTGCCTATGCCGGGGCGATGGTGCTGCTGGCGGCGCCCCTGGTGGCCTTCGGCCTGCACGACACCGGGGCCGGGGCAGGGGGCACAGCGGCCAGGGGAACCCGACCCGACCGCAGGATATTCGGCCTGATCGTCCTGGCCGTGACCCTGAACAGCTTTGTCACCTTCGGCATCGATTCCATCGGGATCGAACTGTTCCGCGCCCTGGGCGCCGAGACCGCGATGGCCGTGGCCATCGCCTCGGCGCTTGGCGTGTTCAAGCTGGGCGGGCGGCTGGTGGACCTGGCCGGCGGGCGGCGCTGGGACGGGCTGTCGACGGCGCTGGTTTCGGGTGCGCTGATCCCGGCGGGGGTGTTGGCGGTGGTCCTTGCCGGGCCGGGACAGGGTGGCCCGGGCTGGGCCGGGCTTGGCGGGTACCTCTGCCTGTTCGGGATCGGCAGCGGCGCCTTCGCCGTGGCCCGCGCGACCATGCCGCTGGTGTTCTTCGCACCCCGGGACTACGCCTCGGCCATGGCGGTGATCGCCTTGCCGATGAACCTGATCAACGCGCTGGCCCCGCCCGCGCTGGCCGCGCTGCTGGTGGCCACCGGGCCGCGGTTCGTGCTGGGCCTTCTGGCGGCGATCAGCCTGGGTGCGCTTGGGGCGCTGTGGTGTTTGTCACGGATGCGGCGGGCGCAGGTGGCGGATGGCGGTGGGGTCATTTCCTAACATTTCCCTAATTCGCCTCTGCAAGCCATTGGTTTCATTGACGGGGGCAGATGTCCCACGCGTGGGACACGCCAGCCCGGGCGCGCCGATGCCCCCTGGCCCTTGCAAGGCGGGGGCGGATCGGGTATCGCCCCCGGATCGAACCGGGATCTGTCCCGGGGCGAGTCGATATCGTGGGAGGCGGCCGTCGCGCGCGGGGGCACCGGACCACGGGCAACCTGACCGGATGACGCGTCATCCGGTGCCGGAAAAGGAGAGGCCAGATGGCCAAGAAGCTTATTGGCAGCATGAAGCTGCAGATCAAGGCGGGCCAAGCGAACCCGTCGCCGCCCGTCGGCCCCGCACTGGGTCAGCGCGGCATCAACATCATGGAATTCTGCAAGGCGTTCAACGCCAAGACAGCAGACATGGAGCCCGGTGCGCCGTGCCCGACCGTGATCACCTACTACCAGGACAAGTCCTTCACGATGGACATCAAGACGCCCCCGGCGTCCTATTTCCTGAAGAAGGCCGCTGGCCTCAAGCCGGTCGGCAAGCGCAACCGTCCGCGCGGCGCCGAGAAGCCCGGCCGTGAGACCGTGGCCACCGTGACCGTCGCTCAGGTCCGCGAAATCGCCGAGGCCAAGATGAAGGACCTCTCCGCGAACGACGTGGAAGCCGCGATGAAAATCATCCTGGGCTCGGCCCAGTCCATGGGCATCGAGGTGAAGTAAGATGGCAAAGCTCGGAAAACGCACCCGCGCCGCACGTGAAGCCTTTGCCGGCAAGAGCGAGCTGTCGGTCGAAGACGCCGTCGCGCTGATCAAGGCGAATGCCACGACCAAGTTCGACGAAACCGTCGAGATCGCCATGAACCTGGGCGTCGACCCGCGCCACGCCGACCAGATGGTCCGCGGCGTCGTCGGCCTGCCCAACGGCACCGGCAAGACCGTCCGCGTCGCCGTCTTCGCCCGTGGCCCCAAGGCCGACGAAGCGCAGGCAGCCGGTGCCGACATCGTCGGAGCCGAGGACCTGATGGAAACCATCCAGTCCGGCAAGATCGAATTCGATCGCTGCATCGCGACCCCGGACATGATGCCGATCGTCGGCCGTCTGGGCAAGATCCTGGGCCCGCGCAACCTGATGCCGAACCCCAAGGTCGGCACCGTGACCATGGACGTGAAAGCGGCCGTGGAAGCAGCCAAGGGCGGTGAAGTCCAGTTCAAGGCCGAAAAGGCGGGTGTCGTGCACGCGGGTGTCGGCAAGGCGTCCTTCGACGAAGCCAAGCTGGTCGAGAACATCCGCGCCTTCGTCGGTGCCGTCGCGCGTGCCAAGCCCACGGGCGCCAAGGGCACCTATCTGAAGAAGATCTCGCTTGCGTCCACCATGGGCCCGGGCGTCAGCGTCGACGTGGCCAACGCCTCGGGCGAATAAGCCGCGCCAGTCGCGACCAAGATCAGAACCTGCCGCATCGGTGCCCCGGTGCGGCAGGTTTTTTTGTGCCTGTTGTCTGCCGTCTCACGCCATCGCGCGGCGTTCCAGAATGGCTATCAATCCGCGAGCGATGCCGAAGGCAAGGGGGCCGACGCCCATCGACAGGACGAAGGCGATGGGCCAGGCGGTGATGAACCGCTGCAGCCAGGTGGCGACCCAGCCGGGGGCGAAGTGCATCGGCACGGCGGTGAAGATCCCGGTCATCAGGAAGGCCATCATCATCGAGATGAAGACCTGCGCAAGGATCAGGGTGGCGCGCCCGGGCGCCTTGGGCGGGTGATGGGGTGGGTTGGACATGGCGTCTCCTGTTCGGGTGCGGCAGCAGGAGACGGGGCGCATGCGGCCCACGGATCCCCCGCTGCGGGGCGGGATGATGCCGTGGGTTCGAAAGACTAACTCTCGCAAGCGCGAGGGCCGGGATAACCGAACCGGCCAGACGTTTTTCGGCGTGCCCGAGCTACGGCATCGCGCCGGATTCTGTCAAGCCGCGCGACGCGTCAGACAAAACCCCACATGTCGGCCATGTCGTACCAGCCCATGTCGCCAAAGGCGTCGTCCAGCGCGCCGTCCGCCGCGCCGTCGATGACGATGATGTCCTCGATGCTGTGGAGGGACAGGCCGAGATCCTCCAGCGTGATCTGCCCGGCCCGGTACTGCGCGGCGGTGTCCGAGGTCAGCACGAGGTAGAGCGCATCGTCCCCGGCGCCGCCCACGATGACGTCCAGATCGACGCCCGATCCGCCGATCAGCTCTGGCGCGACATGGATGAAGACATCGTCGTCGTTGCCGCCGCGCAGGATGTCGCTGCCGGTGCCGCCGAACAGCACGTCCCGCCCATGCCCTCCGGTCAGGATGTCGTTGCCTTCGCCACCGCCAAGGAAGTCGTTCCCGGACAGGCCGCGCAGCAGGTCATTTCCCGCGCCGCCGATTGCGTGGTCGTCGCCATCCTGCCCCAGGATCACGTCGTTGCCCGATCCGCCAAGCCCCACATCGTCGCCGCCCCCCAGCCACAGCAGGTCGTCCCCGCCGAGGCCAAGCGTCAGGGCGGCTGCGTCATTGTCCGTGAAACGGTCCCGGGAGTCGGACAGCCTTGTCGTGGTGCCGTCGTCCAGCGTGAAGGCATCCAGCGCGGCCCAGGCCTTCTGATAGGCCTCGGCAGGGTGGTAGCCGTTCCAGAAGGCGAACTGTGCCGGATCGTAGCCCTGGGTCCCCGCGATCAGCACGCTGCCCCGCGGCGCGATCACGCCGAAGCTGGTCGCGTCATCGGTCATTGCCGCGCAAAGTGCGCCGTAGTCGATGATGCGCACGTCGATGCCTTCGGTGCGCAACCCCGCGGCGATCCCGTCGAGCCCGGCGTTGAAGCCGTGGATGATGGAATCGAAACTGGCCCTGGTCTGGTCGTTGTAGGTGTCCAGCGGCGGATAGAAATCGCAGGTGGGCAGGGTGCCCAGAAAGGTGACCTCGACACCCGCCTGTGCGATGGTGCGAACCGAATCCAGCACCTCGCCGATCATCGCGCCCAGCCGGGCAGCCGCCATGGCGTTGAAGGCGGCTGTTCCTTCGTCCCCCGGGGTGTATTGGGCGCCGAAGACCCCGGCCGCGTCGTTGGACCCGATGAACACGATCGCCGCCGATCCCGGGCCTGTCGATGCGTGGTGATCGTCGAGGAAACGGCCGACCTGTGCGGCGAGGTTGATATCCGTGGGCGGCGTGTCGACGCCCCAGCTGGACGGGGTGATTACGTTCGAGCCGACTGCGCAGGCGCCCACGACGGCGTGGTTTTCGGTGCTGGCGCCGGTCAGCTGCTGCAGGTAGGTGCTGTGTGCGTATTCATTGGTCAGCGCGCCGTAGGGGCCGATGTTGAAATAGGGATCGACGGCATTCAGGCTGGGATCCGCCGGATAGCCGTAGATGATTTCGTAGTAATTGCCGTCATCCGTCAGGCTGTCGCCAAAATAGGTGATCGTGTCGAAACTGTCCAAACCCGGGCCCTCGCGTGGTTGCGTTGTCCCAGGGCTGGCCAAAGCAAAGCCCGCCTGGCGGCCGCAGAGGCCGCGGATCCTTGTCGATGTTTGATGACCATGCCTGAGACGGGCCCTTCTGGGCCTTGGTTGCAGGACATTAGGCAGGGAGCGGTGGAGAAATCGTTACGGCGATGGCAAATCGCCGGCCCTCGCCCCGGATGTCCGGGCGAGGACCGAGGTGGGGGCCGAGGTGGGGGTCAGATGATGCCCCAGACGTCCGCGACCTCGGACCAGGGCTGGTTCGCGAAGGCGCTCAGCCCGTCGCGACCGTCCACGGCGATGATGTCCTCGACCCCGGTGGCGGTGATGCCCAGCGAGGCCAGCGCCGCCGTTGCATCACCGCTTTCCAGATCCGCGGACAGGGCGGCGTAGCTGTCGGTGCCCAGCACCAGGATCAATCGGTCGGTGCCCGCGCCGCCGTCGAAAAGGTCGGCATCCCCGTCGGTTCCGCCGATCAGGGCGGCCTGGGTAAAGATGAAGGTGTCGTCGCCCTTGCCGCCATAGCAGGCATCGCTGCCCAGCCCGTCGACGATCAGGTCGTCGCCCGCGCCGCCCAGGATGGTGTCGTCGCCGGTCCCGCCGCCAAGGATGTCGACGCCGGTGTTGCCGCGCAGAAAGTCGTTGCCCGATCCGCCGTTCAACAGGTCGTTGCCCGCGTCGCCGATCAGGTTGTCGTCGCCGGTGCCGCCGATGACGACGTCGTTGCCCCCGCCCGCGCGCACATAGTCGTCGCCGCCCAAGGCCGAGATGAATTCGCTGCTGTCGTCGCCGCGCAGCCCGTCGGTGCGATCGCTCAGCGCGACGGCGGAATTGCCCTCGACCACCCAGGCGGTATAGGCGCCGATGATGGCGTGGCCGGCGGTGGTGGGGTGCAGTGCGTCATAGGACAGGATCTGGTCGTCGTCGTAGGTGTCCGACATGCCTTCGCCGGTCAGCGTGGTCCCCAGCGGCGCGATGAAGCCGAAGGCGGTGGGGTCTTCGGTCAGGGTGTCGGTGATGGTGGCGACGTCGAAGATCTGGGCGTTGACGCCGACGGCCGACAGCATGGCGACCACCTTTTCCAGGTACAGGTTGTGCACGCTGAACGCCGCGTTCGCCAGGGCCATGTCGTCGTCCGGCAGCGCCGCCGTCGCGGCGTAGAAATCGGCCGACGGCAGGGTCGAGATCATGATCGTGCCGACCCCGGCCTGCCAGAGGCGCAGGGCTTCCTCGGCGATGCCGGACACCACGGCCTGCATCTTCTGCAGCACATCCTTGATCACGGTGTCCGATGTCAGGTCGATTTCGTTGTAATCGTTGGCGCCGATCAGGATGAAGGCGGTGGTGCCCGACAGGTCCTGCCCGGAATTGTCGTCGAGGAACCGGTCGACCTGGCCGTCGAGGTTGATGTCGGTGTCCAGGATCGGGTCGTCAGGGGCAACGGTCAGGTACTCTTCGACCTCGAAGTTTTCGGCGACGAAGGCCAGGTCCTGCACCCCGTCGACCTCGGCCGAGGCGACGGCGTAGTTCTGGCTGTCGATGCCCAGGAAGTCGGCGGCATAGGCGGCATAGGTCGGCCCGTTGCTGGCCGCCCCGGTGGGCCCGGCGAGACCATCAAGCGCCTCGGGCGCGAGGATGTCTTCGGCGAAGGCCAGGAGGTTGCCGTTGTCGGTGATGCTGTCGCCGAAATAGACGATCTGATCGGGCGTGGTGGACATGCGTATGTGGTCCCTGCTGGAAGAGCGCTTGACGGCACTTTCGCAGAGGACCATGACAGAACAAGGATGTTCCCGCATGTTCGTTGCGTCACGGACATGGAATGACCGGGTCCCGCCGTTCCCCTGACATTGGGGGTTGGAAAAGCGGGTCCCACGGATTATGTGCAAGCTTCGCGGCAAAAGGTGTGATTCGTCACGCCTGTTGCCCGTTTCGTCCAAGACGGTGGGTTGCGTAAGCGTTAAATCCTGCCTGAGACGGGAAACTACCAGATTTTCCGGGTGTGTGC
Source organism: Marinibacterium anthonyi (assembly GCA_003217735.2). Taxonomy (GTDB): domain Bacteria; phylum Pseudomonadota; class Alphaproteobacteria; order Rhodobacterales; family Rhodobacteraceae; genus Marinibacterium; species Marinibacterium anthonyi. The sequence goes on along the minus strand of CP031585.1, from coordinate 4,581,226 downwards.
CACACATTCCGGTCGTCTTGGTCTAGCCCCGTACACGGACCAATCGCCGGCCCCGGGTCACCGAAGGGTCGGCAAATGAAGCCGGAGGGGGCAACCCTTCCAATGTTGGAGTGAAACTGTGGATAGAGCCCAGAAAGAGAAAGTGGTCGAGGAACTCGGCCAGATCTTCGAAAGCTCTGGCGTCGTAGTGGTTGCACACTACGCCGGTCTGACAGTTGCCGAAATGCAGGACCTTCGTTCGCGTGCGCGCGAAGTCGGTGGTTCTGTACGTGTTGCGAAGAACAAGCTGACCAAGATCGCCCTGGCGGGCCGTCCGTGCGAAAGCATGGCCGATCTGCTTCTGGGCATGACCGTTCTTACCTATTCCGAAGATCCGGTGGCCGCCGCTAAGGTGGCCGAGGATTACGCCAAGGCGAACCAGAAGTTCGAGATCCTTGGTGGCGCGATGGGCGAGACCGTTCTGGACCGGGCTGGCGTGGCGACGGTGTCCAAGATGCCCTCGCGCGAAGAGCTCATCGCATCGATCGTCGGCTGCATCGGTGCACCCGCGGCGAATATCGCCGGGGCCATCGGCGCACCTGCAAGCAACATCGCAAGCATTCTTTCGACCATCGAAGAGAAGGCGGAAGCCGCGTAAGCGACGGCACGACATGGATCGGCGTTCGGGCACCCCCTGGACGTTGGAACACACATCTAAACGGAAAGAGCTGAGAAAATGGCTGATCTGAAGAAACTCGCAGAAGAGATCGTTGGTCTGACCCTCCTGGAAGCTCAGGAACTCAAGACCATCCTGAAAGACGAATACGGCATCGAGCCCGCCGCTGGCGGCGCCGTGATGGTTGCAGGCCCGGCAGGCGATGCCGGCGCAGCAGCTGAAGAAGAAAAGACCGAATTTGACGTCGTTCTGAAGAACGCCGGCGCTTCCAAGATCAACGTGATCAAGGAAGTCCGTGCCATCACCGGCCTGGGCCTCAAAGAAGCCAAGGCACTGGTCGAAGAAGGCGGCAAGATCAAAGAAGGCGTGTCGAAAGACGAAGCCGAAGAAGTCAAAGGCAAGCTGGAAGCAGCTGGCGCCGAGGTCGAAGTCGCCTAAGCGCTTCGGGTGCACGCGATCTTCACTTTATCGTGAGGATCGGGGTAGCCCGCATTGCATGATGAGGCAGGGCCCGGGAAAACCGGGTCCTGCCGAACCTGTCTTGGCAAAGGCTTCGTAAAGCCTTTTCTCAGACCAGGTTCAGGATCGGGAGGTCGCCAGTCGGGACGGCGGCCATGCATAGATCCTACCCGTCTGCTCGTAAGGGGAAGCTGCCGTGGCCCGGCGGCTGGCTTGCCCGGTGCGACACGCAAGAGGTGACATCCGTCATGGCTCAAAGCTTCCTTGGCCAGAAACGTCTTCGGAAATATTACGGTAAAATCCGTGAAGTTCTGGAGATGCCGAACCTCATCGAGGTGCAAAAATCCTCGTACGACCTGTTCCTGAAGTCCGGTGATGCGGACATGCCGACCGACGGCGAAGGGATCATGGGCGTTTTTCAATCCGTCTTCCCGATCAAGGATTTCAACGAGACCTCGGTGCTTGAATTCGTCAAGTACGAGCTGGAACGACCGAAATACGACGTCGAGGAATGCCAGCAGCGCGACATGACCTTCTCGGCTCCGCTGAAGGTCACGCTGCGCCTGATCGTGTTCGATGTCGACGAGGATACCGGCGCCAAGTCGGTGAAGGACATCAAGGAACAGGACGTCTTCATGGGCGACATGCCCCTGATGACGCCCAACGGCACGTTCATCGTGAACGGAACCGAGCGGGTCATCGTGTCCCAGATGCACCGGTCGCCCGGTGTGTTCTTCGACCATGACAAGGGCAAGACCCATTCGTCGGGCAAGCTGCTGTTCGCCTGCCGGATCATCCCGTACCGCGGGTCGTGGCTGGATTTCGAATTCGACGCCAAGGACATCGTGTTCGCGCGGATCGACCGTCGCCGGAAACTGCCGGTCACCACGCTGCTTTACGCGCTGGGTCTGGACCAGGAAGGCATCATGGATGCCTATTACAACACGATCGACTTCTCGTACCGCAAGGGGCAGGGCTGGGTGACACCGTTCTTCCCCGACCGCGTCCGCGGCACCCGTCCGACCTATGACCTGGTCGACGCGGCCAGCGGCGAAGTCATTGCCGAAGCCGGCAAGAAGGTGACTCCGCGCGCCGTCAAGAAGCTGATCGACGACGGTACGGTCACCGACCTGCTGGTGCCGTTCGAGCACATCGTCGGCAAGTTCGTCGCCAAGGACATCATCAACGAAGAAAACGGCGCGATCTATGTCGAAGCCGGTGACGAACTGACCCTTGAATACGACAAGGACGGCGAGATCACGGGCGGCACGCTGAAGGAACTGATGGACGGTGGCTACACCGAGATCCCGGTTCTGGACATCGACAACATCAACGTCGGCCCCTACATCCGCAACACCATGGCGGCGGACAAGAACATGGGCCGCGACACCGCGCTCATGGACATCTACCGCGTCATGCGCCCGGGCGAGCCGCCCACCGTCGAGGCCGCGTCGAACCTGTTCGACACGCTGTTCTTCGACAGCGAGCGCTATGACCTGTCGGCCGTTGGTCGCGTGAAGATGAACATGCGCCTGGCCCTGGATGCCGCCGATACCCAGCGGACCCTGCGCCGCGAGGACATCGTCGCCTGCATCAAGGCGCTGGTCGAACTGCGCGACGGCAAGGGCGAGATCGACGACATCGACCACCTCGGCAACCGCCGTGTCCGGTCGGTCGGCGAACTGATGGAAAACCAGTACCGCGTCGGCCTTCTGCGGATGGAACGCGCGATCAAGGAACGCATGTCGTCGGTCGAAATCGACACGGTGATGCCGCAGGACCTGATCAACGCCAAACCGGCCGCCGCCGCCGTGCGCGAATTCTTCGGCTCGTCGCAGCTGTCGCAGTTCATGGACCAGACCAACCCGCTGTCCGAGGTCACGCACAAGCGGCGCCTCTCGGCGCTTGGCCCTGGCGGTCTGACCCGCGAACGCGCCGGCTTTGAGGTGCGCGACGTTCACCCGACCCACTATGGCCGGATGTGCCCGATCGAAACGCCGGAAGGCCCGAACATCGGTCTGATCAACTCGCTCGCCACCTTCGCGCGGGTCAACAAGTATGGCTTCATCGAGACTCCGTATCGCGTCGTGAAAGAGGCGCAGGTGACCGATGAAGTGCATTACATGTCGGCCACCGAAGAGATGCGTCATACCGTGGCCCAGGCCAACGCGTCGCTGGACGAGGACGGCAAGTTCATCAACGACCTCGTGTCGACCCGCCAGTCGGGCGACTACACGCTGGCGCCGCGCGAAAACGTCGACCTGATCGACGTGTCGCCCAAGCAGCTGGTGTCGGTCGCGGCCTCGCTGATCCCGTTCCTCGAAAACGACGACGCCAACCGCGCCCTCATGGGCTCGAACATGCAGCGTCAGGCGGTTCCGCTTCTGCGGGCCGAGGCGCCGCTGGTCGGGACCGGCATCGAAGGCAAGGTCGCCATCGACTCGGGTGCTGCCATCCAGGCACGCCGGGCCGGTGTCATCGACCAGGTCGATGCACAGCGGATCGTGATCCGGGCCACCGAGGACCTGGAACTGGGCGATGCCGGCGTGGACATCTATCGTCTGCGCAAGTTCCAGCGGTCGAACCAGAACACCTGCATCAACCAGCGTCCGCTGGTGACGGTGGGTCAGACGGTCGGCAAGGGCGAGGTGATCGCCGACGGTCCGTCGACGGACATCGGTGAACTGGCTCTGGGCAAGAACGTGATCGTCGCGTTCATGCCGTGGAACGGCTACAACTACGAAGACTCGATCCTGATCTCGGAACGGATCGCGCGCGATGACGTCTTTACCTCGGTCCATATCGAGGAATTCGAAGTCGCCGCCCGTGACACCAAGCTTGGGCCCGAGGAAATCACCCGCGACATCCCCAACGTCGGCGAGGAAGCCCTGCGCAACCTCGACGAGGCGGGCATCGTCTATATCGGTGCCGATGTGGAGCCGGGTGACATTCTGGTCGGCAAGATCACTCCGAAGGGCGAAAGCCCGATGACGCCGGAAGAAAAGCTGCTGCGCGCCATCTTCGGGGAAAAGGCTTCGGACGTCCGCGATACCTCGCTGCGTGTGAAGCCGGGCGATTTCGGGACCGTCGTGGAAGTGCGCGTCTTCAACCGCCATGGTGTGGAAAAGGACGAACGCGCCCTGCAGATCGAGCGCGAGGAAGTCGAGGCCCTGGCCCGCGACCGCGACGACGAGCTGGCGATCCTGGAACGCAACATCTACGCGCGCCTGAAGTCGCTGATCCTGGGCAAGGTCATTGCCAAGGGTCCGAAGGGCATCAAGTCGGGATCGACCGTCACCGAAGAGCTGCTGGATACGCTGATCCGCAGCCAGTGGTGGCAGATCGCCCTGACCGAAGAGCAGGACGCACAGATCGTCGAGGCGCTGAACGAACAGTACGAGGCGCAGAAGCGCGCCCTGGAACTGCGGTTCGAGGACAAGGTCGAGAAGGTCCGCCGTGGCGACGACCTGCCGCCGGGCGTCATGAAGATGGTCAAGGTCTTCGTGGCCGTGAAGCGCAAGCTGCAGCCGGGCGACAAGATGGCCGGCCGTCACGGGAACAAGGGCGTGATTTCGCGCGTGGTGCCGATGGAGGACATGCCGTTCCTCGCCGACGGGACCCCGGTCGATTTCTGTCTGAACCCGCTGGGCGTGCCGTCGCGGATGAACGTCGGTCAGATCCTTGAAACGCACATGGGCTGGGCGTCGCGTGGCCTGGGCATCCAGATCGACGAGGCGCTGGACGAATACCGCCGCTCGGGCGACCTGACCCCGGTTCGGGACGCGATGCGTCATGCCTATGGCGACGACGTCTACGAAGAAGGCATCGCCAGCATGGACGAGGATCACCTCGTGGAAGCGGCGGGTCACGTGATCCGCGGCGTTCCGATCGCGACGCCGGTCTTCGACGGTGCGAAAGAGGCAGACGTCAATGACGCGCTGCTTCGGGCGGGCTTCAGCCAGTCCGGCCAGTCGATCCTGTTCGACGGCCGCACCGGCGAGCAGTTCGCGCGTCCGGTGACGGTGGGTGTGAAGTACCTGCTGAAGCTGCACCACCTGGTCGACGACAAGATCCACGCGCGTTCGACCGGACCCTACTCGCTCGTGACCCAGCAGCCGCTGGGGGGCAAGGCGCAGTTCGGCGGTCAGCGTTTCGGGGAGATGGAGGTCTGGGCCCTGGAAGCCTATGGCGCCGCCTACACCCTGCAGGAGATGCTGACGGTGAAGTCGGACGACGTGGCGGGCCGGACCAAGGTCTACGAGTCGATCGTCAAGGGCGAGGACAACTTCGAGGCCGGCGTGCCGGAATCGTTCAACGTTCTGGTCAAGGAGGTCCGCGGTCTGGGCCTCAACATGGAACTCCTGGATGCGGAGGAGGAGTGAGAAAATTCATCCGAATTTTCTCGGCCCCCAGATTTTTCGTCGAAAAATCTGGGGCGCAATCCTTCCCCGCACCCTCTAGATATTGAGGACATCGAATGAACCAGGAAATCACCAACAACCCGTTCAATCCGCTGACGCCGCCCAAGGTCTTTGACGAGATCAAGGTGTCGCTGGCGTCGCCCGAACGGATCCTGAGCTGGTCCTACGGCGAGATCAAGAAGCCCGAGACGATCAATTACCGGACCTTCAAGCCCGAGCGTGACGGCCTGTTCTGCGCCCGGATCTTTGGCCCGATCAAGGATTACGAGTGCCTGTGCGGCAAGTACAAGCGCATGAAGTATCGCGGCGTCGTCTGCGAGAAATGCGGCGTGGAAGTCACGCTGCAGAAGGTGCGCCGCGAGCGCATGGGCCATATCGAACTGGCCTCGCCCGTCGCGCACATCTGGTTCCTGAAGTCGCTGCCGTCCCGGATCGGCCTGATGCTGGACATGACCCTGCGCGACCTGGAACGGGTTCTGTACTTCGAGAACTACGTGGTCATCGAACCGGGCCTCACCGATCTCACCTACGGTCAGATGCTGACCGAAGAAGAGTTCATGGACGCCCAGGATGCCTATGGCATGGACGCCTTCACCGCCAATATCGGCGCTGAAGCCATCCGCGAAATGCTGGCGGCGATCGATCTGGAAGCCGAAGCCGAGCAGCTGCGCGCCGACCTGGCCGAGGCCACCGGCGAGCTGAAGCCGAAGAAGATCATCAAGCGTCTGAAGGTCGTGGAATCCTTCCTGGAATCGGGCAACCGGCCGGAATGGATGGTCATGACCGTGATCCCGGTCATCCCGCCGGAACTGCGCCCGCTGGTCCCGCTGGACGGCGGCCGGTTCGCGACGTCCGACCTCAACGACCTGTATCGCCGGGTGATCAACCGGAACAACCGCCTCAAGCGGCTGATCGAACTGCGCGCGCCGGACATCATCGTCCGGAACGAAAAGCGGATGCTGCAGGAATCGGTCGACGCCCTGTTCGACAACGGCCGTCGGGGCCGCGTGATCACCGGCGCCAACAAGCGTCCGCTGAAATCGCTGTCGGACATGCTGAAGGGCAAGCAGGGCCGCTTCCGCCAGAACCTTCTGGGCAAGCGGGTCGACTTCTCGGGCCGGTCGGTCATCGTGACCGGGCCGGAGCTGAAGCTGCACCAGTGCGGGTTGCCGAAGAAGATGGCGCTCGAACTGTTCAAGCCGTTCATCTATTCGCGCCTTGAAGCCAAGGGCCTCAGCAGCACCGTGAAGCAGGCGAAGAAGCTTGTCGAAAAGGAACGCCCGGAAGTCTGGGACATCCTCGACGAGGTCATTCGCGAACACCCGGTCATGCTGAACCGGGCGCCGACGCTGCACCGCCTCGGCATCCAGGCGTTCGAGCCCAAGCTGATCGAAGGCAAGGCGATCCAGCTGCACCCGCTGGTCTGCTCGGCCTTCAACGCCGACTTCGACGGCGACCAGATGGCCGTGCACGTCCCGCTGAGCCTCGAGGCCCAGCTGGAAGCGCGTGTCCTGATGATGTCGACGAACAACGTCCTGTCGCCCGCCAACGGTGCGCCGATCATCGTTCCGTCGCAGGACATGATCCTTGGTCTCTACTACGTGACCGTGATGCGCGAAGGCATGAAGGGCGAAGGCAAGATCTTTGGTTCGATGAACGAAGTCGAACACGCGCTGGATGCCGGCGAGGTGCACCTGCACGCCAAGGTCACCGCGCGGATCACCCAGATCGACGAGGAAGGCAACGAGGTCGAAAAGCGTTTCGAGACGACCCCGGGCCGGGTGAAGCTTGGCGCGCTGCTGCCGCTGAACGCCAAGGCACCCTTTGAACTGGTCAACCGTCTTCTGCGGAAGAAGGAAGTCCAGCAGGTCATCGACACCGTCTACCGCTATTGCGGCCAGAAGGAATCGGTCATCTTCTGCGACCAGATCATGACCATGGGCTTCCGCGAGGCGTTCAAGGCGGGGATCTCCTTCGGCAAGGACGACATGGTCATCCCCGACACCAAGTGGGAAATCGTCGAAGAGACCCGTGACCAGGTCAAGGACTTCGAACAGCAGTACATGGACGGCCTGATCACCCAGGGTGAGAAGTACAACAAGGTCGTCGATGCCTGGTCGAAGTGTAACGACCGCGTCACCGAAGCGATGATGAACACGATCTCGGCCACCCACAAGGACGAGAACGGCGCCGACATGGAAACCAACTCGGTCTACATGATGGCGCACTCCGGTGCCCGTGGCTCGGTCACGCAGATGAAGCAGCTGGGCGGGATGCGCGGCCTGATGGCGAAGCCGAACGGCGACATCATCGAAACGCCGATCATCTCGAACTTCAAGGAAGGTCTGACCGTTCTTGAATACTTCAACTCGACCCACGGCGCCCGGAAGGGTCTGTCGGATACGGCTCTGAAGACGGCGAACTCGGGTTACCTGACCCGTCGTCTGGTGGACGTGGCGCAGGACTGCATCGTGCGCATGCACGATTGCGGCACCGACAACGCGATCACCTGCGAAGCGGCCGTCAACGACGGCGAAGTCGTGGCGTCCATCGGCGAGCGTCTGCTTGGCCGTGTGGCGGCCGACGACATCATCAAGCCGGGCACAGACGAGGTCATCGTCTCGGCCGGTCAGCTGATCGACGAACGCATGGCCGACGCTGTCGAAGATGCGGGCATCCAGTCGACCCGCATCCGGTCGCCGCTGACCTGCGAGGCCGAAGAGGGCGTCTGCGCCATGTGCTACGGTCGTGACCTGGCGCGCGGTACGATGGTCAACTCCGGCGAAGCGGTCGGCATCATCGCCGCCCAGTCTATCGGTGAACCCGGCACCCAGCTGACGATGCGGACCTTCCACATCGGCGGTGTCGCGCAGGGTGGCCAGCAGTCCTTCCTCGAAGCCAGCCAGGCCGGCATCGTGCATTTCGAGAACGCTCAGCTTCTCGACAATGCCGCGGGCGAGACCATGGTGATGGGCCGTAACATGAAGCTGCTCATCAAGGACGAGGCCGGTGAAGAGCGGGCCAGCCACAAGATCGGCTACGGCACCAAGATCTTCGTCACCGAAGGTCAGCAGGTGTCGCGCGGCGACAAGCTGTTCGAATGGGACCCGTATACCCTGCCGATCATCGCCGAGAAGGCCGGTACGGCCAAGTTCGTCGACCTTGTCAGCGGCATTGCCGTGCGCGACGAGACCGACGAAGCGACGGGCATGACCCAGAAGATCGTGATCGACTGGCGGGCCGCGCCGAAAGGCAACGAGCTGAAGCCCGAGATCATCCTGGCCGACGAGAATGGCGAACCGGTCCGCAACGACGCGGGCAACCCGGTGACCTATCCGATGTCGGTGGATGCGGTCATGTCGATCGAGGACGGCCAGACCGTTCAGGCCGGCGACGTCGTGGCACGGATCCCGCGGGAAGGTGCGAAGACCAAGGACATCACCGGCGGCCTGCCGCGTGTGGCCGAGCTTTTCGAAGCACGTCGTCCCAAGGATCACGCCATCATCGCCGAGGTCGACGGTTACGTGCGGTTCGGACGCGACTACAAGAACAAGCGTCGTATCAGCATCGAACCGTCGGACGAGACGATGGAAACGGTCGAGTACATGGTGCCCAAGGGCAAGCACATCCCGGTGCAGGAAGGCGACTTCGTGCAGAAGGGTGACTATATCATGGACGGCAACCCCGCGCCCCACGACATCCTGTCGATCATGGGTGTCGAGGCTCTGGCCGAGTACATGATCGACGAGGTGCAGGAGGTCTATCGTCTGCAGGGCGTGAAGATCAACGACAAGCACATCGAGGTCATCGTGCGCCAGATGCTGCAGAAGTGGGAGATCCTGGATTCGGGCGACACCACGCTGCTGAAGGGCGAACATGTCGACAAGCAGGAGTTCGATCAGGCCAACGAGAAGGCCCTGGCCCGTGGCCAGCGCCCCGCGCAAGGCGAACCGATCCTGCTGGGCATCACCAAGGCGTCGCTGCAGACCCGGTCGTTCATCTCGGCCGCGTCCTTCCAGGAAACCACCCGCGTGCTGACCGAGGCGTCTGTCCAGGGCAAGCGCGACAAGCTGGTCGGCCTGAAGGAAAACGTCATCGTCGGCCGCCTGATCCCGGCCGGGACCGGTGGGGCGACCCAGAAGGTGCGTCGGATCGCGTCCGATCGCGACAACGTGGTCATCGAGGCCCGTCGCGACGAGGCCCAGGCGGCCGCGGCGCTGGCAGCTCCGATGGAGGACGACATCATCGGTGGCGACGAGTTCGACACGCTGGTGGAAACCCCGGAAAGCCGCGATTGATCGCGTGACATGACCTTCGGGCCTGATGGCCCGGGGGTGCGATATCGGGCCGGACGTCTTGCGACGTCCGGCCCTTTGTCGTTGCCGGACAAAGGGTCTTGCCGGATCGTGGCGTGGCTGCCTATGCAGGCGCATGACAGGGACGGTCCCCATGAACAGCTACATCATCTGCGCGACGCCCCGAACGGGCAGCACGCTGCTGTGCGATCTGCTGACCTCGACCGGGGTGGCGGGCGCGCCGGATTCCTTCTTCATGAATGACGTCGATCCCCATTGGGCCGCGGCCTGGGGGCTGCCGGACCGGACGGGGATGTCGGACAGGGATCATGCCAAGGCCTATCTGGACGCCGCCATCCGGGCGGGCAGGGGGGGAACCTGCATCTTCGGCCTGCGCCTGATGCGCGAGAACCTGGGCGACCTGACGGCGATGATCGACCTGGTGCATCCGGGTCTGGCCACTGACGTTGCGCGCCTGCGGGCGGTGTTCGGGCAGGTGCTGTTCATCCATCTCGCGCGCGAGGACAAGCTGGCGCAGGCGGTGTCGCTGGTGAAGGCGGAGCAGACCGGGCTTTGGCACGTGGCGCCCGACGGGAGGGAGCTGGAGCGGTTGGCGCCGCCCGGGGAGCCCCGGTACGATTTCGACCGGATCGCCGCCAGGGTGGCCGAATTCGAGGCCTACGACGCGGCCTGGACCACATGGTTCGACGCGCAATCCATCACACCGCTGCGGATCGGGTACGAAGCCATGTCGGCGAACCCTGCACAGACAGTTCTGCGCGTCTGCTCCGCACTTGGTGTGACGGCGCCGACCGGGGCGCTGACCCCCGGTGTCGCGCGGTTGTCGGATGCGGTCAGCGCGGCCTGGATCGCCCGCTACAGGGCCGAGGCCGGGGTCTGACGGCAGTCACTGCGGACCATTGCGGTTTTCGCAATGTCCTGCCGCAGTCGCCGCTTTGGGGCTTTCCAAATCGCGGCGCCTTGTGTTCTGTGCCGCGACGGGCAAGGAGGATACCCATGGCGCAGCGGATCAGGATCATCGGGCTTCTCAGGTTTTCCGTTCTGACCCCGACCTATTATTCCGAACGCTTCCCCACCCTTGACGAGATCGCGGCGCATATCTGGTCGCCGGACCGGATGGCGCTGCGGTTCCACCTGTTCGAAAGGCTCTGCCTGCCGTCGCTGGTGAACCAGACCGACACAAGGTTCGACTGTGTCATCCTGACCGGAGACCGCCTGCCGCCCGAATACCGCGCCCGGCTTGAGGCGCTGCTGGCGCCGCACGACCACCTGCACCTGCGGGCGGTGGGGACGGACAACCATTATGCGTTGCTCAAGGACGGTTACAATTCCATCGACCTGGGCGATGCCACGCACAAGGCGCTGTTCCGGCTGGACGATGACGACGCGGTCGACGTGAATTTCATCGCGCGCACCCGGAAGCGGGCCAAGGGGCTTCTGGCGCTTCAGGATCCCAGGACGCCGACGATCATCGCCAACAACCGCGGTTTCTATGTCCGGCGGATCGAGGGCGGGGAAAACGAGGTCTTCGACGCCTCGGAACGTGCGCCGCTGTCGACGGGGACGACCCTGCTGGCGCCGGTGGACTATCACCGCAACCCGTACCGCTACGTGCACCGCAAGCTGGCGCAGCACTATACCACCTATTCCGATATCTCGGTGCCGGCCTTCATCCGCACCATCCACGGCGACAACAAGTCGAACCCGACACAGATGGGCCTGACCCATCGCATGCAGCCGGCGCGGATCGAAAAATCCCTGAAGAAGAACTTCGGAGTCACTCTCTCCGACCTGAAAGACATCTGACAATGTCACCCAACTTCCGCGGCGCGTTATTGATGATGGGCGGCATGACGTCCTTCACCGTCAACGATGCCATGGTGAAAGCTGTCGGCGTCGACCTTCCCCTGATGCAGATCCTCACGTTGCGCGGGGCGCTGTCGTCGCTGATGATGCTGGGCCTGGCGCTGTCGCTGGGGATGCTGGACTTTCGGTTCTCGCGCAGGGACTGGTGGCTGATCGGCATCCGCAGCCTGTGCGAGGTCGCCGCCGCCTACCTGTTCCTGACGGCGCTGCTGAACATGCCCATGGCCAATGTCAGCGCGGTGCTGCAGGCGCTGCCCCTGACCGTCACCGCCGGCGCCGCGATCTTCTTTCGCGACCCTGTCGGCTGGCGCCGGATCACGGCGATATGCGTCGGCTTCTGCGGCATGCTGCTGATCGTGCGTCCGGGGCCGGACGGGTTTTCCATTCACGCGCTTTATGCCCTGGCCGCCGTCGCCTGCGTCACCCTGCGCGACCTGGTGGTGCGCCGGATCTCTGCGCATGTAAGTTCGATGTCGGTGTCGCTGGTCGGTGCGATCTCGGTCGGGGTTTGCGCGGGCCTGGCCACCATCGGGACAACCTGGGTCCCGATGTCCGCCGGGAACTGGGGGATGATCACCGGATCGTCGGTGTTCGTGATGGCCGGCTACCTGCTGAGCGTCATGACCATGCGGGTCGGCGAAGTGTCGTTCGTCGCGCCCTTCCGCTATACCAGCCTGCTGGTCGCGCTGATCCTGGGCTACATCATGTTCGGCGACTGGCCGACGTCGCTGACCTTGCTGGGCGCGGCAATCGTGGTGGGATCGGGGCTGTTCACGCTTTACCGCGAAAAGGCGGTCAGGGAGGGCGCGTAAAGCGCGCGCACCTGGTCGGCGTCGATATTGTATGTGGCGCTGAAATGCAGCTCTCCGGCGCTGTCGAGCGGTGTCAGGGTCACCGGCTTCACCCCGTCCTTCTGGCGGGAATCGTTGAAGTCGTTGTGGCCGCGGATCAGCATGTCCTCGCCCGAGAACGTGACGGTGGGCATGCGCCGCCCGACCTTGGCATGGGCAAAGTTCATCACCGTCAGTTGCACGCCGGGCCGGAACATCACCGCCAGCGCGGCGGTGGTATAGGGCTGCTGGGTAGGCGCGGCGGCAATCCCGTCGGGGCCGGGGCGGGCGATGTAGCCCTGGTTGAAGTCGATCGCGATATGGCGGTGATTGCGCAGCAGGCCACGCACGTCACGCGCGGCCTCGCGCAGCTTTTCCACGTAGGTGACGGCCACGGCATCGTCGTCGTCCATGCGGAACTGCAGCGACGGCCCCTTGGGCTTGCGGATGGTGTTGATCGCGTCCTGCATGACCTGGCGGTGGGGGCCGGGCGGATAGGTGCGGATCTGGGCCTGGGGGATATCGGCCAGCAGCGCCTCGAGCCGGTCGCGGTAGCGGGCGGGCAGGGTGTCGCCGACCACGACCAGGAAGGTGAAATCCCCGTCGGTCTGGGCGCGCAGCGGGGGCAGGGTAAAGGCCTCGAACGTGCGGAAACGCTCCTCCAGCCGGGCAGGGGCATAAAGATAGTCGATTCTGTCCTGCAGGCTTTCATGCTCGACCTGAAAGCCGCCTTCGGCCGGATAGGAAAACCGGCACAATCCGATGACCTGCATGGTAATCCGCCTCACCTTCGGTTAATGACCCCGCGTCCGACCCAGCATTACAGTGTGGCAGGGGTACTGCAACCGGGGGCGGGTGTTGACAGCCCCCCCGACTCCCTATATGTGCCCGCTATCCCGGCGCGGGGCCCTCTTGGCACGCGGCCGGCTTCAGTACTGCCGAGGTCACGATCCGGCCCTTCAAGGCCCGATCCTCTGGAAACCCGCCGCGTCGGCCCATCAAGCAGGGGTCGCATGCGGTCGTTGCGCTTTTGCGATAGCTCACCAGATTTGGGCAATCCAGGCGCCTTGCTTGAACGAACCGCACGCACGCGCGTGCAGACATGTGTGTTGCGAATACGGGGAAGAAACCGGAATGCCAACGATCCAACAGCTGATCCGCAAACCGCGGCAGCCCAAAGTGAAACGCTCCAAGTCCATGCACCTCGAGCAGTGCCCGCAGAAACGCGGCGTCTGCACGCGGGTCTATACCACCACCCCGAAGAAGCCGAACTCGGCAATGCGGAAGGTGGCCAAGGTGCGGCTCACCAACGGCTTCGAGGTGATCAGCTACATTCCGGGTGAAAGCCACAACCTGCAGGAGCACTCGGTCGTGCTCATCCGCGGCGGTCGTGTGAAAGACCTTCCGGGTGTCCGTTACCACATTCTGCGCGGTGTCCTGGATACCCAGGGCGTCAAGGACCGTAAACAACGCCGTTCGAAGTACGGCGCGAAGCGTCCGAAGTAAGAGGATTAGGATATGTCCCGCCGTCACGCCGCCGAAAAACGCGAAGTTTTGCCGGACGCCAAATATGGCGACCGCATTCTGACGAAGTTCATGAACAACCTGATGTACGACGGCAAGAAATCTGCCGCCGAACGCATCGTGTACAACGCTCTCGACCGTATCGAGAACCGCGTGAAACGTGCGCCCGTGGAAGTTTTCCACGAAGCGCTCGACAATATCAAACCGTCGGTCGAGGTCCGCTCGCGCCGTGTCGGTGGTGCCACCTACCAGGTGCCCGTCGAAGTGCGCCCCGAGCGCCGTGAAGCTCTGGCCATCCGCTGGCTGATCAACGCGTCGCGCGCCCGGAACGAGAACACGATGGAAGAGCGCCTTGCAGGCGAGTTGCTGGACGCAGTGCAGTCCCGTGGTTCGGCCGTGAAGAAGCGCGAAGACACCCACAAGATGGCAGAGGCCAACAAGGCCTTCTCGCACTATCGCTGGTAACCCCTAAAAGGTTCGACACCATGGCACGCGACTATCCGCTTCAACGCTACCGCAACTTCGGGATCATGGCGCATATCGACGCCGGCAAGACCACGACGTCGGAGCGCATCCTGTTCTATACCGGCAAATCCCACAACATCGGTGAGGTGCACGACGGTGCGGCCACCATGGACTGGATGGAGCAGGAACAGGAACGCGGCATCACGATCACTTCGGCTGCGACGACGACTTTCTGGCAGCGCCAGGAAGAGCCGACCGCCGAAGGCACTTCGGACACCAAGTACCGCTTCAACATCATCGACACCCCCGGTCACGTCGACTTCACCATCGAAGTCGAACGTTCGCTGGCCGTGCTTGACGGTGCTGTCTGCGTGCTGGATGCCAACGCGGGTGTCGAACCCCAGACCGAAACCGTGTGGCGTCAGGCTGACCGCTACAAGGTTCCGCGCATCGTCTTCGTCAACAAGATGGACAAGATCGGCGCGGACTTCTTCAACTGCCACAAGATGATCGAAGAACGGACCGGCGCACGTGCCATCCCCGTCGCGATCCCGATCGGCGCCGAGACCGAGCTGGAAGGCCTGCTCGACCTCGTGCTGATGAAGGAATGGCTGTGGAAGGGCGACGACCTCGGTGCGACCTGGACGCTTGAGGACATCCGTCCCGAGCTGCAGGATCAGGCCGACGAATGGCGCAACACCATGATCGAAGCCGCCGTCGAAATGGACGACACGGCGATGGAAGCCTACCTGGAAGGCGAAGAGCCCGACATCGACACCCTGCGCAAGCTGCTGCGCAAGGGCTGCCTCGAGATGGCCTTCGTTCCGATGCTGGGTGGCTCGGCGTTCAAGAACAAGGGCGTCCAGCCGCTTCTGAACGCCGTGATCGACTATCTGCCGAGCCCGCTCGACGTGGTCGACTACATGGGCTTCCGCCCCGGTGACGAGGAAGAAACCCGCAACATCGCGCGCCGGGCCGATGACGACATGCCGTTCGCAGGCCTGGCGTTCAAGATCATGAACGACCCCTTCGTGGGCTCGTTGACCTTCGTGCGGATCTATTCGGGCAAGCTCGCCAAGGGCGACACGATGCTGAATTCGACCAAGGGCAACAACGAGCGTGTTGGCCGGATGATGATGATGCATTCGAACAACCGCGAAGAGATCGATGAAGCCTTTGCCGGCGACATCATCGCCCTGGGTGGCCTGAAGAACACCACCACGGGTGACACGCTGTGCGCCAAGAACGACCCGGTCGTCCTGGAAACCATGACGTTCCCGGATCCGGTCATCGAGATCGCGGTCGAGCCCAAGACCAAGGGCGACCAGGAAAAAATGTCGGCCGGCCTTGCCCGTCTGGCAGCCGAAGATCCGTCCTTCCGCGTCGAAACCGATCAGGAATCGGGCCAGACCATCATGAAGGGCATGGGCGAACTTCACCTGGACATCCTGGTCGATCGTCTGCGGCGCGAGTTCAAGGTCGAGGCCAACATCGGTGCGCCGCAGGTGGCGTATCGCGAGACCATCGGTCACGAGATCGAACACACCTACACCCACAAGAAGCAGTCGGGTGGTTCGGGTCAGTTCGCCGAGGTCAAGCTGGTCATCTCGCCGACAGAGCCGGGCGAAGGCTATTCGTTCTCGAGCAAGATCGTGGGCGGTTCGGTTCCGAAGGAATACATTCCGGGCGTCGAAAAGGGCATCAAGTCGGTCATGGACTCCGGTCCGCTGGCAGGCTTCCCGGTGATCGACTTCAAGGTCGCGCTGATCGACGGCAAGTTCCACGACGTGGACTCCTCGGTCCTGGCCTTCGAGATCGCCGCACGGATGTGCATGCGTGAAGGTCTGCGCAAGGCCGGTGCGAAACTGCTCGAACCGATCATGAAAGTCGAAGTGATCACGCCGGAAGAATACACCGGCGGCATCATCGGCGACCTGACGTCGCGTCGTGGCCAGGTGACCGGCCAGGAAAATCGCGGCAACGCGATCGCGATCAACGTGTTCGTGCCGCTGGCCAACATGTTCGGCTACATCAACACGCTGCGCTCGATGTCCTCGGGCCGTGCGCAGTTCACGATGCAGTTCGATCACTACGACCCGGTCCCGCAGAACATCAGCGACGAGATCCAGGCGAAATACGCGTAATCCGGGTGGCGGGGTTTACCCCGCCCTACCCATCACTTGTAGGGCGGGGTTCACCCCGCCGACCCGAATGACAGGAGGCCATCATGGCAAAGGCAAAGTTTGAGCGTAACAAACCGCACGTTAACATCGGCACGATCGGCCACGTTGACCACGGCAAGACGACGCTGACGGCTGCGATCACGAAGTATTTCGGCGACTTCAAGGCCTACGACCAGATCGACGGCGCACCGGAAGAGAAAGCGCGCGGGATCACGATCTCGACGGCGCACGTG
This sequence comes from Marinibacterium anthonyi, assembly GCA_003217735.2. GTDB lineage: Bacteria > Pseudomonadota > Alphaproteobacteria > Rhodobacterales > Rhodobacteraceae > Marinibacterium > Marinibacterium anthonyi. The sequence continues at coordinate 4,564,274 of CP031585.1, read as the reverse complement.
GAATACGAGACCGACGCGCGCCACTACGCGCACGTCGACTGCCCCGGCCACGCCGACTATGTGAAGAACATGATCACCGGCGCGGCGCAGATGGACGGCGCGATCCTGGTGGTGAACGCCGCCGACGGCCCGATGCCCCAGACCCGCGAACACATCCTGCTGGGCCGCCAGGTCGGCATCCCGAAGATGGTCGTGTTCCTGAACAAGGTCGACCAGGTCGATGACGAGGAACTGCTGGAGCTCGTGGAGATGGAAGTCCGCGAACTGCTGTCGTCCTACGACTACCCGGGCGACGATATTCCGATCATCGCAGGTTCGGCCCTGGCCGCGCTGGAAGGCCGTGACCCGGAAATCGGCGAAGAGAAGATCAAGGAACTGCTGGCGGCCGTCGACGAATACATCGACACCCCCGAGCGTGCCGTGGATCAGCCCTTCCTGATGCCGATCGAAGACGTGTTCTCGATCTCGGGCCGTGGCACGGTTGTGACCGGCCGTGTGGAACGTGGCGTGGTGAACGTTGGTGACGAACTGGAAATCGTCGGCATCAAGGACACCCAGAAAACCACCTGCACCGGTGTGGAAATGTTCCGCAAGCTGCTGGATCGCGGCGAAGCCGGCGACAACATCGGCGCCCTGCTGCGCGGTATTGAACGTGACAAGGTCGAGCGTGGCCAGGTTCTCTGCAAGCCGGGTTCGGTCAAGCCGCACACCAAGTTCGAAGCCGAGGCCTACATCCTGACCAAGGAAGAGGGCGGCCGTCACACGCCGTTCTTCGCGAACTACCGTCCGCAGTTCTACTTCCGGACCACGGACGTGACCGGCACCGTGACGCTGGCCGAAGGCACCGAGATGGTGATGCCCGGCGACAACGTGTCGTTCGGTGTTGAACTGATCGCGCCGATCGCGATGGAGCAGGGCCTGCGCTTTGCCATCCGCGAAGGTGGCCGCACCGTGGGTGCCGGCGTCGTCTCCAAGATCATCGAGTGATCCGGGAGCAGGGCGGGCGGTAACGCCCGTTCGCCAAGTGTTTCTGACGCGCGGTTCACCCCGCGCGTCAAAGTTTTCGGGGTCCGTAGCCTGCGGGACCGGCCCCCAACAACAAATGGTTCGATGTGGGCGGGGAATGACCCCCGTGCCACCTCTCAACTGCAACGCCCTACTTAAGGGGAATGCGACATGGCAATTCAAAGCCAGAACATCCGGATCCGGTTGAAAGCGTTCGACTACCGCGTGCTGGACGCCAGCACCCAGGAGATCGTGAACACCGCAAAGCGGACCGGCGCACAGGTTCGCGGGCCGATCCCGCTGCCGAACAAGATCGAGAAGTTCACCGTTCTGCGTGGCCCGCACATCGACAAGAAGTCGCGCGACCAGTTCGAGATCCGCACGCACAAGCGGCTGCTGGACATCGTGGACCCGACCCCGCAAACCGTTGACGCGCTTATGAAGCTCGACCTCGCCGCTGGCGTGGACGTCGAGATCAAGCTGCAGTCGTAAGATCAGGGAGTAGTCATATGCGCTCTGGTATTATCGCAAAGAAAGTGGGCATGACCCGGCTGTTTCTTGACAGCGGGAAGCAAGTGCCCGTCACCGTCCTGCAACTGGACGCCCTTCAGGTCGTGGCTCAGCGGACTGCTGAAAAGGACGGCTACACCGCCGTTCAGCTTGGCGCGGGTTCGCCCAAGATCAAGCGGGTCTCGAAGGCCATGCGCGGTCATTTCGCCGCCTCGAAGGTCGAACCCAAGCGCAAGCTGGTGGAGTTCCGTGTCACCGCGGACAACCTGATCGACGTGGGTGCCGAAATCTCGGCCGAACACTTCCTGGAAGGCCAGAAAGTGGACGTCTCGGGCACCTCGATCGGTAAGGGTTTCGCCGGTGCCATGAAGCGGCACAACTTCGGCGGCCTGCGCGCGTCGCACGGTGTCTCGATCTCGCACCGGTCGCATGGTTCGACCGGTCAGTGTCAGGACCCCGGCAAGGTGTTCAAGGGCAAGAAGATGGCCGGCCACATGGGTGCAGCCCGTGTGACCACGCAGAACCTGGAAGTCGTGAAGACCGATGTCGAACGCGGTCTGATCATGATCAAGGGGGCTGTTCCGGGCGCCAAGGGCGGCTGGGTCACCATCAAGGATGCCGTGAAGAAGAAACTGCCCGACGGTGTGCCGCATCCGGCCGCCATCAAGGCAAGTGCAGCTCCGGCCGCTGAAGCGCCGGCAGCAGAGGCGCCCGCCGAAGGGGGTGAAGAATGAAACTCGACGTAATCAAGCTCGACGGTGAGAAAGCCGGCGACATCGAGCTCGACGCCGAACTCTTCGGTCTCGAGCCGCGCGCCGACATCCTGCACCGTGTGGTCCGCTGGCAGCGCGCGCGCGCGCAGCAGGGCACCCACAAGGTCAAGACGCGCTCGGAAGTGAGCTACTCGACCAAGAAGATCTATCGCCAGAAGGGCACGGGCGGCGCACGCCACGGCTCGCGCAAGGCGCCGATTTTCCGCAAGGGTGGTATCTACAAGGGCCCGACCCCGCGCAGCCACGAGCACGAGCTGCCCAAGAAGTTCCGCAAGCTGGGCCTGCGTCACGCCCTGTCCGCCAAGGCGAAAGCCGGCGAACTGGTCGTGATCGAGGCAGCCGAATCCGAAGGCAAGACCTCGGTTCTGGCCAAGCAGCTGAAGAACCTCGGCTGGAAGCGCGCGCTGATCATCGATGGTGCGGCCGTGAACGAAGCTTTCGCCCGCGCGGCGCAGAACATCGAGGGTCTCGATATCCTGCCGAGCATGGGTGCAAACGTGTATGACATCCTTCGCCGTGACACCCTGGTGATCACGAAGGCGGGTGTCGAAGCCCTGGAGGCACGACTGAAATGACGGCGAAACCCGAACATTACGACGTGATCCGCAAGCCGATCATCACCGAAAAGGCCACCATGGCCTCGGAATTCGGCGCAGTGGTCTTCGAGGTCGACATTGAATCGACCAAGCCGCAGATCAAGGAAGCGGTCGAGGCGCTGTTCAATGTCAAGGTGAAGGCGGTCAACACCACCGTCACCAAGGGCAAGGTCAAGCGGTTCCGCGGCCAGCTGGGCAAGCGGAAGGACGTCAAGAAGGCGTACGTGACGCTTGAAGAAGGCAACACGATCGACGTGACCACCGGTCTGTGATCCGGCCGTAGGATGGGTGATTCACCCATCCTACCCAACGATCCATGCAAAAGCCCCCGGCCCTGGCCGGGGGCTTTTTGCGTTGTCCCACGCGTGGGACATTTTCGAGGTCAATGAATACAAGGCGTTACAGCGGCGAATTTACCGGCTGTTCATCTTTGCGTCGGTCGGGTGCGCCCCGGAGCTTAGAGGCGCGGCCTGTCCTGGTCGCACAGCGACCAGACCCGCCTGGCGTGGCGGTGGGCGCGCGGGGCGCAGTAGAGGGAGACGCGGAAGGCCATGTCCGGCCCGAGGGGGCAGAGGGTCAGGCGGCCCGCTGCGATATCCGCCTCGACCAGCGAGGCGGGCAGGACCCCGCGGCCGCGCCCGGCAAGGCAATAGGCGCGGATGTCGGCGGCCATGCCGTGCTGGACCTCGTGAGGCGCCAGCGAAGGATCCCGGAGCGCGCGCCAGATCCGCCCGATATAGGTCAGCTCGTGCGAGACATGGATCGCTTCGCCGTCCGTCCCGGCGGGGGTGGCGACCATGACCAGGCGATCCTCGGCGATGTCGGCGGCGCGGAACACGGTGAACCTGTCGTCGATGGGCACGTCCGGATGATGCGTCACGATGGCCAGGTCGACCTGAGACTGGGCGATCATATGGGCCGCCATGTCGTGATTGGCGATCCGGGGCGCGAAGGTGACGCCGGGGATCCGGTGCGAGAGCCATTCCTTGAACCGCGGGAACAGCGACACCGATGCGCTGTGGGGCATCACGATCGACAGACCGCCCTCGGCGGCGGCCCAGGGCGCGGAGCGGCCGCGGAACGTGTCGAGATCGGAGAGGATCTGGCGCGCGACGGGCAGGAAATCCTGCCCGGCCCGGGTCAGGGCGATCGGCCGGGCGGTCCGGTCGATCAGGATCTGGCCCAGGTGATCCTCAAGCGCGCGCAGGCGCTTGGAGATGTTGGATTGCGTGGTGTTGCGCAGGTCGGCGGCCCGGGTCAGGCTGGACGTTTCGGCGCAGCACAGGAAATCACGCAGGAGATCGAGGTTCATTCGGGGTCCATCCAGAGCCGTGCCAGTTCGTGCCAGTCGGGGCCAGTCGGGGCCAGTCGGGGCCATGCCGTGCCGGCCGCCATCACGTGCTAGGACAACGGCCCCCCGGATGCAAAGAGCGCCTGCAGGAGCCCGTCCCGCGCGATGTCGCCCGGAGTGCGGTCGGGTCGGGTGTCGAACCGGACCAGACGCGCGAAGACCACCGTGCGGTCGCCGTTTTCGGCCCACCCCACGTACCAGCCGAAGGGCTGCCCCCTGAGCCGCGTGCCATCCGGGCCGAAGGGCAGGCCGGCGCCTGTCTTGCCGAAGGTCTGCCAGCCGCCGCGCGGGCTGTGCCGGTCGAGGATCGCGCGCGTCTGCGCGACGGAGTCGTCCGACACCGGCAGCCCGCCGGCGAGCATCCGGGTGAGAAAGGCCACCTGTTCGGACGCAGAGATCTGGAGAGAGGAGCTGAGCCAGGCGTTGGTCAGCCCGTTCTGCTGCCCCGGATCACCGGAGACGTCTTGGTTGCCATAGCCGAAGGCGCGGACATAGGCGTCGAAACGGTCGGGGCCGAGCCGTTGGGTGATCTGCTGCGAATACCAGACGACCGAATATGTCAGCCAGCTGGCCGGGGTGGTCGGCTGTTTCCATTCGGCGCGCCAGTCGGGATAGCCGGGCTGGAAGGGCCATTCCGGCGTATCGGGTCCGGTGAGGATCCCGCTGTCGAAGCCCATCAGGCTGATGGCGATCTTGAAGGTGGAGGCGGGCGAGATACGGATGCCGCACTGGCCTTGGGACAGGAGCGGGGCGGGCGCGCCGATCTCTTGGGCAAGGGTGCAGATGACCCGTTCTGATGCCGCCCCTTGCGACGCCAGCGGCGCCAGGGTCATCAACGAGATCGTCGCTGTCAGAACTGTCCGGGTCATCTTGCGCATTTGGTCTTCGTCCCTGCTGTCCGGGCCCTTGATAGGGTCGTCGAGCGGATGAAGTCCAAGTCAAATCCCGACTGGCGCCTGCGCGATCCGGCATGTTCGGGGACATGGTCGGGTGAGGCGGAGGAGGGAGGAGGCGCCGGGGCGCCTCCTCCCGGAGGTCAGGCCGGAGGGTCAGGCGATTTCGACCAGCGTGACGTCGAAGGTCAGGGTCTTGCCGGCCAGCGGGTGGTTGCCGTCCAGTTCCACGTGGGTTTCGGTCGCATCCGACACCACCACCGGCACGTTCTGGCCGTCCTGGGTGGTGACGCTCAGCTGGGTGCCCGGGGCGGTGGGGATGTGGTCGGGGATCTGGGCGCGGTCGATGCGCTGGACCCGGGCATCGTCGCGGGGGCCATAGGCGTCTTCGGGCGCGATGGTGACCACGCGCTGTTCGCCCACTTCCATGCCGACGACGGCATTGTCGAGGCCCGGGATGATCTCGCCGGTTCCGGCGGTGAACTCCAGCGGGTCCTTGCCTTCGGAATTGTCGAACACGGTTCCGTCGTCCAGACGGCCCTTGTAATGAATACGCAACGTATCTCCGGCCTTGGCGGCTTGGGTCATGGTGTCATCCTGTCGGTAGATATGGGTTTGTCCGAGGCCGCTTCATCACGGGTGCTCGGTCTTCGGACTGTTCCGAACACGGGCCCTCGGGGGGGCCTGCACGCCGGACAGCCGGGATGCCTCATGCATCACATCGGCGAATCGTACCAAAGGCTGGCCCGGATCGCAAATCGGAGGGGCGGAAAGCGGCGGATCGGGCCTGTGCCGGGCGCGATTGCGAGCGTTCGGTCAGCCCAGTTCCATCGTGGCGATGGCCTGCAGGGACGGGGAGGTGACGGGCGCCGCGCCGCGATACATGCGGGCGGTCGAGAACGGGACCTGGAAGCCGGCGCCGTCCAGTTCGGCCCGCAGGGCGGTGTTGGACTCGGGCAGGTCGATGATCAGCGGGCCATCGGGGCGCAGGGCGGCGATGTCGGCGATCAGGGCCAGGGCCGAAGCGGTGTCCGGGGCGATGAGCGGGCCGATCTTGGTGCCGGAGGCGCAGGCGCGCCAGGTGGCGAAGCCGGTGATGTCCGATCCCGAGGTCAGGACGCGTGTGCCGCGCAGGGCGTCGTTGCGCAGGATCCAGGCCGCCAGGAAGGCAGGGCGGGCGATGCCGCCGGCGGCGGTGTCCATCGCCGCCAGGGCGGCCAGGTCGCACGGCGTGGCGGCGCGGATGGCGGGCGAGCCGTGGCCGGGCCAGCGGCCTTCGTGGCGCAGGCTGGCGCCGACGCGCACGAAGCCGGAGGCGCGGTAATTGGCTTCCTGCGCCGGGACGCCGTCCAGCCCGACCGAGCGGGTCCCGGCATGGTCGAGCGCGCGGGTCCAGGTGGCCAGGCCGATCCCCTTGCCGCGCCAGTCCGGGCGGCAGAGGTAGAGGCCGAGGAAGGCGTCGGAGGGTCCGTGGTTGACGACCGATATGGCGGCGACGGGCGTGCCGTCGACATGGGCCAGGAAGAAGCCGCCGGGGTCGGCGGCGTGGAAGGCTTCGGCGTCGGCAAGGCCGGGGTTCCAGCCTTCTTCGGCGGCCCAGGCGAGCACGGTTTCAAGCTGGGACAGCGTCATGGGGGCGATGAGCGGCTGGTCGGACATGAACGGGTCTTCCTGTGGTGAGGCCGGGAGCGGACGGGCGTGAACACGTCCAGGGTGATCCGTACGCGGGCTTGCGGTCAAGCGGAAGGCGGGTCGGTCGGGTCGGGCGGGGCCGGGAGGGCGGGTGAGGTTCGGGCCCGGGGGCGGCCGGTTGGGGCTGGGCGCGGGGGCGGGATTTTTGTACTATCAGCGTTACATGGTCGTGGTTAATGTCGCACGGGCGGACGCCGGTGGGGCGTGGTAGAGTGAGTGGATATAAAACGATGGAAGACCATATCGGTTTCTTCGACATTTTCTGGTCGATCTTCTGGCTTTTCCTGATGATTGCCTGGTTCTGGGTTCTGATCGGGGTCGTGACCGACATTTTCCGGTCCAAGGACATGAAGGGCATCGCCAAGGCGCTTTGGGTGGCCTTCGTGATCCTGTTCCCCTGGCTGGGCGTTCTGGCCTACCTGCTGTTCCGGGGCGACAAGATGGAAGCCCACAAGGTCGAGGACATGCACCGCATCGAAGCGGCGCAGAAGGACTATATCCGGTCCGTGGCGACCGTGTCGGCGGCCGACGAGATCGAGCGTCTGGTCAAGCTGAAGGAAACCGGTCACCTGACCGAAGCGGAATTCGCGGCGCAGAAGGCCAAGGTTCTGGGGAGCTGATCGCCGGGTCCGGTTGGTCGTGGTGGCCCCGGGGCCATTCTGCTATGGACAGGCGGGTGCGGCTTTGATACGTCCGCCCAATCGCGCGGCCCCGGATTCGGTTCGGGGCCGTTTGATTTGATCGAATTCTGATCTGGCGGGACGATGGGTGCAATCACCCATCCTACGGGCGGATCGCAAGATGGGTGGTTTCCACCCATCCTCTAGCCGGGGACCTTCGGGGCCCTACACACCGGGTCCAGCGACCCCAAACACAGGCGGGACCACCCGCCTTTTAGCTAACGGAAGACAGAAAGCATGGCACTCAAGTCGTACAAGCCGACGACGCCGGGCCAGCGCGGGCTGGTGCTGATCGACCGTTCGGAGCTGTGGAAAGGACGTCCCGTCAAAGCCCTCACCGAGGGTCTGACGAAATCGGGCGGCCGGAACAACTACGGACGGATCACCTCGCGGCGTCGGGGTGGTGGCGCGAAACGCCTCTACCGGATCGTCGATTTCAAACGGAACAAGTTCGATATCTCGGCCACGGTCGAGCGGATCGAATATGACCCCAACCGGACCGCCTTTATCGCGCTCATCAAGTATGAGGACGGCGAGCAGGCGTATATCCTGGCGCCTCAGCGTCTGGCCGTCGGCGACAAGGTCGTTGCAGCCCAGAAGGCCGACATCAAGCCGGGCAACGCGATGCCGTTCTCGGGCCTGCCGATCGGTACCATCGTCCACAACATCGAGCTGAAGCCCGGCAAGGGTGGCCAGATCGCACGCGCAGCTGGCACCTATGCCCAGTTCGTCGGCCGCGACGGTGGCTACGCCCAGATCCGGCTGAGTTCGGGTGAACTGCGCCTGGTCCGCCAGGAATGCATGGCCACCGTGGGCGCCGTGTCGAACCCCGACAACAGCAACCAGAACTTCGGTAAAGCCGGCCGTATGCGCCACAAGGGCAAGCGTCCGTCGGTTCGTGGTGTCGTGATGAACCCGGTCGACCACCCCCATGGTGGTGGTGAAGGCCGGACCTCGGGTGGCCGTACGCCGGTTACGCCCTGGGGCAAGGACACCAAGGGCAAGCGCACCCGGAACAAGAACAAGGCATCGCAGCAGCTGATCATCCGCTCGCGGCATGCCAAGAAGAAAGGGCGCTAACATATGTCTCGCTCTGTTTGGAAAGGCCCTTTCGTTGACGCTTACGTGCTTAAGAAAGCCGAAGCGGCCCGCGATTCCGGTCGGAATGAAGTGATCAAGATCTGGTCGCGCCGCTCGACGATCCTGCCCCAGTTCGTGGGCCTGACGTTCGGTGTGTACAACGGCCAAAAGCACGTTCCCGTGCAGGTGTCCGAGGACATGATCGGTCAGAAGTTCGGTGAATATTCCCCGACGCGGACCTATTATGGCCATGCGGCTGATAAAAAAGCGAAACGGAAGTAAGTCATGGGCAAGGAAAAGAACCCCCGCCGCGTGGCTGAAAACGAAGCGATGGCCAAGACCCGTATGCTTCGCACCAGCCCGCAGAAACTGAACCTCGTGGCCGCCATGATCCGCGGCAAGAAGGTGGACAAGGCCCTGACGGACCTGACCTTCTCGAAGAAGCGGATCGCGCAGGACGTCAAGAAGTGCCTGCAGTCGGCCATTGCCAATGCCGAGAACAACCATGGGCTGGACGTCGACGAACTGGTCGTCGCGGAAGCCTATGTCGGCAAGAACCTGACCCTGAAGCGCGGCCGCCCGCGTGCCCGTGGTCGGTTCGGCAAGATCATGAAGCCGTTCTCGGAGCTCACCATCAAGGTGCGCCAGGTTGAGGAGCAAGCCTAATGGGTCAGAAAGTCAATCCGATCGGCATGCGCCTTCAGGTCAACCGCACCTGGGACAGCCGCTGGTACGCCGACACCAAGGACTACGGTGATCTGCTGCTGGAGGATCTGCGGATCCGCGAGTTCATCAAGGATGAATGCAAGCAGGCCGGTATTGCCCGCGTGATCATCGAACGCCCCCACAAGAAGTGCCGTGTGACCATTCACACCGCGCGTCCGGGCGTGATCATCGGCAAGAAGGGCGCCGACATCGAGGTGCTTCGCAAGAAGCTGGCCAAGATGACGGACAGCGAACTGCACCTCAACATCGTCGAGGTCCGCAAGCCCGAGCTGGACGCCCAGCTGGTCGCCGAATCCATCGCTCAGCAGCTTGAGCGCCGCGTGTCCTTCCGTCGTGCCATGAAGCGCGGCGTGCAGAACGCGATGCGCATGGGGTCGCTGGGGATCCGCGTGAACGTCGCCGGCCGTCTTGGCGGCGCCGAGATCGCACGGACCGAATGGTATCGCGAAGGTCGCGTTCCGCTGCACACGCTGCGTGCGGACATCGATTACGCGCATGCCGAAGCGACGACGCCCTACGGCATCATCGGGATCAAGGTCTGGATCTTCAAAGGCGAGATCATGGAACACGATCCGCAGGCTCGGGACCGCAAGGCCCAGGAACTGCAGGATGGTCCGGCACCCCGTGGCGCTGGTGGCGGTGGCCGCCGTGACCGCGACCGGTAAGGAGTAGAAAACCATGCTTCAACCAAAACGCACAAAGTTCCGCAAGCAGTTCAAGGGCCGCATCAAGGGTGTTGCGAAGGGCGGGTCCGACCTGAACTTCGGCACCTTCGGCCTGAAGGCGCTGCAGCCCGAGCGCATCACCGCGCGCCAGATCGAAGCCGCCCGCCGGGCCATGACGCGTCACATGAAGCGTCAGGGCCGTGTCTGGATCCGGATCTTCCCCGACACCGCGGTGTCGTCGAAGCCCACCGAGGTCCGGATGGGTAAAGGTAAGGGTTCGGTCGATTACTGGGCCGCCCGCGTCAAGCCGGGCCGGGTCATGTTCGAGCTGGACGGCGTGTCCGAGGACGTCGCCCGCGAGGCGCTGCGCCTTGCCGCGATGAAACTGCCGATCAAGAGCCGCGTCGTCGTTCGCGAGGACTGGTGAACGGTGCGCCGCGACGGCGCACCCTACGATATCGAAAACCCCCGGGCGCGGATGCGGCCGGGGGTTTTTCTTTGGGCGTGCGGGGCAGGGTTTGGCCCGCCGCACCGGTGCAAGGCCCACGCCGTTGGACAATCGCCCGGACAAGACCGATCATGGTGCGATGTTCCTTTCCGGGCGAGACCGAAACATGCGAATGCGACTGGGCTGCCGGATGCGGTTCGACCTTCCCGAACCGACGCCGATGATCCTCATGCTGCGGGTGCATCCATCGCGCGCCGCCGACATGGAGATGGCGGACACGCTGGACACGCGCCCCGCCGTTGCGGTGTCCACCTATGTCGACGGGTTCGCCAACAGCTGCAGCCGGCTGGTGGCGCCGAAGGGATCGTTTGACGTGGCGACCTTCGGGATCGTGCGCGACGCCGGGCTGGCGGATCCGCGAGGCGAGGGCGCGCCCCAGGTCCCGGTGGAGGATCTGCCGCCCGAGGCGATCCTTTTCCTGCTGCCCAGCCGCTATTGCGAAACCGACCTGCTGTCGGAATTCGCCTGGAAGGCCTTTGGCCAGGGCCCGGAGGGGTGGGGGCGGGTGCAGGCCGTGTGCGATTTTGTGCATGGCTACCTGCGGTTCGACTATCAGCAGTCGCGGGCGACGCGCACAGCGGCGCAGGCGCTGAAGGAGAAGGTCGGCGTCTGTCGTGACTTTGCCCATACCGCCATCGCGCTGTGCCGTTGCCTGAACATCCCGGCGCGTTATTGCACCGGATACATCAGCGATGTCGGCCAGCCGCCGCCCTATGCGCCGATGGATTTCGCCGCCTGGATCGAGGTCTGGCTGGGCGGCCAATGGTGGGTGTTCGATCCGCGCAACAACGACACGCGTTATGGCCGGGTGCTGGTGGGCCGGGGGCGGGATGCGGCGGATGTGCCGCTGATCCATTCCTTCGGGGCGCATCGGCTGACCGATTTCCGGGTCTGGATCGAAGAGGCCGTCAGCGCGGCCGGGTGAACCCCGGCCCGGGGCTGCGGCGGGATGGGCCTTCTCTCTGGCAGTGGCGGGTCGTAGGCAGGGGGCCAGAATTGACCCGATTCGGTCGCGCCCCCGTTTCCGGGCGGGCGTGGCCCAACCTGCCGGAGTACGCGCCATGGCCGAGATTTCTTCCCTTTTCGTCACCCGCCTGTACCGGGCCGCCCTGTCCGAACACGGATCGCCGATCGATCCCCAAGAGCTGGAGGGCGCCTGCTATTCCATCGCCGAGGATGACGAGGCAGGCCAGGAATGGTGCGAGGAGAACGGCTATCCCGGCTATACGTCCTATGCGTCGCTGACCGATCTGCCGTGGCGGTTCCCGATCTTCGCCGACCTGGTCAAGGTGCTGGACGCCCATGTCGCCGCCTTTGTCGAGGACCTGGAATTCGACCTGGACGGGCGCGAGGTGAAGCTGGAGGACATCTGGATCAACATCCTGCCCGAAGGCGGCATCCACACCAGCCACATCCATCCGCATTCGGTGATCTCGGGCACGACCTACGTGTCGATGCCCGACGGGGCCAGCGCGCTGAAGCTGGAGGATCCACGCAGCCAGATGATGATGGCCGCGCCGGTGCGCAAGAAGGGCGCGCGGCGCGAGATGCAAAGCTTTGTCTACGAGAAACCCAAGGTCGGCGACGTGCTGCTGTGGGAAAGCTGGCTGCGCCACGAGGTGCCGATGAACATGGCCGAGGACGAGCGCATCAGCGTCAGCTTCAACTACAGCTGGGGCTGAGCGACAGGCGCAATGGCGCTTGCCGGACAGGGGGGTGTGGCATAACCATGGTTGGCAAAACGATAATCAGGGCGCGCCCATGTCCACACGTCCCTCGTTCCAGCTTGGCCCGATCCGGGTGCCGCCGGGATCCCAGCGCACCGTAGAACTGCCGGTCAGCGTGCTGTCGGATCACACGCCGGTGACCATGTCGGTGCACGTGGTGCACGGGCGCACGCCGGGCCCGACGCTGTTCGTCAGCGCGGCGATCCACGGCGACGAGGTGATCGGGGTCGAGATCGCGCGGCGGCTGCTGCGCAGCCCGCAGCTGGACCGGATCTGCGGCACGCTGCTGGTGGTGCCGATCGTGAACACCTTCGGGTTCCTGAACCATTCGCGTTACCTGCCCGACCGGCGGGATCTGAACCGGTCGTTTCCGGGCAGCGAGAAGGGGTCGCTGGCCGGGCGGCTGGCGTATCTGTTCATGACCGAGGTCGTGGACCGGTCCGATCTGGGCATCGACCTGCATTCGGCGGCGATCCACCGCGAGAACATGCCCCAGATCCGCGTGTCGCCCGGCAAGCCCGAGACGATGGAATACGCCGATGCCTTCGGCGCGCCGGTGGTGATCCGGTCGAAGCTGCGCGACGGGTCCTTGCGCAAGGAGGCGCAACGGCGCGGCGTCGACATCCTGCTGTACGAGGCGGGCGAGGGGCTGCGGTTCGACGAGATGTCGGCGCGGGTCGGTGTGGCGGGAATCCTGCGGGTGATGCACGTGCTGGGCATGATCCCCGAGGACGGTGTGCCGCTGGCCGAGGCGGTGCCGGTCAAGACAACCGAGACCCATTGGGAACGCGCCCCCGCAGGCGGGCTGTTGCGCAACTTCAAGGGCATCGGCGAGATCGTCGAGGCGGGGGAATTGCTGGGCGTGATCTCGGACCCGTTCGGCGAGATCGAGGAGGAGATCCGCGCCGGCGATCCGGGGCTGATCATCGGGCGGGCCAACCTGCCGATCGTGAACGAGGGCGACGCGCTGTTCCACCTGGCCAGGGTGACCGCCGCCGGGGCCGAAAGCCGCATTGAAAGCCTGTCCACCCAGCTTGACGGGGCGGCCATGTTCGACGAGGACGAGATCATCTGAACGTCAATTTGTCAGGCGAGGGACCAAGGCGGCCAAAAGGGCCGCGATCGGGGTCTTTCGCCTTGCACCGCCAGGGTCGGGACGACCACGCTGGCCGGGAAAACCTTGCGCACGCACGGGAGAGAAGCCGAATGCTGGAACTGAGTGGTCTGGGGCGAGACTTTATCACCATGTTCGTCACGATCGATCCGATCGGATCGATCCCGGTGTTCCTGTTCGCCGCCTCGTCCGTGCCCGAGAAGATGCGCCGCGGGCTTGCGGTGCGCGGCGTGGTGATTGCCGGCGCGGTGCTGCTGGCCTTCCTGGTGGGCGGGCAGTTCCTGCTGGAACTGCTGGGGCTTCGGCTGGGGGCGTTCCAGGTGGCGGGCGGCATCATCCTGTTCATCTTCGCGATGACGATGATCTTCGGGGAAAGCAAACCCGAGGCCGAGATCGCCGAGGCCGAGCGCGAGGAATCCCATGCCGCCGCCAGGGCGGGCGCGATGGCGCGGGCGGTGTTTCCGCTGGCGATGCCGTCGATCGCTTCGCCCGGGGCGATGCTGGCGGTGGTGATCCTGACCGACAATCACCGTGTTTCGCTGGTGGAGCAGGTGGTGACGGCGGGGCTGTTGGTGGCGGTGCTGCTGATCACGCTGGTGCTGCTGCTGCTGGCGGCCGGAATTCAGCGGATCATCGGGGCGTCGGGCGTCAGTGTCATCAGCCGGGTGATGGGCATGATCATCGCCACGATCGCCGTGGACGCGGTGCTGACGGGGCTTGACGTGCTGGGTGTGCTGTCGATGAACGACGCGCCCAGCCCTATGTAGGGGGCCCTATGCAGGGGGCCCTATGCAGGGAGCCGGGAAGGGGAGGCGGCGCTTACTGGACCGTGACTGCGACCGCGGCGTCCAGGCCCGGGGTGCCGTCCTGCTTCATCCATTTGTAGCGAAAGTGATCTTCGCCCGTGTAATCGGCGGAGGGGATGAAATAGACGCTGGTCGCCGGCACCTGCTTGCCGTTGCACGGGCTGGTCCCGTCCGAGATCGTCTGCACCGTTTGCTCGGTGGCGATTTCACCATGTTGGGGGCCGCGGATCAGGGCGATCCTGGGCGCGGTGCCGGTGCAGTCGTCGCCAAGGTCGGAATGCACCCACAGAAGCGTCTGCTGGTTGCCGGGGACCGCGACGGACTTCTTTTCGATCCGGGTATCGGCAGAGGTGACGCCGACACAGGCGATGGCAAGGCCAAGGACGGCGACGGCAAGGGCGGCAGAGGTGTACCTGGTCATGGGGGACCTCGTTACTTGTTACGGGACATGGTGCCGGGGTGTGGTGCCAGAGTATGATGGCAGAGTAACGCGAACCGCCGCGCCGGGATCCCGTGGCGGCCAAATATATTTCGCGGTTGAACGCGGGCAGGGCCCTGTTTTCGGGATCGCCGGGCGCGGATGACGGGGGCGGGCCGATCCGCCACCAGGGCGCGGCGGCGGGTCGGCCCGCCCGCTGGAACGCGCCGTCACGGGGGCGAAACACCCCGGTATCCCCTGCAAACAGGCTTTCGGGGTTGCCATGCGGGTGTTGGGCGCGTAAAGGGGCCGCTCATCCACGAACTCCACGGGAATCAGGGTGACCCAAATCTTTTGGGGCCTTCTCCGTGATGTTGAAAGGAATACAGGCGATGAACGCCCAGGAACTGCGTAACAAGACGCCGGATCAGCTTCGTGAGGATCTGGTGGCTCTGAAGAAAGAAGCCTTCAACCTGCGTTTCCAGCAGGCGACCGGCCAACTTGAAACCACTGCCCGTATCCGGACGGTCAAGCGCGACGTGGCTCGCGTGAAGACCATCCTGAACGAAAAAGCAAACGCAGCAGCGGAATAAGGAGCCCACCAGATGCCCAAACGTATCCTCAGCGGCACCGTGACCAGCGACGCCAACGACCAGACCGTGACTGTTTCGGTGGAACGCCGCTTCACGCACCCGGTTCTGAAGAAGACCATCCGGAAGTCGAAGAAATATCGCGCCCATGACGAAGCCAACCAGTTCAAGGTCGGCGAAGCCGTTCGCATCCGCGAATGCGCGCCCAAGTCCAAGACCAAGCGCTGGGAAGTCATGACCGCCGAAATGATCGAGCAGGAGCGCGCCGAGCGCGAAGCCCATGCGAAGATCCAGCAGGTGGAAGACGCGCAGCGGCATGCCGAGCACGAGGCCGCGGGTCACTAAGACCCACGGTATCAAACCATAGTCGAAACCCTGGGGGACAGAACAAGACCAGCCCCCACAGGTCGGGAGAAACCAAATGATCCAGATGCAGACCAATCTGGATGTGGCTGACAATTCCGGAGCCCGGAAAGTTCAGTGCATCAAGGTCCTGGGCGGATCCAAGCGCAAGTACGCTTCCGTGGGCGACATCATCGTGGTGTCGGTCAAGGAAGCCATTCCGCGCGGCCGTGTGAAGAAAGGTGACGTCCGCAAGGCCGTCGTCGTTCGCACCGCCAAGGAAGTCCGCCGTGAAGACGGCACCGCGATCCGCTTCGATCGCAACGCCGCCGTCATCCTCAACAACAACAACGAGCCCGTCGGCACCCGTATCTTCGGGCCGGTGGTTCGTGAGCTGCGCGCGAAGAGCTTCATGAAGATCATCTCGCTCGCTCCGGAGGTGCTCTGACATGGCAGCCAAGCTGAAGAAGGGCGACAAGGTCGTCGTGCTCGCCGGCAAGGACAAGGGCAAGCAGGGCACGATCCTGTCCGTTGATCCCGCCGCCGGCAAGGCCGTGGTGGAAGGCGTGAACGTCGCCATCCGTCACACCCGGCAGTCGCAGACCAGCCAGGGCGGCCGCATTCCGAAGGCGACCCCGATCGAACTGTCGAACATCGCCTACCTGGACGCCAACGGCAAAGCCACCCGCGTCGGCTTCAAGACCCTTGAAGACGGCAAGAAGGTGCGTTTCGCCAAGACCACCGGAGACGTGATCGATGCTTGATACCGCCGGTTACACCCCCCGTCTGAAAGCCCTCTACGCCGGCACGATCCGCGCCGCGATGATGGAAGAGTTCGGCTACAAGAACGAAATGATGCTCCCCAAGCTGGAGAAGATCGTTCTGAACATCGGCTGTGGCGCCGAAGCCGTCCGGGACAGCAAGAAGGCCAAGTCGGCTCAGGACGACCTGAGTGCGATCGCCGGCCAGAAGGCCGTCATCACCAAGGCCAAGAAGTCGATCGCCGGCTTCCGCGTCCGTGAAGACATGCCGCTTGGCGCCAAGGTCACCCTGCGTGGCGACCGGATGTACGAATTCCTGGACCGTCTGATCACCGTCGCAATGCCCCGTATCCGCGACTTTCGCGGCGTGTCGGGCAAAAGCTTCGATGGCCGGGGCAACTATGCGATGGGCATGAAAGAGCACATCGTGTTCCCCGAGATCGATTTCGACAAGGTCGACGAGACCTGGGGTCTGGACATCGTGATCGCCACCACCGCGAAGACCGACGCGGAAGCCAAGGCGCTGTTGAAGCATTTCAACATGCCTTTCAACAGCTGAGCCTGGGAGAGACATCATGGCTAAGAAAAGCATGATCGAACGCGAGAAGAAGCGTCAGGCGCTGGTGGAAAAGTACGCCGCCAAGCGTGCCGCGCTGAAAGTGATCGCCGTCGATGAAACCAAGCCGATGGAAGAGCGCTTCAAGGCGCGCCTGAAGCTTGCAAAACTGCCGCGCAACAGCTCGCCCACCCGGCTGCACAACCGCTGCCAGCTGACGGGCCGTCCGCACGCATATTATCGCAAACTCAAGGTCAGCCGGATCATGCTGCGGGAGCTTGGCTCCTTCGGTCAGATCCCGGGCCTTGTGAAGTCGAGCTGGTAAGGAGGCGCTGAAATGAACGATCCTATCGGCGATATGCTCACCCGTATCCGGAACGCACAGATGCGCCGCCGGTCCACGGTGATGACCCCCGCATCCAAGCTGCGGGCCTGGGTCCTCGATGTGCTCAAGGACGAAGGCTACATCCGTGGCTACGAGAAGGTGACCGGCGAGAACGGCCACCCGGCAATTGAAATCAGCCTCAAGTACTACGAAGGCGAACCGGTGATCCGCGAACTCAAGCGCGTTTCCAAGCCGGGCCGCCGCGTGTACCTGGGCGTCAGCGATGTCCCCTCGGTCCGTCAGGGCCTGGGTGTTTCCATCGTGTCGACGTCCAAGGGCGTGATGTCGGACGCAAGTGCACGCGCAGCCAACGTTGGCGGCGAAGTGCTTTGCACCGTATTCTAAGGAGGCCTGAACATGTCTCGTATTGGTAAGAAACCGGTCGAGCTGCCTTCGGGCGTCGAAGCCAAGGTCAGCGGACAGACGATCGAAGTGAAGGGCCCCAAGGGGGTCCGGACCTTCACCGCAACCGACGACGTGGCGCTGGTTGTCAACGACGGCACGGTTTCGATCGAGCCCCGTGGCAAGTCCAAGCGCGCCCGTCAGCAGTGGGGCATGTCGCGGACCCAGGTTCAGAACCTGGTGACCGGCGTGACCACCGGCTTCAAGAAAGAGCTCGAGATCAACGGCGTGGGTTACCGCGCCACGATGCAGGGCACGACGCTGAAGCTGAACCTCGGCCTGTCGCATGACGTCGACTATGTTGCGCCCGAAGGCGTCACCATCGTCGCACCGAAGCCGACCGAAATCATTGTGGAAGGCATCGACCAGCAAGCCGTTGGTCAGGTTGCCGCGGAGATCCGTGCCTGGCGTGCTCCCGAGCCCTACAAGGGTAAAGGGATCAAGTACAAGGACGAGTACATCTTCCGCAAGGAAGGCAAGAAGAAGTAAGGACGCGAGAAATGGCAAACAGCAAACGGACCCTGTTCCTGAAGCGCCGTCTGCGCGTTCGGAACAAGCTGCGCAAGGTCAACGCCGGCCGTCTTCGGCTGAGCGTGCACCGGTCGAACAAGAACATCAGCGTTCAGCTGATCGACGACGTCGCCGGCAAGACCCTGGCAGCCGCCTCCACGCTCGAGAAGGATCTTGGGCTGATCGGCAAGAACAACGTCGAAGCGGCCGCAAAGGTCGGTACCCTGATCGCCGAACGCGCGAAAGCGGCCGGCGTGGAAGAGGCGTACTTCGATCGTGGTGGCTTCCTGTACCACGGCAAGGTGAAGGCCCTGGCCGACGCCGCGCGTGAGGGTGGCCTTAAGATCTGACGGTGCGGTGCGCATGAATGCGCACCCTACCGCCGACCTCGTAGGGTGCGCATTGATGCGCACCTTGCACATTGTGCAGACGGACACCTTTCCGTCTCGATGACCGGGGAGCCGCTGTCCCAGACAGTCGCCCACTGCGGTCGGAGTTACTGGCGCTGATGCGCCGGCCTGAAAGGATGCCACATGGCAGAACAGAACGAACGTCGCGGCCGTGGCCGCAACCGTGACCGGGACGAAACCCCGGAATTCGCCGATCGCCTCGTCGCGATCAACCGCGTGTCGAAGACCGTCAAGGGCGGCAAGCGGTTCGGCTTTGCGGCACTTGTCGTCGTCGGCGACCAGAAGGGCCGTGTCGGCTTTGGCAAGGGCAAGGCCAAGGAGGTCCCCGAGGCCATCCGCAAGGCCACCGAGCAAGCCAAGCGCAACATGATCCGCGTGCCGCTGCGCGAAGGCCGCACGCTGCACCACGACATGCACGGCCGCTGGGGCGCCGGCAAGGTCGTCATGCGCACCGCGCCGGAAGGGACCGGGATCATCGCCGGTGGTCCGATGCGTGCCGTGTTCGAGATGCTGGGTGTCAAGGACGTCGTGTCCAAGTCGCTGGGCTCGCAGAACCCCTACAACATGATCCGCGCCACGCTGGACGGCCTCAAGAAAGAGCAGTCGCCCCGCAACGTGGCCGCACGCCGTGGCAAGAAGGTCGCCGACATTCTGCCGAAGCGGGATGAAGCTCCGGCCGAGTCCAGCCAAGTCGCCGAGGAGGCCTGATCCACATGGCAAAGACCATCGTCGTCAAGCAGGTCGGTTCGCCGATCCGCCGCCCCGCCAAGCAGCGCCAG
This sequence comes from Marinibacterium anthonyi, assembly GCA_003217735.2. Classification (GTDB taxonomy): domain Bacteria; phylum Pseudomonadota; class Alphaproteobacteria; order Rhodobacterales; family Rhodobacteraceae; genus Marinibacterium; species Marinibacterium anthonyi. Next base: position 4,544,995 of record CP031585.1, on the reverse strand, counting down.
ACGCTGATCGGCCTGGGTCTGAACAAGATGCACAAGACCCGCGAACTGGAGGACACGCCTTCGGTCCGCGGCATGGTGAATTCGATCCCTCACCTGGTCGAAATCGTAGAAGAGCGCGACGCCTGAGTGGCCCGCCCTATGTAAACGAGCTGAGGCGTCCCATATAGATGGGACGCCTTTTTTCGTTTCAATCACAGGATATTTGAGAATGTTGGGAATGATTTCGATGATGTCTGCCGCCCAGTCGTGGCAGACGGCGGCCTTTGCCTACGGCAAGATGTACTGGACGGCGCAGGAAGTGATCCAGCGCCGGACCCTGCAGATGGCCCTGGGGCAGATGGGACCCGAGGAAGCCATTCGCATGGTTTTCGAAAAGCCCACCGCCTTTGCCGACGCGTTCGAACGTGCCGCGCGGGCGACCGTGGCGGGCCATGACCCGGCCGCCGTGGCGATGGCCGCCGTTCAGCCGATCAGCGCCAAGACCCGGGCCAACGCCAAGCGGCTGCGCAAGGGCTGACGCAGGCCCGAAAGGCGGCCCTGAAAAACGGCCCTGAAAAACGGCCCTGAACAACGGTCGTTGAAGCCGGCCCGGGATCCGGTCGGCGGGCCCCGGTTCATGGCTGGAAACAGCGGCGGAACCGGCCTTGGCCGCTGACGCGGGGACGCGCCTCCGTCGCCCTTGCAATGGCCGGTTTCAGGGTCTATACGCGCGCGGTGGTCCGCTCATGGACCCGGAATCGACAATCAAGAAAAGCCGTGGTTGGCCCCAAGATCGCTTCGGGGGTCACATCCGGCATAGGAGAAGCGACATGAAACTGAATGAACTCCGCGACAACGCTGGCGCGGCCCCCAAGAGAAAGCGTGTTGGCCGTGGCCCGGGTTCGGGCATGGGCAAGACCGGTGGCCGTGGTATCAAGGGTCAGAAATCCCGTTCGGGCGTGGCCATCAAGGGCTACGAAGGCGGCCAGATGCCGCTGTACCAGCGTCTGCCCAAGCGTGGCTTCAACAAGCCGAACCGCAAGGAATACGCCGTCGTCAACCTGGGCCTGATCCAGAAGTTCGTCGACGCCGGCAAGATCGACGCCTCGGCCCCCGTGACCGAAGACGCGCTGGTCGCTTCGGGCCTGGTGCGCCGCAAGCTGGACGGCATCCGCGTCCTGGCCAAGGGCGATTTCTCGGCCAAGGTCGAGCTGCAGGTCACCGGCGCGTCCAAATCGGCCATTTCGGCTGTTGAAGGCGCAGGCGGTTCGATCACCGTTGCGGCAGCTGCCGAGCCGGCAGCCGAATAACGGGTTGTGGGCGGCCCGGGTGCCGCTTACATCTTGGCACGACATTCGACGCCGCCCGGGGCCCCTGAAAAGCCCTAGGGGCGGCGTCCCGACATAAGAAAGAGCCGGTTCATGGTATCAGCAGCGGAACAGATGGCGGCCAACACGAGCTGGGCCGCGCTTGGCAAAGCCACCGACCTGCGAAACCGCATCCTCTTCACGCTCGGTCTTCTGATCGTCTATCGTCTTGGCACCTACATCCCCGTTCCCGGCATCGACGCCGTGGCGCTGCGGGACTTCATGGAAAGCGCCGGGCAGGGGATCGGCGGCATGGTCTCCATGTTCACCGGCGGCGCGCTGGGACGGATGGGGATCTTTGCCCTGGGCATCATGCCCTACATCTCGGCCTCGATCATCGTCCAGCTGATGACCTCGCTGGTTCCGTCGCTGGAACAGCTGAAGAAAGAGGGCGAGCAGGGGCGCAAGAAGATCAACCAGTACACCCGCTACGGGACCGTTGCCCTGGCAATCGCGCAGGCCTATGGCCTGGCCGTTTCGCTTGAGAGCGGGGACATGGTCACCGATGCGGGCCTGTATTTCCGGGTCGCCTGCGTGATCACGCTGGTCGGGGGCACGATGTTCCTGATGTGGCTGGGGGAACAGATCACATCGCGCGGGATCGGCAACGGCATTTCGCTGATCATCTTCGTCGGCATCGTGGCCGAGATCCCGGCCGCGCTGGCACAGTTCCTGGCGTCCGGCCGGTCCGGTGCGATCAGCCCGGCAGTGATCGTGGGCGCGATCCTGATGGTCGCGGTGACGATCACGCTGGTGGTGTTCCTGGAACGCGCGCTGCGAAAGATCCATATCCAGTATCCGCGCCGCCAGGTGGGGATGAAGGTCTATGACGGCGGGTCTTCGCACCTGCCGATCAAGGTCAACCCGGCCGGCGTCATCCCGGCCATCTTCGCCAGCTCGCTGCTGCTGCTGCCGGTCACGATCTCGACCTTCAGCCAGACGGCGGCCAACGGCACGGTGATGTCCTTCCTGCTGGCCAACTTCGGCCCGGGGCGTCCGCTGTACCTGCTGTTCTTCACCGCGATGATCGTGTTTTTCGCGTATTTCTACACGTTCAACGTGTCATTCAAGACGGACGACGTGGCCGACAACCTGAAGAACCAGAACGGCTTCGTGCCCGGCATCCGCCCCGGCAAGAAGACCGAGGAATACCTGACCTACGTCGTGTCGCGCATCCTGGTCCTGGGCTCTGGCTACCTGGCGGGGATCTGTCTGCTGCCGGAAATCCTGCGCAGCCAGTTTTCGATCCCGTTCTATTTCGGGGGCACGTCGGTTCTGATCGTGGTGACCGTGACCATGGACACGATCCAGCAGATTCAAAGCCATCTGCTTGCGCATCAGTACGAGGGACTGATCGAAAAATCGCAGCTGCGTGGCAAATCGAAAAAACGTGGCAAGCGGAGCCCGGCACGTAAATGAATATCATCCTTCTGGGCCCGCCGGGCGCGGGCAAGGGGACGCAATCGCGTCACCTCGTTGAAACACGCGGAATGGTGCAGCTATCCACCGGTGACATGCTGCGCGATGCCAAGGACAGCGGATCCGAAATGGGCAAGCGCGTGGCCGAGGTCATGGAACGCGGTGAGCTGGTGACGGACGAGATCGTTATCGGCCTGATCCGCGAAAAGATCGACGCGGGTGACGGACGCGGTTTCATCTTCGACGGGTTCCCCCGGACGCTGGCCCAGGCCGACGCACTGGGAGAGCTGCTGGCGTCCACCGGCGAGAAGCTGGACGCCGTGATCGAGATGGAAGTCGACGACGACGAACTGGTGGCCCGGATCACCGCGCGGTCGACCTGTGCCACCTGTGGCGAGGTCTACAACGACAACACCAAGCCGATTCCGGCGGATGGCAAGTGCGTGAAGTGCGGCGGGACCGAGTTCAAGCGCCGGGCCGACGACAACGAGGAAAGCCTGCGCAAGCGGCTGATGGAATACTACAAGAAGACCTCGCCGCTGATCGGGTATTACTATGCCAAGGGCGATCTGACGAAGATCGACGGGCTGGGTGAAATCAGCGCTGTCACCAAGGCCATCGACGCAATCCTCAAAGCGTGAACCCGCGGGCCGCCGGGGCGGCTGCGGCTTTCGTCCGGGCGACAGAAGACCTTGACCAGCTGGCAACCGATGGCGCATGACGAGGTCGTGATTGGCATTGGAAAACCATTTCCGGCTAGGTATCACATGTTTCGTTGCCTTGATAACGGGTAGGGCCCAGCCGGGTCCGTCGAAAATTCTTGACAAATAGTTTCGTGAAGGGTTGACCCCTTTTCCGAATGCCCCTATCCACCACCGTCGCTTCTCTGAATCGACGGGGTCCGGATTCGCCGGGCTTTCGACCACCTCGTAAAAATGCCGGGTCAGGACCGTCAGGTTCATGGCCCAGCGTTGTGAAAAAAGGGCCTGGAGCTACGGGCTCGCAACGAAAGGACAAATACACGTGGCACGTATTGCCGGCGTCAATATCCCGACTGCAAAGCGGGTACCTATCGCCCTCACCTACATCACCGGAATCGGCAACACCTCGGCCAAAGCGATCTGCGAAGCCGTGGGTATCGATCCGGCCCGCCGTGTGAACGAACTGTCGGACGCCGAAGTCCTGCAGATCCGCGAACACATCGACGCCAACTACACCGTCGAAGGCGACCTGCGTCGTGAAACGCAGATGAACATCAAGCGCCTGATGGACCTTGGCTGCTACCGTGGCCTGCGCCACCGCCGCAACCTGCCGGTTCGCGGTCAGCGCACCCATACCAACGCACGCACGCGCAAGGGCCCCGCTAAGCCCATCGCCGGCAAGAAGAAGTAAGGGGAGGCTGAACAATGGCACGCGATAAAACCCGCGCAAAGCGTAAGGTTTCCAAGAACATCGCCGCAGGTGTGGCGCATGTGAACTCGTCGTTCAACAACACCAAGATCCTTATCTCGGACGTGCAGGGCAACGCCATTTCGTGGTCGTCCGCCGGCACCATGGGCTTCAAGGGCTCGCGGAAATCGACCCCCTATGCCGCTCAGATGGCCGCTGAAGACGCGGGCAAGAAGGCACAGGAACACGGCGTCAAGACGCTGGAAGTCGAAGTCCAGGGCCCCGGTTCGGGCCGTGAATCGGCTCTGCGCGCCCTGGCCGCAGTGGGCTTCAACATCACGTCGATCCGCGACGTGACGCCGATCGCACACAACGGCTGCCGCCCGCCGAAGCGCCGCCGCGTCTGATCACGTATTTTTCAGGTTGGGGCCGGGCTGACGCTCGGCCCCCCTCGTCATTCGTAAACCTCGGGACGCTCGCCATTCGGGTCAGGCAGGCGGGCAAGCATGGAGGGACTGCATGATCCATAAGAACTGGGCTGAACTGATCAAGCCAACGCAGCTTGACGTCAAGCCGGGCAACGATCCCGCGCGCCGCGCCACTGTTGTCGCCGAACCGCTGGAACGCGGCTTCGGTCTGACACTGGGCAACGCGCTTCGCCGTATCCTCATGTCGTCGCTGCAAGGTGCCGCCATCACATCCGTGCAGATCGACAACGTTCTGCACGAATTCTCGTCCGTTGCCGGCGTGCGCGAAGATGTGACCGATATCATCCTGAACCTCAAGGGCGTCGCCCTGCGCATGGACGTCGAAGGGCCCAAGCGCCTGTCGATCTCGGCCAAGGGGCCGATGGTCGTCACCGCCGGTCAGATTTCCGAAAGCGCGGGCATCGAGGTTCTGAACCCCGAGCATGTCGTCTGCCACCTGGACGATGGCGCCGACCTGTACATGGAACTGACGGTGAACACCGGCAAGGGCTATGTATCGGCCGACAAGAACAAACCGGAAGACGCGCCGATCGGGCTGATTCCGATCGATGCGATCTATTCGCCGGTCAAGAAGGTCAGCTATGACGTGCAGCCCACCCGCGAGGGCCAGGTGCTGGACTATGACAAGCTGACGATGAAGGTCGAAACCGATGGCTCGATCTCGCCGGATGACGCCGTGGCATTCGCCGCGCGGATCCTGCAGGACCAGCTGTCGATCTTCGTGAACTTCGAAGAGCCGGAATCGGCTGGCCGCCAGGACGAGGACGACGGGCTGGAGTTCAACCCGCTGCTTCTCAAGAAGGTGGACGAGCTGGAACTGTCGGTGCGGTCGGCCAACTGTCTGAAGAACGACAACATCGTCTATATCGGCGACCTGATTCAGAAGACCGAAGCCGAGATGCTGCGCACCCCGAACTTCGGCCGCAAGTCGCTGAACGAGATCAAGGAAGTGCTGTCCGGCATGGGCCTGCACCTTGGCATGGATGTCGAGGACTGGCCGCCCGACAACATCGAAGATCTCGCCAAGAAATACGAAGACGCGTTCTGATTTCGGCGGATGGGTGCAATAGCACCCATCTTACCCGAACGGTTCGCGTAGGATGGGTGCTGCGGCACCCATCATGCCAACAAATGCCCGGACCTGCCGGGGACGACACGGGCGCAAAGCCCCAAGGAGAGGGCCCCGCAAACGCATGGGGCTCCGGACAAAGCAAAACACGTAAGGAGATAACCAATGCGTCACGCCCGCGGATACCGCCGCCTGAACCGCACCCACGAGCACCGCAAGGCGCTCTTCTCGAACATGGCCGGCTCGCTGATCGAGCACGAGCAGATCAAGACAACCCTGCCCAAGGCCAAGGAACTGCGTCCGATCGTCGAAAAGCTGATCACGCTTGCCAAGCGCGGTGACCTGCACGCACGTCGTCAGGCCGCAGCCCAGCTGAAGGAAGACAAGGACGTCGCGAAGCTCTTCGAGATTCTCGGCCCCCGCTACAAGGACCGCGCCGGTGGCTACTGCCGCGTCCTGAAGGCCGGCTTCCGTTATGGCGACATGGCGCCCATGGCGATCATCGAATTCGTCGATCGCGACATCGATGCCAAGGGCGCAGCCGACAAGGCCCGTGCCGTCGAGGAAGAAGCGCTCGAGGATTGATCCTCGGCCTTTCGACCGGAAATGACAAACCCCCGCGGGTCCGCGGGGGTTTTCTTTTTGCGCCAATGCGTTGACGACCCACGTCAGGCAGCGCGGGCCGCCGCTTCGCGCGATGTCACGCTGACCAGCGCGCCGGCCGGATCCCGCAGGAAGATGCGCCGCACGCCCGACCGTTCGGTCCAGGGGCCAAAGGGCACCTCGGCGCCGATCTGGCGCGCCTTGAGGTGGACCGCCTCGACATCCTCGACCTCGACTTCCAGGCCCGGCACGTCAACGTCATCCACGTCGTCGTCATCCGCCTCAAGCTGGGCCAGGGGCGCGCAGCCCGGCTCAAGTGTCACGGACCATCCCGCGCCCATTCGACAGTCCATCCCGAAGATATCTCGGTAAAAGCGGCCGACCTCGGAAGGGTTTGCGGTGCTGGTGCTGGAATGGATGCGATGGATTGTCATGGGGATCTCCGGTTGCTCAAGCGTTTGCGAGTTCGGCCTTCACGATGGATTCAATCTTGTTCACGGGGTGGTTAGTCAGGGTCTTGGGGATCTCGGCGATCACCTTGTCGGCGACCTCCTTGTGGAGCGCGTCGCGCAGCACGCCCAGCACCTGGGGCGAGGCCACCAGGATCAGGTGCCGGAACGCCCCGCGGTGCGCTTCGGCGTACAGCTTGTCGGACAGATCCTTGGCGAACCGTTCCTTGGCCAGTTCGTGCCAGTCGGTATCGTCCATCGCCGAGCGCTGGTTCACGCCGACGTCGTGCATGCGTCCCGGCCGGTTGGCCGATTGGTCGCGGTCCGACGGATTGTCCTGCTCATCCTCGTCGAAAACGTCGAGGTTGGGGTTCTCGTTATCGGTCAGATTGCGCAAAAACAGCGCTTTTTCGCTGTCTGTCACGACGATCCAGGTTCCATGGTCGATCTGTGTCATCTCAGCTTTCCTTTCCGGTGCCGTGCAATCCGCCGCGCCCGCCGTTCCCTTTTTCGTCCGATTTTCGGACGCGGGTAGTGCCGGGGCGATCCTGCTCGGCCCTCTTCTTCATGTCGCGCGTGCCAACGCGGGTTTCAAGGTTTCCGCCCGCGCGGCCCTGCTGCGAGGGCGTGGCTTCGTCGTCGAGATAGGCCGCTGTTTCGCGGCGCGCGTCGTTGGATCTGTAGCGTTCGGCCATGGGGGCCTCCTTCTTCAGCCTGTCCCTTGTCAACGCAAAGCCCCCGTCGGCTGTTCCAAGCGCGGCCCGGGGAGGCGGCGAGGCGCCGCTTGCAAAAGCCGGCGGCGCGAAACATATCTCGGCCATGAAACGCATTGCTTTTGCCGCACTCCTGCTTCTGGTCCCAACTGTCACGCTCGCGGAAACGCGCGTGCCGGTGTCCCAGTCCGAGATCTCTCTGGGCTTCGCACCGTTGGTGAAGGAAGCCGCGCCCGCCGTCGTCAACATCTACGCCAAGATCATCACGCAGGGGTCGTCCAGCCCGTTCCGCGGCGATCCCTTCTTCGAGGATTTCTTTCGCGGCATGGGGCCGTCCAAGCCCCGGGTGCAGAATTCGCTGGGCTCCGGCGTGATCCTGGGCGAGGACGGGATCGTCGTGTCGAATTACCACGTGGTGGGGCAGGCGACGGATATCCGGGTCGTGCTGTCGGACCGGCGGGAATACACCGCCAAGGTGCTGCTGGCAGACAAGGAGGCCGACCTGGCCATCCTGAAGCTGGACGGGGCCGAAGGCCTGCCGTCGCTGAAGCTGCGCGACAGCGACCAGGTCGAGGTGGGCGAGCTGGTGCTGGCCATCGGCAACCCGTTCGGGGTGGGCCAGACCGTCAGCAGCGGGATCGTGTCGGGCCTGGCGCGGTCGGGAACGGCCACCGGCAACGAACGGGGCTATTTCATCCAGACCGATGCGCCGATCAACCCGGGCAACTCGGGGGGCGCGCTGGTCGACGTGAACGGCGACCTGATCGGCATCAACACCTCGATCCTGACGCGGTCGGGCGGGTCGAACGGGATCGGCTTTGCCATCCCCGCCAACCTGGTCCGCGAATTCGTGCACCAGGCGCGCGAGGGCAACGACCGCTTTGAACGGCCCTGGGCCGGTGTGTCGGGGCAGGCGGTGGACGGGGACCTGGCCGCGTCGCTGGGTCTGCCCGCGCCCGAAGGCATCCTGATCGCGGATCTGCATGCCGCCAGCCCGCTGGCGCAGGCCGGGCTTGAGGTGGGCGATGTGATCACCGATGTCGACGGCCTTGCGGTCAATTCCGGGCAGGAGATGCTGTTTCGCATGTCCGTGGCCGGGATCGGCGCGACCGCCGACGTGACCGCCTGGCACGAGGGCAAGGAACAGCACTACGACGTCGCCATGATCGCCCCGCCCGACACCCCCGCGCGCGAGGCGGTGACGCTGGACGACAAGACAGTGCTGCCCGGCCTGCAGGTGGCGCGCGCCAACCCGGCGGTGATTTCGGAATACAACCTGTCGCTCAACACCGATGGCGTCGTGGTGACCGATCCGGGCCCCAGCGGCCTGCCGGCGGGGCTGCAGCCCGGCGACGTGCTGCTGGCGATCAACCGCGAAGATATCTCGGCCCCCGCCGATGTGGCCGCGCTGCTGACTGATCCGGGCCGCCGCCTGCTGATCGAGCTCAATCGCGGCGGGCGGCGGGTGTCGCTGCGGTTCCGCCTGTAAGCCATGGCCGACCTGTTTGATCAACCCAAGGGCGACGGCGATGGCCCGCCGCCGCCCGACCCCCACCGGCCGCTGGCGGATCGCCTGCGGCCGAAGACGTTGGGCGAGGTGATCGGGCAGGAACAGGTGCTGGGGCCGGATGCACCGCTTGGCGTGATGCTGGCGTCGGGATCGTTGTCGTCGCTGGTGTTCTGGGGGCCGCCGGGGGTGGGCAAGACCACCATCGCGCGGCTGCTGGCGGAACAGACGGATCTGCACTTTGTCCAGATCTCGGCGATCTTTTCGGGCGTGCCGGAACTGCGCAAGGTGTTCGAACAGGCCAAGATCCGGCGCGGGAACGGGCAGGGGACATTGCTGTTCGTGGACGAGATCCACCGGTTCAACAAGGCGCAGCAGGACGGGTTCCTGCCGCACATGGAAGACGGGACGATCCTGCTGGTCGGCGCCACGACCGAGAACCCGTCGTTCGAGTTGAACGCCGCCCTGCTGAGCCGTGCGCAGGTGCTGATCCTGACGCGGCTGGCGGACGCGGATCTGGAGCGCCTGATCAAGCGCGCCGAGGAAGAGCTGGGCCGTGACCTGCCGCTGACGTCCCGGGCGCGCGAAAGCCTGCGCGAGATGGCCGATGGCGACGGGCGGGCGCTGCTGAACCTGGTGGAACAGATCGCTGCCTGGAAGGTCGCCAAGCCGCTGGACGGCGATCAGCTGTCGACGCGGCTGATGCGGCGGGCGGCGCAATACGACAAGTCGGGCGATGCCCATTACAACCTGATCTCGGCGCTGCACAAATCCGTGCGCGGGTCCGATCCGGATGCCGCGCTGTACTGGCTGGCGCGGATGCTGACGGGGGGCGAAGACCCGCGTTACCTGGCGCGGCGCATCCTGCGGATGGCCTGGGAAGACATCGGCCTGGCCGACCCGCAGGCGATGACGATCTGCATGCAGGCCTGGGAAACCTACGAACGCCTCGGCTCGCCCGAGGGCGAGCTGGCGCTGGGGCAGGCGGTGGCCTACCTGGCGTTGGCGCCAAAATCCAACGCCGGGTACGTGGCGTTCAAGGCGGCGATGGCCGAGGCAAAGAAGACCGGATCGGCGCCGCCGCCCATGCATATCCTGAACGCGCCGACGGACCTGATGACGCAACAGGGGTTCGGGTCGGGATATCAGTACGATCACGACGCCGAAGACGGGTTTTCCGGCCAGAACTATTTTCCCGACAAGATGAAGCGCCCCGGCTATTACCAGCCCGTGGAACGCGGGTTTGAACGGGATCTGAAGAAGCGGTTGGACTATTTCGAGAAGCTTCGGACCAAGCGGCGGGACGGCGACAGTTGACATCCCGGGCGCTTGGCGCAAGGGAGACGGCATGATCTTTACAATGCTTCAAGTCGCCCTTGGCGGGGCCATCGGCGCCACGGGCCGGTACCTGACCGGCGTTGCCGTCTTCAAGATGCTGGGTCCCCAGGCGTTTCCGCTTGGCGTGATCAGCGTCAACATCGTGGGATCCGCCATCATGGGCATGTTCGCCGAACTGGCCGCCGCCCGTGGGCTGAGCCACCTGGGTCCGTTCGTGATGACCGGCATGCTGGGCGGGTTCACCACTTTTTCGGCGTTCTCGTTGGAAACGGTGTCGCTGATGGAACGCGGGGACTTCGGGCTGGCGGCGCTTTATGTCATGCTGTCGGTGGTCTGTTCGGTGGGCGCGCTTTATCTTGCGATGCAGGCGACGCGGGGAGTGTTTCTATGAGCGGCGTTCAGACTGTTACCGTGGCCGAGGGTGAGGGCGATCAGCGCCTTGACCGCTGGCTGAAGCGCAAGTTTCCCCAGATCAGCCAGGGGCGCATCGAAAAGATGTGCCGCAAGGGCGAATTGCGGGTGGATGGCGGGCGGGTCAAGGCCTCGACCCGGGTGGAAGAGGGCCAGCAGGTGCGTGTGCCGCCGCTGCCCGACACCGAAGCGCCGGCCCCCGAGGTCGACCCGCGGATTTCCGACGCCGATGCGCGGATGATCCAGGAGGCGGTGATCTATCGCGACGACCATATCATCGCGCTGAACAAGCCTGCCGGGCTGGCGGTGCAGGGCGGGTCGGGGCAGACGCGGCACGTGGACGGGCTGGCCGATGCGCTGCGCTTTGGCCTGGATGAAAGCCCCCGCCTGGTGCACCGGCTGGACAAGGATACATCCGGCGTTCTGATCATGGCGCGCACACGGGCCATCGCGGCCGGGCTGACCGCCGCCTTCCGGCACCGCGAGACGCGCAAGATCTACTGGGCGGTGACCGCCGGCGTGCCCCATCCCCGGATGGGCACGATCAAGTACGGGCTGATCAAGGCCGGCGGCCACGGAGCGGGCGGCGAGGGCGAAAAGATGCACTGCGTCATGCCCAGCGAGGTCGACAAGACCCCGGGCGCCAAGCGGGCGATCACCGATTACGCGGTGCTGGAAAACGTCGCGCAGCGCGCGGCCTGGGTGGCGCTGGTGCCGATCACCGGGCGGACCCACCAGCTGCGCGCGCACATGGCCGAGATCGGCCATCCGATCGTGGGCGACGGCAAGTACGGCGGATCGGGGCAGGAAAACCTGGGCGACGGGTGGGGCGCGCAGCTGGGCGGCGACATATCCCGCAAGCTGCACCTGCACGCGCGGATGCTGATCCTGGAACACCCCGTCACCCGCAAGCAGTTGCGCCTGACCGCGGATCTGCCGCCGCACATGGCCAAGACCTGGAAGACCTTCCAATGGGTCCCCGCCGAGGTGCCCGAAGACCCGTTCGAGGACGACGAATGGCAGATCTGAAACTGGTGATCTTCGATGTCGACGGCACGCTGGTCGACAGCCAGGCCGCCATCGTCGGGGCGATGACCCACGCCTTTGCCGCCGTGGACGCACCGCTGCCGGCGCGCGATGTCCTGCTGTCGATCGTGGGCCTGTCGCTGGATCACGCGATGCCCCGGCTGGCGCCCGACCTGGAACCGGCGGCGCATGACCGGATGGTCGAAGCCTACCGCGACACGTTCCGCGCCAACCGGCTGTCGCAGGGCGAAGCGTCGATGCCGCTGTACCCCGGCGCCTTGGAGGCGCTTCAGGCGCTGGCCGAGATCCCCGAGGTCCTGCTGGGCGTGGCGACGGGCAAGTCGCGGCGCGGGCTGGACGCGATGATCGAGGCGCATGGGCTGGAAAAGTACTTTGTCACCCGGCAGGTGGCCGATGACCATCCGTCCAAACCGCATCCCTCGATGATCCTGACGGCGATGTCGGAAACCGGGGTCGATGCCGTGGACACGGTGATGATCGGCGATACCGAATTCGACATGGCCATGGCTGCGGCGGCGGGCGTGGCTGGTCTTGGGGTCAGCTGGGGCTATCATCCGGTGCACATGCTGCAGCCGTCGCGCGCCATCCTGGACGATTTCGGCGCGCTTGCAGGCCAGCTGGAGGCATTCTGGAAGGAACCGGCATGAGCGAATGGGCATTGAAGCGCTTCTGGACGAAGGTCGACGTCGAAGAGGCGGACGAAGGTCATCGGGTCACGCTGGACGGCCGCCGGGTCAAGACCCCGGCCAAGGCGGACCTGGTGCTGCCGACCCGGGGCATGGCCGAAGCCGTGGCCGAGGAATGGAAGGCGCAGGAGGGCCAGGTCGATCCGCTGTCGATGCCCTTCACGCGATCGGCCAACGCGGCCATCGACCGGGTGATGCCGCAGCAGGGCGAAGTGGCCGACATGCTGGCCGCCTATGGCGATGCCGATCTGCTGTGCTACCGGGCCGAGGCGCCCGTGGAACTGGTGGAACGGCAGGCGATGCTGTGGGACCCGGCGCTTGGCTGGGCCGAGGCGGTGCTGGGCGCCAAGCTGGAACCGCGCACCGGGGTCATCCATGCCGCGCAGCCGCCCCAGGCCGTCGCCGCGCTGACCGGCAAGGTGCACGGGATGGGGCCCTTTCACCTGGCGGCGTTTCACGATCTCGTGGGTTTGACCGGATCGCTGGTGCTGGGCTTTGCCGCCGCCGCCGGCTGGCGCGACCCCGAAGAGATCTGGACGCTGTCGCGGCTGGACGAGGACTGGCAGGCCGAACACTGGGGCCAGGACGAGGAAGCGGCCGAGGAAGCCGAGAAGAAACGCCGCGATTTCCATCATGCCAAGCGGTTCTTCGACCTGTCGGGACCCTGGCGCCCGCAATAAGGCCGCGCGGCCCGACAGCTTGCGAATGCCATGCAAAGGGTGTTCACGAGACATGCAAAAAGGTTAGACTTACCACTGGTCAGATGCCTTGAAACTAGGCGTCCGAGCCGGATCTGCCCTTGACGGGTCCGTTTGAATCCGAACACACTCTAGCCGCTGATAGGCAAAAACCTGCCTTTGGCACGACCGCCGGCTGCTTGATGCGGCTGGACTGCACGCTCAACAATGGGCGGCTTCATCAGGAAGAGGTAAAGATGAAAAAAACCGTATTTTTTGGCGCGCTGACTGTCGCGGGCATTGTTGCCGGCGCTGCTTCGGCTGCCACGCTGGATGACGTGAAGGCGCGTGGCAAGCTGAACTGTGGCGTCTCGACCGGCCTGGTCGGCTTTTCGTACCCCGACGCCAACGGCGAATGGCAGGGCTTTGACGTTGCCGTCTGCCGCGCCGTCGCCGCCGCGGTCCTTGGTGATGCCACCGCCGTCGAATTCGTTCCCACCACCGGCAAGACCCGTTTCACCGCACTTGCGTCGGGCGAAATCGACATGCTGGCCCGGAACACCACCTGGACCTTCTCGCGCGATGTCGACCTCAAGTTCGAATTCGCCGGCGTGAACTACTATGACGGTCAGGGCTTCATGGTTCCCAAGGCCCTGGGCGTGAGTTCGGCCAAGGACCTGGACGGCGCCACCGTCTGCATCCAGACCGGCACCACGACCGAGCTGAACCTGGCCGACTACTTCCGGTCCAACAACATCAGCTACGAACCCGTGCCGATCGAAACCAACGCCGAAGCGCAGCAGCAGTACCTGGCCGGCGCCTGTGACGTCTACACCACCGACGCATCCGGCCTTGCCGCGACCCGCGCCACCTTCGAGACCCCCGGCGATCACGTGATCCTGCCGGAAATCATCTCCAAGGAACCGCTGGGTCCGCTGGTCCGCCACGGTGACCCGGAATGGGGCGACATCGTCCGCTGGACGCTGAACGCGCTGATCGCCGCCGAAGAACTGGGCATCTCGTCGACCAACATCGAAGAGCTGTCGGCCGGCACCAACAACCCGGAAATCAACCGGATCCTGGGCACCGAAGGCACCCTGGGCGAAATGCTGGGCCTGAGCGCCGACTGGGCCAAGAACGCGATCCTGGCAGGTGGCAACTATGGCGAGATCTTTGCCAAGAACATCGGCGAAGCCACCCCGATCGGCCTTGCGCGCGGTCTGAACGCACAGTGGACCGACGGCGGGCTTCTCTACACCCCGCCGTTCCGCTGACACGCTGACAGCGAAGGGCGCAGAGATCTTCTGCGCCCTTTTGCTATCCAGAAAAATGGGGCCGGATCGCGTGGAGCGGGGACAAACCCTGCCCGAGGGGACATCCGGACCGCCACGGGGACGATATTCATGACAACACTTACCGATCCGCCGAAGGATCAGTTTCGCCTGTCGATGCTGATCTACGACACGCGGTATCGTTCGGCGACGATCCAGGTGATCGCGACAATGGCCTTCATGCTGCTTGTGGCATGGATCATCAGCAACACGGCCCAGAACCTGGCCGCGTTGGGCAAACCGATCGACTTCGGGTTCCTGCGTGAACCCGCCAGTTACGACATCAACCAGCGCCTGCTCGATTACTCCTCGCGCGATACGCATCTGCGGGCGGCCTTCATCGGGTTGCTGAACACGCTGCTTGTCGCCCTGCTGGGCTGTATCACGGCCACCATCATCGGTGTCGTGGTCGGTGTGCTGCGCCTGTCGAACAACTGGCTGATCGCCCGGCTGATGACGATCTACGTCGAGATGTTCCGAAACGTGCCGGTGCTTCTGTGGATCGTCTTCATCATGGCGATCCTGATCGAGACCCTGCCGCCGCCAAGCGCCTTCCGCGGCGACGATCCGGCCTCGTCCATGATCCTGGGCCATACTGTGGCTCTGACCAACCGCGGCATCTACATCCCCGAACCGCTGTTCTCGCGGTCGCTGGGCGACATCCACCTGCTCGGGACATTCCCGCTGCGCTTCGATGTCAGCCTCGACCTTATCGTCCTGCTCGTGGTGCTGGCCGGCGGGCTTTTCGCCTCGGCCCATATCAAGCGCCGCGCCGATGTGGTGCAGGAGGCCACCGGCGACCGCCCCGTCACCTGGTATTACCGGCTGGGCGTCGTGGTCGTGCCGATCCTGCTGGTGCTGATCGTCCTGGGCTTTCACCTGGGCATGCCGGCGCTGCAGGGCTTCAACTTTCAGGGCGGCACCCATCTGCGGAACTCGCTGATCGCGCTGTGGCTGGCGCTGTCGCTTTATACGGCGGCCTTCATCGCGGAAAACGTGCGTGCCGGCATCATGGCCATCTCGAAGGGCCAGACCGAAGCCGCCGCGGCCCTGGGCCTGCGGTCGGGCAGGATCATGTCGCTGGTCATCCTGCCGCAGGCGCTGCGGGTGATCATCCCGCCGCTGATCTCGCAATACCTCAACCTGACCAAGAACTCGTCGCTGGCCATCGCGGTGGGGTACATGGACATCACCGGCACGCTGGGCGGGATCACCATGAACCAGACCGGACGCGAGCTGGAATGCATCCTGCTGCTGATGCTGTGCTACCTGACGATCTCGCTGGTCATCTCGGCCGTGATGAACTGGTACAACGAATCCGTGAAGCTGAAGGAGCGCTGACATGAGCGACGTACACGCACATACCGTCGCCTTCGTCCGCGACACGATGCTGGAACAGAAGACGCCGCCGCTAAGTTCGGTGGGGCCCCTGGGCTGGGCCAGGGCGAACCTGTTCTCGACCTGGTTAAATGCCGCCCTGACGA